>JAIOQA010000533.1 GCA_021413675.1 Deltaproteobacteria bacterium | reverse complement strand
GCCGGACTCGAGGGAGCAGCGGGCGTCGCGCTCGCGCTCGACGGCTTCGCCGCGGGCGCGGTCTTCGCGGTCGCCGGCGCGGCCGCGGCGGCCTTCGCGGCCTCCGCCGTTGCTTCCGCCGACGCGATCACGATCCGCGCGAGCCCGCGCTGGTGCGCGAGCCGCAGCACCAGCAGGTGCGCGCACGGCCCCTTGCGCAGCCGGTGCTGCTGGAAGAAGTTGCACGTGCAGCTCGCGTCGACGATCCGCCGATCGCCGTCCATCGTGAGCGTGGCCGGGTGGGCCTTGCCGCGGTCCTTGATCGATCCGACCAGCTCGACCGCGCCGCCCGCGAGCTCGCGCACGTCGACCGCGAGCGGCCCGGCGTGGAACAGCCGCGCCGCCTCCTCCTCGCGCGGGCTCGCGTAGCGCAGCTGCTCGACCGGCAGTGGCTCGCGCGACAGCTCGCGCAGCCGGTACACGCCGCGATCGAGATCGTAGATCGCGCGCCCGGCCTGCACCCAGCCGCCGAGCGCGCTCGCGACCACGCTCCTGTCGAGCCCGAGCCTCGACGACAGCGCGCCGAGATCGTCGACCCAGACCGCGCGCAGCGCCTCGAGCACGCGCCGCCGCGTGAGCTCGTCGACGTCCTCGCGTGCGGCCAGCAGATCGAAGTTGCCGCTGTCGGCCCAGTCGTTGGCGGTCCAGCCCGAGAGCCCGAGCGTGAACGACAGGTCGCCGAGATCGGCGACGATGAAGCTCGGCATGCCGCCGCCCAGCAGGTGGACGCGGAACTTCTTCGCGATCGGCACCAGCCGCTCGAGCAGGTGCAGCCGCCGCCGGCCCCACACCCGGATCTCGACCTCGCGATCGCCGGCGTAGATCGAGCGCGGGCAGGCCTGCTCGAAGCCCCACGGATCGAACGCGACCCGCACCGGCTTGCCCGGCGACAGCCGCCAGCGCAGCGACCGCGGCCCCACCAGCTCGCGCTTGCGCCGCAGCACGAAGCACAGGTTGTGGAGATCCATCGGGTGCAGATCGAACGTGACCGCCGGCAGGGTCATCGCCGCGCTCACCTGCAGGAAGCCGCGGACCCAGCTGTCCGGCAGGTCGATCTTGACCTCCTTGTAGGCCGGCTCCATCGAGGTCTCGACGCCGAACCCCGACGGATCGATCTCGAGCGCGGTGGTCTTGTAGCTGCGGATCTTCTGGAACTCGTCGTACAGGCCCTGCGAGTAGTCGACGTTGGTCGTGCCGTTGGCGCGATCGCCGAGCTGCCGGAAGACCTCGTAGCTGCACGCGAGCCGGCCGTAGCTCGACTCGTCCTGGCTGAAGCACTCGAAGAAGATCTGATCCGGGTGCACCGTGATCACCGGATCGAGGACGATCCACGCGTCGCGGTCGCGGTTGTAGAGGTAGTCGAAATACGCCCGCTTGGCCCGGTTGAAGCCGTTCCACCGGGAGTCGCGCCGGCGCATGAGCGCGCGCAGCTCGGTCTCGATCGTGCCGATCTCCTGGTGCAGCGCCGCGCGCCGCTTGTCGACCGCCGGCCAGTCGATGACGTCGTGCTGCGCGGCCCACGCCAGGTACGCGGTCTTGTCCTTGGGCTTCCAGCGCAGATCCGCGACGACGACGTCGTGCAGCGCGCTCATCGCCTCGCGGAACGCGAGCGGCTGGGCCAGCTCGCCGCGGAAGAACGTGGGCGCGCGGGTCAGATCGGGCGAGAACGACATCGCCGTGCGGTCGCCCTGATCGGCGACCGACGAGCCGCGCCGGTAGGCGTGCTCAAACCGCACGGCGCTCGACCTCCAGCGACCGGATCGGCAGCGCGATCTGCGGGAACGCGCGCCGGATCGCGACCATCCCGGCGAGCAGCGCCTCGCGATCGCGGATCGAGCAGGTCGCCGACTGCCGCGCGAAGATCCGCGCCGCGACCACGGCGCAGCCCTCGCTCGCCGTGCCCTCGCGCACCAGGAACTCCAGGCAGCGGCGCTTGGCGACCGCGCCGGTGTTGACCCGCGACAGCACGCGCACGAAGTACGGCTCGAGCTGCGCGAGCCGGGCCGCGTCGCCCGCCGCGAAGCGATCGAGGTAGTTGGTGACGAACAGCTGGATCGCCGCGGCCGGATGCTCGCCGAGGCGCAGCAGGTAGGTGGCGCCGTCGGCCTCGCGGAAGCGCTGCGCGATCAGATCGCGGCCGTAGCGCTGCACGTCGGGCCGGACGCTGTCGCACAGCGTGACCAGCATCGCCGCGGTGTAGTCCTCGTCGCGGAACGCGCTCGCCAGGAACTCGCCCGCGAACTGCCGCGAGTCGTCCCAGGCCGCGTCGAACAGCTTGGCGAGCGCGGGCATCGCGGCGCGGAAGCGATCGACCGAGCCGCGGCACAAGGCCCACGCGGCCTCGCGCACGCCGCGGATCTCGTGGCTCGCGAGGCGCACGATCTCGGCGAGGGTGAGCTCGTCGGGCGCGAGCCGCTCGAGCAGAAGGCCGCCGAGCTCCTGGGCGTGCGGCGATCGCGCGCCGAGCAACCGCAGCACGTCGTCGCGATCCGGCGCACCCAGGTGATCGCGCAGCTCGTGGCGCAGGAGCGACACGACGTGCGCCGGCACGCCCTCGGGCAGCGGCGTCATCAGCAGCTGGCGTAGCTCGTCGGCGACGCGCTCGCCGAAGCGCGGGTCCTCGGCGGCGATCCGCGCGATCAGCGGCCGCACCAGGCCGCGTAGATCCGCGGCGTCGCGGGTCGACAGCTCGACGAACAGCTCCGGGTACGCCGCGAGCTCGGCGAGGGGCAGCTGCGCGAGCAGCCGCACGCCGACCGCGCGCACCCGCGGGTGCGGCGAGTCGATCAGCGCGAGCAAGAGATCATCGGGGACCGCGGTCGCCAGCGTCGCGTGGTTGGCGATCAGCTCCGCCGCGAGCTCCTGGACCGCCGCCAGCGGATGCGCGAGCAGATCGCGGATCACGTCGACGCCGAGGGTCGCGACGATCGCGCCGAAACCGCGCAGGAGCACGGTCGCGGCGTCGCCGGCGCGCGCATCATCCTCGGCGGTCGCGCCCAGATCCTGGATCGCGGCGATCACCCGGGTCACGAGCACGCGCGCGACATCATCGGCCAGCGCGGCCGCGCGCAGGAAGTCGCGCGCGTGCCAGCGGTTGTCGACGTGGCGGCTGACGACCAGCGCCGCGAGCAACGCCGTGTCGACGATCAGCTGCGCGCGGTGCGCGTCGAGCCAGGCGTGGACCAGCGCGCGCGCTGGGGCGAGGTCGCAGTCCGCGAGCGCGACCAGGAGCGCGTGGCTGCGCGGGCGCGGCTCGGCCAGCGCGAGCCCGAGGTCCGCGGTCGGCGCGTACGGGCTCGCGAGCAGCCGGATCACGATCGCGTCGTCGAGCCCGGCGGTGAAGCTCGGGTTCGCGCGCAGCGCCCGCGCCGCAAAGTCGTGGACCGGCGCGCACGCGCTCTCGGTCGCGAGCTGGAGCAGCGCCTGCGGCTGCGCGTCCCAGAGCGCCGGGAAGCCCTCCTCGCGCGTGGCGGGCGCCGGGGCGCCGGGCTCGACGCCTGGCCGGCAGCGCCACGCGCGGCCGTGACGATCCGCGACGAAGCGCGGGCTCGCGGCGAACAGCACCTGGTTGAACGCCAGGTACGGCGCGTAGCGATCCCAGGCCAGCGACCGCGGCGCCCGCCGGTATTGATGATAGCGCCGGGTCTGCGGCGCGACCGCGTCGGCGTCGCGGAAGGCGAGCAGCACGCCGACCGCCATCGGCGCGTAGCTGGCCGCGCCCAGCTGGCCGAGGCGGCGCAGCGTGCGCGCGACCCGGCGGCGCAGGTAGTGGCGGGTCGTGCGCGTGAAGGCCACGCCGCCGCGCGGGTACGAGGCGGTGGCCGCGGGCGTGGTCTCGATGCGCCACGCGATCAGCCCGAACACCTCGCCGTCGCCGCGCAGCTCGGCCGCCTTGAAGATGCGGCGCACCGACGCGAAGGCCGGCGAGGTCAGCGCGACCCTCGCCAGGATCGCGAGCAGCGCGGCGCGCGCGCCCGGATCGTCGACGCGGTAGAGCCGCGACAGCACGCCCTGATCGCCGCGCGCGATCGCCTGCTCGCACGCGCTCGCGAGCGCCTCGATCGTCCCGCTGCGCAGCGCGGTGCGCGCCGCCTCGGGCAGCGACGCGAGCGCCGCCGCGATCAGGCGACGCCGCGCGCCCTCGCCCGCGACCAGCAGCGCCGCCTCGGCGGCGAGCTCGCGCACGTGCGGCGCGATCGCGCCGTTGTCGGCGAGCGCCTCGAGCGCCTCGAGCGCGCGCGGTGAGCCGCAGCGGCCCAGCGCCCACACGTTGGCGAACAGGCGGCGCGCCTCGACCGGCTTGACCGCGAGCAGCTCGAGCAGCATCGGCTCGGCATCGCGGAGGCCGACCTCGCCGACCCGCCACATCACGCGCTCGATCGAGCCGGCGCCGTGCGCGCCCTGCTTGAGGCGCGCGAGCAACCGCTGGGCCCGTCCCGCGTTGGACGGCGCGACGATCGGCGCCGCGAGCGCCACCGGCGCGGCCACGAGCGGCGCGTCGCCCGTGCGGTAGCCCTCGGTCTCGCGATCGGCGATCGCCTGCGCGAACAGCGCGCGGGCCCGCGCCTCGGGCACCGGCTTCGGCGTGAGCGTGCCGTCGCGCAGCGCGCCGCTGCGGCCCTGCCGCGTGTTGACGACGAATCGACCATCCCCGACGTCGGCGAGCTCGACCTCGTAGGTCCGCTCCACGCCCGCCTCGCGCAACGCGAGCCGCCGGTGATCCACCCGCCGCATGACGGTCGCGACCCTAGCGATCCGGTCTGACATCAGACCAGTCGCGCGCGCGCGCGTGTCGATCAGCACCTGTGAGGCTTCGCCTCCAGGTTCTTCTTCGATCGATCGGCCCCGTCGAGGACGACGGACCCGATCTCATCCGGACCCTGAGCCGCGGAACCTTCGGTTCCGCTCAGCGCTTCCGCGGGCGCGGCACGCCGTAGGCCTCGAGGCGCTTCACCAGCGTGCGCCGCGGCATCCCGAGCTCGACCGCGGCGCGGCTCTGGTTGCCGCCGTGGCGATCGAGCGCGGCGAGGATCCGATCGCGCTCGACGCGCGCGAGCTCGTCGCGCAGGTCCTCGCCCGCGGTCGCGCCCACGTCGACCGCCGCCGACACCGACACCGGCATCTCCGCGACCGCCGCATCGCCGCCCGCGGCCAGCGTCAGCACGTCGGCCTCGATCGTCGGGCCATCGACGAGCAGCACCGCGCGCTCGATCACGTTGCGCAGCTCGCGCGCGTTGCCCGGCCAGGCGCGCGCGCGCAGCGCGGCGATCGTCTCCTCCGCAAGGCGCGGGGCCGCGCGCCCGAGCCGCGCCGCCGCGGTCGCGGCGAACGTCCGCGCCAGCACCTCGATCTCCTGCGGCCGCGCGCGCAGCGGCGGGATCGCGAGGACCGCGCCGGCGAGGCGGAAGTACAGATCGCGGCGGAAGCGCCCGCTCGCGACATCGGCCTCGAGATCGCGGTTGGTCGCCGCCAGGAACCGCACGTCGATCGGCCGCGGCACCGACGCGCCGACCCGCGTGACCTGGCGATCCTCGATCACGCGCAGCAGCTTGGCCTGCACCGCCGGCGAGATCTCGCCGATCTCGTCGAGCAGCACCGTGCCGCCATCGGCGGTCTCGAGCAGGCCGCGGCGCTCGCGCTGCGCGCCGGTGAACGCGCCGCGTTCGTGGCCGAACAGCTCGGCCTCGACCAGCGCGTCGGCGAGCGCGGCGCAGTTGACGCGGACCAGCGGGCCCGCCGCCCGCGGCGACGCCTTGTGCACGAACTCCGCGAGCACCTCCTTGCCGACGCCGGTCTCGCCGGTGATGAGCACGCCGATCTGGCCGCGCGCGAGCCGCGCCGCGAGATCGTAGAGGCGGCGCATCACGGGATCGAT
This sequence comes from Deltaproteobacteria bacterium, assembly GCA_021413675.1. Classification (GTDB taxonomy): domain Bacteria; phylum Myxococcota_A; class Polyangia; order Haliangiales; family Haliangiaceae; genus JAIOQA01. The sequence continues at coordinate 2,089 of JAIOQA010000533.1, read as the reverse complement.
CACCACCGCCGCGCCGTCGTGCGCGACCGGTCCCGACGCGCGCGGGGCCGACGCGCGCGGCGCACCATCGCTCGCGCGGATCTCCTGGACCACCAGCTCGACGTCGCCGGCCATGATCACGTCGTTGGCCGAGATCAGGGCGGCGCGCTGCGCGACCAGCGGCGCGCCGCCGACCCGCGTGCCGTTCGCGCTGTCGAGATCGGTGACCCGGAGCTGGCCCGCGACGATCTCGAGGCGGAGGTGCTGGCGCGACAGCGACGGCGCGTCGATCCGCACCTCGCAGCCGCTGCCGCGGCCGACCGTGACCGCGCCCTCGAGCGGCAGCGGGAACGCATCGATCAGATCGCCGCGCATCGCGAGCAGCGAGCGCCGACGCGGCGGCCCCGCGGGGCCGGTCGCCGCGATCGTGGTGACGTCGTCCGCGGACTGCTCGGACATGGCGGCATCGTGCCACACCCGCCGAGGCGTTGAGCAAGCGCGGCGCAGCTTGCGCACGCGCGGCGCGACCCGTCGCGGCGGCGGCGTGAGAACGCCCGTGATTCGCGACGGCGCGCGCTGGTCCGCCGCTTGCTGAGCCGATCGCCGTGCAAGCCCCTCCCATCGCGCGTTCATCTCGCCTGCTCTGGCTCCTCGTGTCCGCGGTCGCCCTCGCCGGCTGCAAGAAGTCGCCGCCCGCGCCGGGGAGCGCGACGGTCGAGGCCGCACCGCCGCCCGCGCCCGCGGTCGACGCCGCCGCGCAGGCGCGCGACCAGAAGCTCCGCGCCGCGATCGCGTGCATCAACGGCCTGTCCGCCAACGTCGATCGCGCGCGCGAGGGCTACGCGCGCACCGTCCCCGCCGCCACCAGCCCGACCGCGGCGATGACGGTCTACGTCGGGCGCGTCGCGTTCGAGGACTGTCCGCCCGCGCTCGAGGCCGCGGCGGCGCTCACGCCCGCGGATCCCGACCTCGACGCGGCGGCGAGCGCCTACGTCGCCGCCGTCACCTCGCTGGTGCCGATCGTCAACGACGCGAGCGACTACTACGCCGAGAAGCGCAACCACGACGACGGCGCCGCCAAGGGCAAGGAGCTGCATCCCCGGCTCATCGATGGCTTCGCGAGGTTCGCGGCGGCCGACGAGGCGCTGCGCAAGGTGGTCGCGGCCCGCAACCGCGCGCGCAAGGAGGCGCACCTCGCCGATCTCGCGAAGGACCCGCGCGATCGCGGCGAGTACCTGGTCGCGCGCTTGATGCTGGTGGCCGAGGACGTGGTCACGCTCGCCGACGCGCCGCTCGACGCGCTCGATCTCGCGGCGCTGAGCGCCAGGGTCGACGAGCTGGGCACCGCGCTCCACGAGCTCGACGCGCGGATCGCCGACACCGCACAACCGAAGATCCCCGGCGTGGTCCAGCTCCAGAGCGCGGCGCGCTACTACCTGACCGCGGCGCTCGATCTGGTGCGCCGCAAGCGTGAGGGCACGGGCTACACCGCGTCGGAGCGCGAGGATCTCGCGCGCGGCTCGACGACGATCAACGGCTCGACCCCGCAGCTCGTCGATCTGTACAACCGGCTGGTCAGCGCCTCGAACAGTCGCTGAGCTCTGACGCTACACTCGCCGCGGTGACGACGACGGCGCTGCCCGACGATCAGCCGACCGAGGCGCCGGTGCGGCTCGCGCCGATCGCGCTGCCCGCGATCGAGCGCTACGCGCTGCTCGAGCGCGTGGGCGCCGGCGCGATGGGCGTGGTCTACGCGGCGTACGACAGCGTGCTCGATCGCAAGGTCGCGCTGAAGGTGCTGCCCGAGGAGCAGCTCGGCGGCGCGCACCGCGATCAGCTGCTGGCCGAGGCGCGCGCGCTGGCCCGGCTCGCGCATCCCAACGTCGTCCCGGTCTACGACGTGGGCGAGGCCGAGGGGCGCGTGTTCTTCGCGATGGAGTTCGTGCGCGGCCAGACGCTCGCGGCATGGCTGGCGACGCCGCGCGCGGTCGACGCGATCGCGCGGGCGTTCGCCGAGGCCGCGCGCGGGCTCGCCGCGGCGCACGCCGCCGGGCTGGTGCACCGCGACGTCAAGCCGCAGAACCTGCTGGTCGGCGACGACGGGCGCGTC
>JAIOQA010000532.1 GCA_021413675.1 Deltaproteobacteria bacterium | reverse complement strand
TCGGCCTCGCACCACCGCCGCGCCAGCTCGTTCGTCAACGCCAGCGCGGTCGCCTCATTCGTGTCGAATCCACTGCCGCGCAGCTCCTCCATCGCGCCGTCCAATGCCGCCACAGGCTCGCCATTACTTTCCGCGTCGGTTCACGCGCCTCCGCTGCGGTAGTCTCCGCCTGGGTATCTCCTCGGGCCGCCAAGCCCGTGTCGTGCTGCGTCGCTGTTGCACGCTGGAGATACCGCTTCCGCGTCTCCGGAACAGTCTCGCGAGCGCTCCGTAGGCGATCCAGACCCGGATAGGGGGGCTGGAACGCGTTCGGATCCCTACGCGGCGCGAGTCTCGCGCATGTACCGCATGCGTCGGCGATTCCGGACCAAGTCGCCGATGTGCCCTGCCAGCCCGGCGCATCGCTCGCGCGGGATGTGCTTGCGGACCTGCGCGCCGAGGCTCGCCAGATCGCGCGCGATGCGATCGATCGCCGTGTCGCTGCGATCGGGCGCGGCGCAGGCCCTTCTCGTGATTCAGCTCCGGCGGTGATCCAGACGTGTGGGGCGAGATAGGGGCTGGATCGCGCTCAGATCTCTACGCCGCTCACATCTCTACGATACGCGAGCCGCGCCCTCGATCGCGCGCGCGACTCCCGTGCCCGTGCCCGTGCCCGTGCCCGATTCCGGTCCGGACCGGAGTACGCCTCCGTCACCCGCGCGCGCGCCCGCCCCGCCCCCGGCGCGCTACTCCGCCGGTGCGATGAGCGTCTTGAGATCCGCGCGCGGGATCGCGAAGCCGCGGCCGGCCAGCAGCTCGCCGAGGCCGATGCGCACGTCGGGCAGCGCCATCGGGCCGCGGCGCTCGCCGGGCGCGAATCTGCGCGCGAGGGCCTTCACGCCGTCGGCGCCGCCGGCGCGGAAGCCGCCGATCGCCGCGTCGCCCTCGAAGGCGACGACGGCGGCCACGATCTTCGCGCGGGTGGCGTCGTCGACGCCGGTCACGACCACGACCGGCAGGCTGACTGGCGCGAAGGTCGCGATCACCTGGGTGCCGCTCGGCGGCGAGACGCCCGCCGGCACGACTGCGGCGTCGGCCTTGCCGAGGCCGAGCGAGGTGAGCGCGGAGGCGGCGTCGGGCGCGGCCTCGATCGCGCGGAAGAAGTCCTTGGCGAGCTCGCCGCCGTACAGCGCGTTGCGCACGAATTCGCTCTCGCGACCGCCGACCGAGGGCACGAGCACGGTCTTGCCGCGCAGCTCGAGCACGCTGGCGGCGCCGCGCGCGACCAGCACCCAGCCGACGCTGGTGTCGCCGCTGCGCGCGCCGACCGCGACCACGTTGCCGCCGCCGATCGCGGCGAGGTAGGTCGCGTCGACGACGGCGACCTGGACCTCGCCCTTCTTGAACGCGGACGCGAAGTCGCTGGCCTTGCCGTAGACACGCCCGATGCCGGGCTTGCCGACCGCCGCGCCGACCGCCCGGGCGAGCCGGTTCGCGAACTCGACGCGCGCGGCGGTGCCGGCGAACGGCGACGACGGCGCGAACAGCCCGACCGCGATGCCATCGGCGCGCGCCGCGCGACTGGCGATCGCGATCACCAGCATGACGATGATCCGGCGGATCACGGCGTCACCTCCGCGCCGTAGATCCGCTCCTTGGCGGCGATCCAGTCGCCGAGCGCCGCGAACCCGACGCCGGCCTTGCGCGCGCGCCGCCACGCCTCGAGCGCCTTCTGCGGCTCGCCCTGGCGATCGTACGCGATGCCGAGGTTGACCAGCGCCTCGGGCACGCGGCCGGCGAGCCGCTCGAGCACCGGGATCGCGGCCGCGGTCCTGCCGCTCGCGAGCTCGACCACCGCCTGGTTGTGCGCGAGCTCGTCGGCGCCGAGCCGACTCTCGACGGTGCGCGCGGACGCGAGGTAGCGGGTCGCCTTCTTGAGATCGCCGGCGCGGTAGGCGTCGTCGGCGGCGCGCAACGCGACCACGCGGACCGCGGTGACGACGAGCGCGCGCGCGGCGCCGGTCGCGGAGCGCTGCAGCGTCGCGAGCTTCGCCAGCGCGGCCTCGGCGCGGCGCGGTCGCAGGCCATCGTTGAGCGCGGTGAGGATCGGCACCGCCTGGACGTCGGCGGGCGCGGGGAACGGACACGGCGCGGTGCCGAGCGCGCGCAGCTGGCGCAGCGCGAGATCGCGATCGCCGCCCGCGACCGACGCGAGCGCGCGATCGCACGCGACCGCGCGGGCCTCGTCGCCGCCCGCGTCCTTCGCCGCCGCGTCGAATAGCGCGATCGCCTTCGCGACCTGCCCGGCGCGCAGCGCCGCGAGCCCGGCGGCGTGGCGCGCGGTCTCGAGCGCCGCCTTGTGGCGCGCGATCGCATCGCCGCTGGGCGTCGCGGCCTCGAGCGCGGCGACCGCCGCCGCCGCGTCCCCCGCCGCGAGCTCGAAGCTGGCGATCTCGATCGCGACGTCGACGGCCTCGCCGCCCTTCGCCACCGCGCGCGCCTTGGCGTACGACGCGCGCGCCGCGGCCGCATCGCCGAGCGCGGCCTTCGCGCGCGCGCGCAGCATCCAGGTCGCCGCGTCGGGCGCGACCGCGATCGCCGCGTCGAGCGCGGTCACCGCGAGCTCGTGCTTGCCGGCGGCGAGCCGCGCGATGCCGAGGTTGCGCAGCGCCGCCGCGCTCGCCGGCCCAGGTAGCCCGGTCGCACGCACGAGATCGGCCTCGGCGCCGGCGAGATCATCGGCGCGCAGCTTGGCCGCGCCGGTCGCGCCGAGCGCGCGCGCGAGCAGCGCGGTCACGTCGTCGCCCGCGCCCTTGCCGTGCGCTTGCTCGAGCCAGGGCACCGCCAGCTCGGGGTGCGCGCGGCCGAGCTCCGCCTCGCCGAGCGACGCGAACACGCTCGCGTCGTCGAGCGTGGCCGCGACCGGCCCGACTCGATCGACCGCGTCGGCGAAGCGCCGCTCCGCGACCAGCGCCAGCGCGAGCTCGCGCCACCACGCAGGATCGTCCGCGGGATGCGCGGGCATGCCGAGCTGATCGAGCGCGGCGACCGCGCCGGCGGGATCGCCGCTCTTGCGCAGCGCGCCCGCGCGCCGCACCGCCCAGCGCCGCGCCTTCGGCTCGAGCGCCTGGGCCTGCGCGTAGGCGTCGCGTGCGCCGGCGGCATCGCCGCGCGCGAGCAGCGCGTCGCCGACCAGGCCGTGGCCGCTGGCCTCGCCCGGCGCGATCGCGAGGTAGCGCCGCCCGGCGGCGAGCGCGGCGTCGACATCACCGAGCGCGAGCGCGCAGCGCCCATCGACCAGCCCGATCGCCGGCACCCGCGCCGCGACGTCGGCCAGCGCCGCCAGCAGCGGCCGCGCCTTGCCGCAATCGATCGCCGCCGTCGCCCACGCCAGCCCGACCCGCCCGCGCACGTCGTGCGGTCGCGCGGTCAGCGCCTTCGCGAACAGCGCGCGCGCCTTGTCGGGCTTGCGGCTACGCAGGTACGCGTCGGCAAGCTCGATGCGGTACGCCGGATCCTCGACGGCGAGCCCGGCCGGGCGCGCCGCGAGGTACGCCTCCAGATCGGTGGCCGCTGCGGCCCACTCGCCGCGCGCGGCGTGGTGCTTGCCGAGCAGCGCCCGCGCCTCGTAGCGCCGCGGCTCGCGCGCGATCACCGTCTCGAGGAGCAGCGCGCCCTCGTCGCCGCGGTCGGCGTACATCAGCAGCGTGCCGAGGGTCGCCAGCACGTCGACGTTGTCGGGCGCGAGCGCGCGCGCCTGCTGCAAGAGCGCGACGCCCGCGGCGTACTCCTTGCGCGCGAGGTGGACCGCGCCGCGCAGCACGTAGGCCTCGATGCGGCGCGGGTTGAGCGCGATCGCCTGATCGAGCGCGCGCGCGGCGTCGTCGAGCTTGTTGTCGCGCAGCGCGCCGCGGCCCTCGTCGACCAGCGCGGTCGATTCGTCCTCGGCGCGCGGCTGCGCGGCCGCCGGCGCGGCGCACACCAGCAGCGCGGCGAGCACCGCGCTAGAACGTGTAGCCGACGCGCGCATACAGCTCTCTCCCTTCTCCGGGGACGATCGGCACGACCTTGACCGTCCCGTCGGCCTGCGGCCGGTCGTAGTCCTCGGGCGCGACCACCGGCTGGCGCGTGCCGAGCAGGTTGCGCGCGCCGATCGTGAGATCGAGGCCGCGCAGATCGGGCACGTAGATCGCCGCGTTCCACCCGGCCCACGCTCCGGTCTGCGCACCCTCGCGGGTCATCGACGAGCCCATGAGCAACAGCTCGGTCGACACGTGCACGCGGTCGCGCAGCTTCGGCGTCGAGATGCCCGCCGCGCCGGTGAAGGTCGGCGCGTTGATCGCATCCTCGGTCGAGTCGGGCACGGTGACCTGCGCGACCGCGCCGCCGCCGTACGCGAACCAGCCCGAGCCGGTGCGGTACGTGGCCTCGACCTCGACGCCGGTCGAGGTGCGCGAGCCGACGTTCTGGAACTCGAGCAGCCCCGAGCCGTCGTCCTGCTGCTCGATCAGCTTGCGGGCCTGCCAGCGAAAGCCCGAGAGCCGGACCGAGAGTCCGGGAACCGGACGTCCCCACACGACCGACTCGAGGCTCGTGATGGTCTCGGCGCCGATGTCCGGGTTGGCCTTGAAGCTGATGTTGTCGGCGAAGAAGCCCTCGTACGCGCTCGGGTTGCGAAACCCCTGGGCGTAGAGGAACTTCGCGCCGTAGTCGTTGCCGTGCGACAGGAACACCGCGGCCCGCGGCGACACGCGATCCTCGAGCAGCGAGTTGCGATCGGCGCGCAGGCCGCCGGTGATCGCGAGCCACGGCACCGGCCGGCTGTCGACCTCGGCGTAGAGGCCCTGCAGATCGAAGTCGACCGGGATGTTGGCGCCGCCGGCCTCGTCGCCGGTGTAGAAGCTGCGGCTGCGGGTCTTCTCGAACGTGGCCTCGGCGCCGGCGGTCACGCCGAGCTTGTCGTCGGCGAGCACCGCGTAGCGCCCGCGGATCTCGCCGCCGTACCAGGTCGAGTCGCCGTAGTCCTCGAACGGGCCGGGATCGTCGTACTGCAGCGCATCGGCGAAGCGGTAGCGCTGCAGGTACGCGCGCGCGGTGACGGTCAGCGCCTTGCCGATTGCGCGGGTGTAGCCGCCCTCGGCCAGCACCTGGTTGTCGTAGTTGCGGTTGGCGGGGTTGCCGATCGGCGTGCCGTACGGCGCGTAGGTCAGCTCGCGCACGCGCCGGTAGGCGCGGATCTGCGCGAACGCACCCTGGTAGCTGCCGACCAGCGACGCGTGCCAGCCGATCATCCCGTCGGGCAGATCGGTGCGCCCGAGCTCGGCGAGCGGCACGTCCTCGCCGGCGCGGTACAGCGCGGCCACCGAGCCGCGCAGCTGGCGGTTCACCGTGCCGGTCGTGAAGCCCGCCGCCGCGGAGGTCGCCTTGAAGCTCGACGCCGAGACTCGCCCCCAGTTGCGTGCGCCGCCCGCGGCGCCGCGCGTGACGATGTTGATGATGCCGAAGAACGCGTTGGTGCCGTAGACCGACGACACCGGCCCGCGGATCACCTCGACGCGCTCGATCTCGTCGATCGTCACCGGGCTGTCCCAGTCGAGGCCGGCGAACTGGTTCCACGGCTCGTTGACGGTCGCGCCGTCGACCAGCACGAGGATGCGGGTGTTGAAGTCGCCGAGGATCTGCAGGCCGCGGATGCCGAGCCGCGAGGTCATGTGATCGTCGGAGATGAACAGCCCGGCCACGCCGCGCAGCGCCTCGGCGAGCGTGCGATAGCCGAAGCGCCGCAGCCGATCGCCGCTGATGACCGTGACCGCCGAGGCCACGTTGCCGAGCGTCTGCTCGCGCTTGGCGGCGCCGACGACGACGTCCTCCTCGACCGCGGTCGCCGACATGACCGCCGCCGCGCTCGACGGCGCGTCGCTCGACTCGGGCAGCGGCGGGAGGTCGTCGATGTCGACCGCGGGCGCCGCCGCCGCATCCAGCGCCGTCGCCAGCGCCCCGACCACCACCGCGACCGCGACCGCGCGCGGTCCGCGGCTCACGAGGCGGCCTCGACCCGCGCCACCTGGCCCGTCGCGGGCGGATCGAACTGGCAGAGCACGAACGTGATGTCGTCCTCGGCCTGCACGCCCTCGGCGAACCGCTCGCTGACCGCGAGCACCTTGTCGCGCAGCCGGGCCAGCGCGTCGCCGTCGGTGTCGACGATCGAGCCGTGCAGCGCGCCGCGCAGCCGGCGATCGCCGAACAGCTTGCCGGTCTTGTTCTGGCGCTCGACGAGGCCATCGGTGAAGCAGACGAACAGATCGCCGGGGTGCATCCGGGTCTGGCCGTGGCGCACGTCCATCGCGCTGTGGCGATCGCCGAGCGGGTTGCCGCTGGCCGCGATGATCGTGGCGTCCTCGAGCGTGCGGTCCGGCCCCATGCGCATGACGTACGGGAAGTTCTGCCCGGCGTTGGCGTAGACCAGCTCGCCGGTGGCCGAGTCGAACGACGCCGCGAACGCCGTCATCATGACGTGGTGATCGCCGACGTTGCGGATCGCCGAGTCGATCGCCTTCAGCACCTGGCCGGGCGTGAGCAGGCGCTCGTCGACCTCGGCCAGCGCCTCGACCGCGCCGCGGGCCGTGCCCGCGATCATCGCCGAGTGCACGCCGTGACCGGTGGCGTCGCCGACGACGAGCAGCATCTTGCCGCCCGACAGCTTGCGGAAGGTCCACCAGTCGCCGCCGCACGCCGCGGCCGGCGCGCAGTGGCCGATGACCTTGAGCACGCCGTGCTCGACCAGATCCGGCGGCGGCAGCATCGACTGCTGCACCGAGCGCGCGAGGCTCATCTCGCGCTCGAGCGAGGCCTTCTCCTCGCGATGCACGAGCAGCTCGCTGAGCGACTGCGCCATCGCGTTGAAGTTGCGCGCGAGCACGCCGATCTCGTCGCGGCGATCCTCGGCCACGCGCTGGCGCAGATCGCCGCTGGCGATGCGGCCGGCCTGCGCGGTCAGCGCGCGCAGCGGCCGCGCGATCGACAGCCCGAACAGGAGCGCGAGAACGATGCCGATCGTGAGCAGCACGCCCGCGACCAGCCACAGCTTGGCGCGCGCCGCGGCCGCCTGATCGTCGGCGTTGGCCAGCGCGGCGGTGAGGCGATCGTCGAGGCGTCGGGTCGACACCGCCATGCGCAGCGTGCCGACCTGCGATGCGCCGGTCATGATCGGCGCGCGATACAGGAACTCCGACGGCGCGAGCTGCGCGTGCACGACCCCGGCCTGGGTGCCGGGCACCAGCTTGTCGAGCTCGGCGATCCGATCGACCGGCGCACCGGCGGTCTTGGCGACGACCTGGCCCGAGGCGTCGGACACCATCAGCCACTCGAGGCGATCATCGCCGCTGGCGCGATCGTCCTTCATCACGGCGTCGAGCAGCGGCTGGACCTCGGCAGAGCTGTTGTTGCCGAGCGCGTAGGCCTCGGTCGCGGCGACCTTCTCGGCCAGGAGATCGGCCTCGCGCGCGATCGCGCGGCGGCCCTCGTCGCTGCGGTCCTTGACGTGAGCGGTCGCGAGCTCGGTGATCGCGCGGCGCGCGAAGTACGTGGAGGCCGTCACGCCCACGACGACGACGACCAGCGTCGCCGCGATCAGCTTGACCGACAGTGGAATTCCAGCGCGGGTGCGCTCTGACGTAGGCACTACATCCCCCGGTCGCCGAGCTTCCAACCGGCGCCCCGGCGTGTCAACGGGAGCGTCGGCATCCCGCCCGGCGAAACAAGGTTGTTACGCGCGCGCATCACGCGCCTCTCACGCTCGCGCGGGAGACGCGTGTGACGCTCGAGCTAGCCCGAGCTAGCCCGGCGGCAATGGTCGCCCGAGCGCGCGCGCCTGGTCGACCACGATCGTGAACAGCTGCTCGAGCGCGCGCGCCGGCGCCTCGCCCTCGAGCAGCCGCAGCGCGCGCGCGATCGCCTCGATCGTCGAGACCAGGCCGGGCGCGGGCGCCGCGCGCAGCCGCGCCGCGGGCGCCTCCGCATCGGGTAACCGCAGCACCGGCAAGCCGCGCAGCCCGGGCGCGCGCTGGCGCATGCGCCGCGCCTGCGCCCAGGTCGCGTCGAGCACGATGATCCGCGCGGGCGGCGGCGACGGCGCGGCGTGCCACGGCTCGCCCTCGGGGAACACCAGCCACGTGCCGGGCTGCGCGAGCTGCGCCGCATCGATCGGCGCGTGCGGCACGCCGTGATCGATCATCTCGCTGTTGGGCAGCGCGAGGTGCGCGAGCCGGCCCGAGTTGGAGCTGCGGTTGGTCTCCGAGAAGTGGCGCAGCACCACGACGCGCGTGCGCGTCGCGATCGCCGGGATCGCGGCGCAGATGCAGATCGGCTGGAGGCAGCGCTGGCACCGCACCGGGGCTACGTAGCACGGGCGCCGTCGACGGGCGATGGCCGGTCACGCCTCTGTTACGCTGACTCTACCCGCGATGACGATCCCGACGCCCGCCCCCGCCGAGATCCCCGACTTCGCCGCGATCGCCACCGCGATCGAGGCCGACCTCGACGGCGAGCGCTACCAGGCCGCGATCGCGCGCGCGCGCGACCTCGATCTCGACGCCTGCCCCGCCGACCCGTGGGAGCAGCTCATGCCGACGGTGCTGCGCTGCCGGTTCTACGGCGGCGAGCCCGCCGACAAGATCGTCATCGAGGCCAGCCGGCTCCTGGCGCGCGCGCGCCCGGGCCGCGGTCGCGCCCACCTCCGCGCCGAGATCGCCTACGCGCTCATCACCAAGCGCGTGCCGATCCTGGCGGCGCGCGCGGCGGACGCGGTCGTCGCCGACTGGCCGGAGGGCAGCCTCGGCGCGGGCGTGCGCGGCTGGCTCGCGATGCAGTTCGACCGCCGCGACGACGCGCGCGCGGCCTACCGCGAGGCGACCGCGCTCCTCGAGCCCGCGCGTGGCTGGCTCGGGCTCGCGCGGATCGCGTACATCACCGGCGACTTCGACGGCGCGATCGCCGCGCTCGCCGACATGGGTGAGGCCCCGCGCTACCGGGTCGCGCGCCTGCGCCTGGCCGCCGACATCGCGCGGGTCCGCGGCGACTGGACCGCGTTCCTCGGCCACATCGAGGAGATCCTCGCCGCCACGCCCGGCGGCGATCACCGCCGCCACGATCTCCTCGATCGCGCGAGCGCGCTGTGCGCGATGGGCCGCCGCGACGACGGCATCGAGGTCTATCGCGCGCTGTGGCGCGAGATCGACGGCGACGGCCCGGGCCGGTTCGCGCGCGAGGTCCTCAACCACGTCGATCGCGGCGCCACCGGCGACCGCGTCATGCTGCCCAAGTTCCCGACGGTGACGCAGAAGCGCAACTACTGCGGTCCCGCGACCCTCGAGCTGGTGCTGCGCTCGCTCGGCATCGACGTCGATCAGGACGCGATCGCGCCCGAGGTGAAGCGCGAGCGCGGCTCGAGCATCCTCGCGATGACCCGCTACCTCGAGAGCCGCGGCCTGGTCACGCGCCGGTTCGAGGGCAACGCGGTGCGCTTCCGCGCGTGCATCGCCCAGGGCCTGCCGGTGATCGTCGAGGAGGAGTACTCGACCACCAGCCACGTCGCGGTGGTGATCGGCGTCGACGAGTCGCTCGGCCTCCTGTTCGTGCAGGATCCGATGACCCACGTGACGTCGGAGCGCCAGCTCCAGACCCAGACCGGCCTGGGCGCGATGTACCGCAACGCCGCGATCGTCGCGATCCGCGCCGACGATCACGCGCGCCTGGCCGCGCTCGACGCCGCCGGCGTCGTCGACAGCGAGCACCTCCGGCTCATCGACTCGTGCGCCGACGACGAGGTCGTCAAGGACAGCGAGGAGGTGCTCCGGCGCTGCGATCGCGCGCTGGTGCTGGTCGAGGACTACCCGCTGGCCTGGTACCGCCGCACGCAGACGCTCATGGGCCAGTTCTTCCGGTTCCGCGCCGGCACCAACCAGGCCCGGTTCGTGACCGCGCTGCGCAAGGCCCGCGTCCGCTACCACGATCAGGAGTGGCCGCACCGGCTGCACGCGACCTACCTGATGGACGACGGCCGCCACGAGGAGGCGCTGATCGAGCTCGAGCACGCGCTGCGCATCGATCGCGGCGACTCGAACACCGCGCAGGACATCGCCGAGTGCCACATGGCGCAGCACCGCGACGCCGAGGCGACCGAGGCCTACTGGAAGACGCTCGCGATCGAGCCGGGCCACGTGCGCGCGACCGAGAACTTCGCGAGCCACGCCCTCGCCCAGCACGAACTCGAGCTGGCCGCGCACCTGTCGGCGTGCGCGCTCGAGCTGTCGCCGGACAACCCGTTCAACCACGTCACCGCGTCGCGGGTCGCCGACGAGCAGCGCGACCAGGCGGCCGCGCTCGCCCACGCCCGCAAGGCGCTCGAGGTCGCGCCCGACTACGTCTGGGGCCCGATGCGCGTCGCCGAGGTGCTGCACGAGGTCGGCACGCCCGAGGCCGACGCCGAGGCCGCGGAGCTCTACCTCGGCCTGGTCGAGAAGCGGCCGTACTGGTTCGAGCCGCGCTGGCGCGGCGCGCGCGAGCTCGAGCGCCAGGGCCACGTCGAGCAGGCCGCCGAGCTCCTGCTCGCCGGCCTCGAGATCGCGCAGGACGAGCCGGTCGTGCTGATCACGCACCTCACCGGCATCCTGCTCGAGGCCGGCGACGACGAGCGCGCGGTGGCGATCGCGGCGCAGTACGCGCGCCAGCGCCCGACCTCCGCGATGCTCGAGAAGTGGTGGGAGACGCTCGATGCCGCCGATCACGAGGACGCGGCCAGCGACGCCGCCGCCGCGTTCCTCGAATCGAACCCCGACTCGCCGTTCGCCAACGCCGAGCGCGCGTCGCGGCTGATCGGGCTCGGCGGGGAGGCCGAGGCGACCGCCGAGCGCCTCCTGCGCCACGCGATCGAGGGCTCGCCGACCTACGGCTGGGCGCGCCGGCTGCTCGCGAGCCAGCTGGTCCGCGACCGGCCCGAGGAGGCGATCGCGCTGCTCGCCGCCGCGCCGCCCGGCGACGACTGGAACGTCACGACCCGCGCGTCGTACCTCGCGTACGCGGGCCGCTACGACGAGGCCCGCGCGCTGATGATCGGCCAGGGCGACGACTGGACCGCGCAGGAGATCTGGAACCGGGCGGTGCTGGCGGGTGAGCCCGCCGCCGCGGCGCTCGCGCGCGTGCGGCTCCTCGACACGCCGACCGCGCGCCTGCGCGATCGCCGGTGCGTGCTGGCGTTCGCGATCGCGGCCGAGGACTGGGACGTGTGCGCGCAGCTGTTCGCCGAGCTGCCCGAGACCGACGCGATCGCGCAGTACATGGCGCACGCCGCCGCCAACGTCGACGGGCGCTGGCGGCCCGAGGTCGAGCGCCGGATCACCGCGCGGCTCGCGACCCGGCCCGAGCCGTCGACGCGGCGCTACCTCGCGGCCATCCGCGACGGCAACCGCGCGGCCCAGGGCGATCGCGCCGGCTTCGACGCGGCGCTCGCGCACGAGCGCAACGTCCTCCGGCTCGACAACCTCACCGTCACGCTCGGCGCGCACGGCGAGCCCGCGCTGATGCGGGCGGTGCGCGAGCGGCTGCGCGAGTTCCCGCACCGCAAGCTGGGCGCGCTCGCGCCGGTAGGGCTCGCGCTCGACGGCGGCGACTACGCCCTGGCGGCCGCGCGCGCCGACGAGGTCATCGCGCGCTTCCCGAAGTACGCCCCGGCCCACGCGATGCGCACGCACGCGGCGCTGCAGGCCGGCGATCAGGATGGCGCGCGCGCGGCGATCGCGCGCACCGCGTGGGTGATCGATCCGTGGATCAACGTGCTCGAGCTGCAGGCCGCGGTCGCGCTCCTCGATGGCGATCGCGCGCGCGCCGCGGCGATGGCCAGCCGCGCCCGGCAGAAGGCGACCGCGTCGGGCTACGCGCCGCGCGTGCACCCGGTGCTGACCGGCGTGGAGGCGGCGCTCGC
>JAIOQA010000058.1 GCA_021413675.1 Deltaproteobacteria bacterium | reverse complement strand
TCGGCCTGGCCGGCGCACCAGTAGCCGTAGGCCATCGTGAGCTGGTACAGATCGGTGGCGAGGGCCAGCGAGTGGCGGTACAGCTCGGCAGTCGGGCTGGGCTGGGTCATGGCGGCCTTTCTAATCGTGTACTATGTACACTTAGTCGGACCATGTCAACCACGTCTCCTGCTGTCGTCGTCTGGGGCGAGCTGCTCTGGGACCTCTTCCCCGACGGCGCCCAGCTCGGCGGCGCCCCCGCCAATGTCGCCTGGCACCTGGCGCGGCTCGGGACCCCGGTCGCGCTCGCCAGCCGGGTCGGCGCGGATCCGCGCGGTGCGCTGGCGATCGAGCGCCTGACCGCGCAGGGCGTCGATGTCTCGCTGATCGGCGTCGACGCCGAGCGCGCGACCGGCGAGGTCGAGATCACGCTCGTCGGCGGCGAGCCGCGCTACCGGCTGGTGCCGGGGCGCGCGTGGGAGGTCATCGATGGCGGCGGCGGCGCGACCGCGGCGATCGCCGGCGCGCACGCGATCGTCTTCGGCACCCTGGCGCAGCGGACCGACGATGGCTTCGCGGCCTGGCGCGCGATGATCGACGCGGCGCCCGCCGCGTGCCTGCGGGTCTTCGATCCCAACCTGCGCCCTGGCCACCTCGACGCGCGCGCGCTCGATGCCGGGCTCGCGGTCGCCGACATCCTGAAGCTCAACGATGGCGAGCGCCGCACGCTGACCGCGCGCGATCGCGATCCGGTGCCGATGCTGCTCGCGCGCGGCGCGCGGCTGGTCGCGATCACCCACGGCGCCGCCGGCGCCACGCTCTACACGCCGACCGGCGAGCACGCGATCGCCGCCGAGGCCGCGTCACCTGGCGGTGACAACGTCGGCTGCGGCGACGCCTGGCTCGCGGGCCTCGTCCACGGGATCGTCGCCGCGCTGCCGCTGCCTCGCGCGGCCGCGATCGGCAGCCGGCTCGCGGCCGCGGTCGCGAGTCATCGCGGTGCCACGCCGGACTTTCCTGCGGCCGCGATCTCGTGGATGCTCGCGGCCCCGTGACGCCCCCTCCCCCCGTACCGCGCTGGCAACAGTGGGCGGTCGCGCATGCACCGCAGCTCGTCCTCGCCGTCTTCACGCTCGCGCTCGGCTTCGCGTTCATCGGCGTGTTCCAGGGCGAGATCGCGGGCGACGATCTGACCTTCCACTTCGCCGAGGCGACGCGGCTCCGCGACTGCCTCGCGCACCACGACTGGGACCTGTGGAACCCGAGCGCGAACCTCGGGTTCGCGTCGGGCTACTACTACCAGATGATCCCGCAGCTCGCGCCCGCGGCGGGCTCGTGGCTGCTCGGCGGCTCGGTGCTGTTCTGGTTCCAGTTCTTCAACTGGTTGCCGCTGGTGCTCGCGCCCGCGGCCAGCTATCGCGGCCTGCGGCTCATGGGCGCGACGCCGTGGCAGGCGGTGGCCGGCGCGATCGCGGTGTCCCTGTGCATGTCATCGTCGAAGTGGGGCCACGGCACCGACGGCAACTTCTCGGTCGGCCTGTACACGCAGACCTGGGCGCTCGCCGCCTTCGGCCTCGCGCTCGGCCACGGCGCGCGCTGGATCGACACCGGCAAGGGCCTCGGCGGCGCCGCGGTGTGGGGCACGTTCGTCGGGCTGTGCCATCCGTTCGCAGGCATCGCGCTGGGCGTGGCGCTGGGCGCGGGCGAGATCGGTCGCATCGTCGCGCGCTGGATCGCGCCGCCGATCGGCTACGCGCTGCGCCTGACCTGGGCCGCGGTCAGCGGCGGCGACGAGCCCGCCGATCGGCCGCGCCCGCACGATCCGGTCAAGGCCGTGCCGGCGTTCGGCCGGCTCGTGATCCTCGGCGCGTTCCTGCTGGTCGGCTCGGCGAGCGCGTGGCTGCCAGTGGTCGCCGACTACGTCGGCTTCGGCGGCTTCCCGCACCGCGTCGAGGGTGAGGACGGCACCGGCTTCGGCGGGCTGTTCAAGTGGATCTCGACCGGCGAGCTCCTCGATACCGGCGTCGGCCGCATGCCGATCCTCACGATCCTCGTGCTGGTCGCGGCGATGCTGTTCCGCCCGGGCTGGACCTCGCGGCTGTGGGCCGCGGCGATCGCCTACGGCGTATTCCTCGCGGTCGGCCCGCACCTCAAGACCCAGGACGATCTGTTCCCGGCGATCCGCTTCCTCGGCTCGCTGCAGATCGTGCTCGCGCTGATCGCCGGCGGCGCGTTCGCGAGCATGATCGTCGAGGGTCTGCGGCGAGTCGCGAAGTGGCGCGCCGCTGACGACGCGCGGCTCGCGCTCATGACCGTCGCGCTCTTGCTCGGCGTCGGCGTGGTCGGCGCTGGTCTCGGCAACCAGGGCGGCCGCGTCCACGTCGCGACCGAGTTCGAGACGTTCTACCGCGACGAGCTCGACGACATCTTCCCCGCGATCCACGCCGCGACCGCCGGCCGCGAGCAGGCCCGCGCCGGCGCCGAGGCCCACTGGTCGAACTTGCTGCCGTTCGCCTACGAGGGCCGCTCGTCGATGCTGCAGATGGGCGGCGCCGGTCTGCAGGCCAGCCCGAACTACGTCTACCTCTGGGAGCAGCAGGACCCGTCGCGCTCGGCGTGGATCTACGACGCGCCGCTGGTGCTGCTCAAGCACGACCAGGCCGACAACGTCCCCGGCGGCGTGATCCTCGCCGAGACCAAGCACTACATGCTCAAGGAGCTGCCCGCACCCGGCCTGGTGTCACCGGTGCAGGTGATGGGCGAGCTGCCCGAGGGCCGCAAGCCGGCGCGCGCCGCGGTGATCCGCTGGCTCAAGGGCGATCAGCCGATGAAGGAGCAGGTGCTCGCGTACCACGGGTCGGGCATCGCCGGTCCGGTGCCGCAGGGCATGGTGGTGGCGTACTCGCGTCAGCCGTCGCCCGGCGACGAGCCCGACATCACCGCCGACGTGAAGGCCTCGGCGCCGACGACGTTCATGTTCCGCGAGTCGTGGCACCCGCGCTGGGTCGCGTTCGTCGATGGCGCGCCCGCGCCGATCCGACGCGTGACGCCGGACGTGATCGCCGTCGACGTGACGCCGGGCGATCACCACATCGCGCTGCGCTTCGATCGACCGTGGTGGGCGTGGGCGACCTGGCTCCTGTGGCCGCTGGTCGGCCTGCTCGGCTGGTTCGGCGTCGCCGGCTGGCAGCGGCTGCGCGGCAAGGCGACGCCGGCTACTTGAACAGCTGGACCGGCAGGCTCTGCGGCGTCACCGTGCAGATGCCGCCCGAGCCGGTGTAGATGCCGACCGATCCGGTCCCGAGCAGCTCGCCCGGGTTCGCGGCCTGATCGCACGCGCCATTGGAGCCCGAGCCGCCGTTGCCGAGGTACACGCCGTTGGTCGCGAAGCTCGACCCAGGCGCGAGCCCCTGCGAGGCGTAGTTGCTCTGCACCGGGTACGGCAGGTTGTACTGCGGGATGACGTACGCCGAGCCGTTGCCGGTGTTGGTGATGAGGATGTTGGTCGGCCCGGTCGATCCGTCGCTGCAGTGGAAGTCGAGGTTCGAGCCGCCGCCCGGGCCGATCGCGAGGGTCAGGTCGGCGCCGTCGAGCGAGCGCGTGAAGTCCATGTCCTTGGTCGGCTCGGCCGGCTCGTTGGCGTCGCAGCGGATCGTGCTGGTCAGCGTGCCCGAGTGGCCATACGCCACGTACGCGTCGATCTGCGCGCCGCTGCCCGCGGGCACCGTGAGCGGCAGACCGAGGAGCGTCGGCGACAGCTCGCTCGAGGCCACCTCCTGGCAGTTCGACAGCGTGCCGTCCTGGTTGCCGAGGTTCGTGACGCTCACCGGCTGATAGAGGCCGCTCACGCCCAGCGCCACGCCGCCGGCGCGCGTGGGCGGGCGCTCGCCGCGATCGCCGCGCTTGAAGAAGTTGTTGTTGCCGCACGTCGCCGAGAACTCGCCGCCGACGCTCAGCTGCAGGTACGGGCCGTTGCCCGCGGCCAGCGGCACCGAGGTCGCGACCGAGCACGCGCCGGTCGCGCTCACGATCGCCGAGGTCGCGAGGGTCGCGCCGTCGGTGCCGGGCGTGAACGCGATGCCGACCTGGCCGAAGCTGTCGGCGGCGATCGGCATCGGCAGCACCGACGATAGCCCGGCGGTCAGCCCGCCGACGGTGATCGCCGCGGCGGCGCTGCCGGCGTTGGTCACGCCGATCGACAGGGTCGCGGTCGAGCCCGCCGGCCGCCAGCCGAAGTCGCGCGCGGTGCTGTCGACGACCAGCACCGGCCCGTCGAGGGTCTGGCCGATCGCCACGTCGTGATCGACCGCGCTCTGCCCGACGGTGTGGATGCGCAGCACCGCGGCGTAGCTGCGCGGCGTGGCCGGCAACGCGATCGCCTTGCGGGTGACCGTCACGGTCGCGCTCGCGCTCGCCGCGATCGACCCCGACGCCGGCGTGACCGTGTACTGCGCGTCGTCGCCCTGCGGATCGGTGAGCATCGCGGCGGTGAAGGTCGCGGCCGCGCCGCTGCGGTTGACCAGCGTGATGTCGGCGGTGCCTTCGGCCTCGCCGCAGGCGACGGTGCCGAAGTCGACCGGCACGCCCTGCACCAGCACGCTGCCGACCGGCACGCCCGAGCCCGAGAGCACGAGCGCATCGGGGAACTCGCCGCAGATCGTGCCGCCGATCGTGAGCGCCGTGGTCGCCGACGCATCGCCCAGCGCCTCGGGCGCGAAGCTGCCGGTCATGACCAGATCGCTGTTCGCCGGGACCGAGGCCGGGCCCGGCGCGCCGGTGAAGGTCAGGCCGAACGGCGCCGCCAGCGCAGCGGTCGCGATCGTGAACGGCTGGTCACCGGCGTTGTGGAAGGTCACCGTGCGCTGGAGCGTCGTGCCGACCTCGGCGTCGCCGAAGCCGACGGCCACGCTCGCGACCTCGACGACGGCGCCGCTCGCGGTCGCCGTCACCGGCACGGTGGTCGAGGCCTTGCCCGGGATGTTGGTGGTGATCGTCAGGTCGCTGGCGATCGCCGCGCCCACCGCCGACGACGCCGCGGCCGTCGCGGTCAGCGTGAACGTGGTCTGCGTGCCCGCGATGATCGTGCCGGAGTCCGGCGAGACCGTGATCGCCGCGTTCGACGACGCGATCGTGTAGCTGAGATCGGCGGTGCCGGTGTTCTGGATCGGGAACGTCTGCGTCTGCGTCGTGCCGCAGCCCAGCGGCCCCAGCGTGAACGAGGTCGGCAGCTCGGCCGCGGGTTCGTTGGCCGCCGCGTCGATGCCACTCGCGTCGATCGTGCTGGCGTCGGTGAAGTTGTTCTTGCCGCCACCGCAGGCCGCGAGGCCGGCGACGAGGCACGTGGATAGCAAACCGCGAATACGCATGGATCCCTCCCCCGCAGGCGAGGTTCGCATGAAATCCGCGCCTACGGTGTCGCGCCCGACGGCACGCGCGGCGCCGGCAGGATCGGCTTGTACGAGGTCAGCTTCCAGGTGCCGGTATCGGCCTGCTTGCGAAACGAGAAGTGCACCGTGGTCTGCGCGCGATCGTAGGTGACGAGCAGCACCAGGTCCGCCGACTGCCGGCTCGGGCTCTGGTGGTTCGAGGTCACGCCGTAGACCGCCACGAACTTGCCCAGCACCTTGCTGCGCGTGGCCTCGAGGTCGGCGAACACCGCCTTCGACACCGCGCCCTGGAACAGCGCATCGGCGTCGGCGCGCACGCCATCGGTGTCGCCGGCGGCGATGCGACGCAGCACCGCCTCGGCGAGCGGCACCAGCTCGGGCGGGCCCTCGGAGCGCGCGTGCTTGGCGACCTCGGAGGTCGCGTCAGCGACGAAGCCCGCGGGCACCTCGACGGTGATGCCGACCATGCGCCAGACACCGTCTTCCTTGTGGAAGCTGATGCTGCCGCGCGCGCTGCCGCGCTCGAACTGGATGATCAGCGCCACGCGCGCGGTCTGGCCGCTCGGGCCGCGGATGTTCTCGGTGCCGGTCACCGCGCTGATCTCGACGAACTTGCCGAGGATCGCGCGCAGCCCGAGCATCTCGTTCTCGAAGCTCTCCTCGACGACGATCTCCTGGAAGCGCGGCGACGCCTCGTCGTAGACCTTGTCGTACTGCTCGTCGCGCAGCTGGGTCAGGATGTGCTCGGCGAACGGCCGGAAGTCGGTGCCCTGCCCGCCGCGCCACTGCCAGTACACCAGGCCGCCGATCCACCCGGCGACCACCAGGAACGCGACGATCACGCTGCGGACCAGGACCCGGCTCTTGCGGGTCTTGGGCACGAGGTGCGAGACGCCATCGACGACGCCCTCGACCACGCGGCCCGACAAGGTCGGCGCGCGCTCGCGGCGCCCGCGCGGCACGCCGTCGGAGACCGGGCCCGAGACCTCGGCGGTGGGCGCCCGGACCCGGCCGCTAGGCTCGGCATCGACGACGCGGGGCAGCTGGGTGCTCGAGAACTGCACCTCGATCGAGCCGTCCGACGAGCCTGGCGACGGCCCCGACTTGTCCGACTTGTCGCGCGGATCAGCCACGCGCGACCCTCGCGATCACGCGCGGCTGGCTCGGGGATCGCTCGCACGACATACGACGCCTGCAGTATGCGGTGCCCGGCGCCCCGGAGAAAGGCCGGGGCCGGAACCTTCGGTGGACGCCTATGCGGCGACGAACCGCGCGATCAGGTTCGCGGCCACGTCGTGGCGATAGGCCGCGGTCGAACGCACGTCGGTGATCGGCGCGATCGCCAGCGCCGCGCGCGCCGCCGCGATCGCGTCGTCGCCGAGGCGGCGGCCGACCAGCGCGGCCTCGATCGCGGTCGCGCGGATCGGGCGATCGGCGACCGCGCCCAGGCCGATACGGGCCGCGGTGATCGTGTCGCCGTCGAGGGCCAGCGCCGCCGCCGCCATCACCTTCGAGATCGATTGCGCCTTGCGGGTGCCGACCTTGCGCCAGTGCAGGCGCGTGCCGGTCGCGGGCACCGGCGCCCACACCGCGGTGATCAGCTCCTCGACCCCGCGCGCGGTCTTGCGATAGCCGGTGCAGTAGTCGGCATAGGGCACGGTGCGCGTGCCGTGCACCGAGCGCAGCTCGATCTCGGCGCCGAGCGCGAGCCACACCGGCAGGCTGTCGCCGACCGGCGACGACGTGCCGAGGTTGCCGCCGATCGTGCCGCGCGCCTGGATCTGCAGCGCGCCGATCTCGCGCGCCGCGGCGACCAGGTTGGGCAGCGCGTGCTGGACGCGCGCGTCGGCGATGACCTCGCGCCAGGTCGTGCCGGCGCCGAGGCGCAGCCACGATCGATCGTCTCGCTGGCGCGCGTCGATGCCGCCGAGCCCGGGCAGCCGCCACAGATCGAGGATGCCGACCGGCACCGGCTGGTGCTGGGCGTGGACCATCAGATCCGTGCCGCCGGCGAGGATCATCCAGGCGGGATGATCGGCGAGGACGCGCGTGGCCTCGGCGAGGTCCGCGGGCCGGACGTACGCGGTCATCGCGCACCTCCGCGCGCGTGCACGACCTGCGCGGCCTCGACCACCGCATCGACGATCAGCTGGTAGCCGGTGCAGCGACAGATGTTGCCGCTGAGCAGCTCGCGGACCCGGGCGCGCGCCTGGTCACCGTCGACCAGGCCGCGGTCCACGAGGTGCGCCGCGCACACCGCGATGCCCGGCGTGCAGATGCCGCACTGCGCGCCACCGCGCGCGACCAGCGCCGCCTGCACCGCGTGCAGGATCTCGCCACCCGCACCGTGGGTCGCGAGACCCTCGACGGTGACGACCGTGCGCCCGCCGCACTGGCCGATCGCGACCAGGCACGAGTTCACCGGCTCGCCGTCGAGCAGCACGGTGCACGCACCGCACTCGCCCTCGCCGCATCCCTCCTTGGTGCCGGTCAGGCGCAGATCCTCGCGCACGACATCGAGCAGCCGCTTCCACGGCGACGCCTCGACTGCGCAGGTGGTTCCGTTGACCTCGAGCTCGATCACGACTGACCTCCGAGACGCTGCGCGACAACTTCGGGAGAGATCGGCAGCTCGTCGAACTCCACGCCGAGCGCAAGGGCGACCGCGTTCGCGACCGCCGCCGCCGGACCGTCCATCGGGATCTCGCCCACGCCCTTGGCGCCGTGCGGCCCGAACGGATACGGCACCTCGACGATGATCGTCTCGAGCTCGGGCGCGTCGGCGAAGGTCGGAACGATGCAGTTGGTCATCGTCGCGTTGGCGACCTTGCCGTTCTTGTAGACCACGTTCTCGAGCACGGCCCAGCCCAGCGCCTGCAGCGTGCCGCCCTCGATCTGGCCCTTCACGATCGCCGGGTTGATCGCCTTGCCGACATCGACCGCCTGCACGCAGCGCTCGATCGCGACCTCGTAGGTGTCGAGGTCGACCGCGACGTCGACCAGGCACGCGGCCCAGCCGAACACCGGGTACGCCGCGCCGGTGTAGGTCGCGTCGTCCCAGGCGATGCCCGGCGGCGGCGTGTACTGCGTGGTCTCGGCGATCGGGCCGAGCGCGCCGAACGCGTCGTCGGCGAGATCCTCGATCGAGCCCGCGCGCCCGACCGACTCGGCCCACGCGCGGATGCGCGCCGCGATGAGCTTCGCGCCGGCCTCGACCAACCCACCGACCACCATGCAGGTGCGGCTCGCGACCGTCGGACCGCTGTCGGGCACGCGCGCGGTGTTCGGATCGATGACGTCGATGCGCGAGGCGTCGACGCCGAGGCCGTCGGCGGCGAGCTGCGTGAAGATCGTGATCGCGCCCTGGCCGATGTCGGTCGAGCTGGCGCGGACCTCGAAGCGACCGCCGGCGGCGAGCGCGACCGTCGCGCGGCCCGCGAGCCGCTGCTCGCCCGAGCCGGTGAAGCCCGCGCCGTGGAAGTAGAAGCACACGCCGCGGCCGCGCTTGACCGGCGCGCCGCTCGCGTTCACGCCATCGCGCACCGGCGGGGTGCCCGCGCACTGCTCGATCGCGTCGAGGACCTCGTCGGTCGCGACGCTGTAGCCCAGCACCTGGCTGGTCGCGGTGGTGTCGCCGGCGCGCAGCGCGTGGCGGCGGCGATACGCCAGCGGATCGGCGCCCATGAGCCGCGCGGCCTTCTCGATCTGTCGCTCGTAGGCGAACGTGGTCTGCGGCGCGCCGAAGCCGCGGAACGCGCCGTGGGGCGGATGGTTGGTCGCGACCACGCGCCCGACGATGCGCACGACCGGGCACTTGTACGGCCCGGCCGCGTGCAGCACACCGCGCGACAGCACGACCGCCGACAGGGTCGCGTACGCGCCGCCGTCCATGACGACGTCGACGTCGATCACCGTCGGGTTGCCGAGCGCGTCGAGCCCGAGCCGGTGGCGGATGAGCGCCGGGTGGCGCTTGGTGGTCGCGGCGATGTCCTCGTCGCGGTCGTAGACGATCTTCACCGGCCGCTGCGCGACCTTCGCGAGCAGGGCGGCGTGGGCCGCGATCATCGACGGGTACTCCTCCTTGCCGCCGAAGCCGCCGCCGGTGACGGTCTGGCTGATGATCACGTCCTCGGCGTGCAGATCGAGGAGCGGCTTCATCGCCTTGTGCACGTAGTACGGGCACTGCATCGAGCCGGTGACGTGGCAGGCGCCCTCGCGCCACTCGGCCATCATCGCCTGCGGCTCGATGTACATCTGCTCCTGCGGGCTGGTGCGGTAGACGCTGTCGATCACGTGCGCCGACGCCGCGAGCGCCGCCTCGATCTCGCCGTCGGT
Organism: Deltaproteobacteria bacterium; assembly: GCA_021413675.1. Taxonomy (GTDB): domain Bacteria; phylum Myxococcota_A; class Polyangia; order Haliangiales; family Haliangiaceae; genus JAIOQA01. The sequence goes on along the minus strand of JAIOQA010000058.1, from coordinate 44,658 downwards.
CGCGTGGCCCTTGCGGATCGCGAAGCGCTTGAAGACGTTGTCGGCGCCGTGCAGCTGGATCGGCCCGGTCAGCGCGTCCTCGATGCTGAGCACCGGCACGAGCGGCGTGACCCGCGCGGTGATCGCGCGCGCCGCCGCGAACGCCCGGGCCCGGGTCGGCGCCGCGACCAGCGCGATTGCCTCGTCGACGTGGCGGATCGTGCCGCCGACCGGCACCAGCGCCGGCTGGTCGAGCTCGATCAGCGTGATGACGTTCTGGCCCGGGATGTCGGCGGCGGTGACCACGACGATGTCGGTCCAGTCGAACGCCGGATCGCGATCGAGCCCGTCGAGGATCCCGTGCGGGATCGTCGAGCGCACGGTCACGCCGTGCCACGCGCCGACGGCGTCGAGGTCATCGAGGTAGCGCGCTCGACCCGTGACCTTGGCGATCCCGTCGACGCGCGGCAGCGAGGTGCCGACCGCCTCCGACGTGACGCGCCGCGACGCAGACGCGGTCCCTGAGTCCATCCGTCCTCTGTATAGAAGGTGGCGGACGCGTGCAAGCGCGCACGCGAGTCAGAACGCGCGGAAGAACGCCCAGATGTGGGCGGCGCCGTCGGGCGGAATCTGGTGGCCCATCCCCGGGTAGACGCACTCGACGACGGGCGCGCTGCAGCCGTCGCTGGCCTCGCATGGCGCCGGCTCGACGGGCGAGCGGGTCGCGGCGCAGCCGTTGCGTGCGCGGAAGTGGTCGGCGACCGCGTCGACGTCGGCGACCGGGTAGTTGCCGTCGACGTCGCCGATCGTGATGCGCAGCGCCGGCGCGTGGGTCGGGCACGCCGCGCGCCAGTCGCCCCACGCGGTGCCCGAGCTCGGCGCGATCGCGCGGATCCGATCGCTGCGGCAGCAGCCGTAGGCGATCGTCATGTCGGCGCCCCAGCTGAAGCCGGTCGCGAACACGCGGCGGGTGTCGACGCAGTGATCGGCGAGGATCTGATCGTAGATCGCGTCGGCGAAGCGGCTGTCGTAGTTGCCGCAGCCGATCTCCCAGCCGACCGCGCCCTCGCCGGGATAGGCCAGGGCCTGCGGGTAGACGACGATCGCGCGATCCCCGGCGGCGGCCACGGCCTCCTCGATGCCGTAGGCCCGCGCCGCGTCGATCGTGCCGTCGCGGTGGTGGAACACGAACACCAGCGGCAGCGGATCGGTCGCGGTCGCGCCCTCGGGGATGCGCACGCCGAAGCTGCGCGCGACGCCGTCGATCGTCACGGTCCGCACCTCGTAACCCACGCCGGGCGCGCGGCCACAACCAGCGCTCGCGCTGCCGCCGGGCGCGTCCACCGCGATCGCGCCGTCGCCGGCCGCGCCGCTGTCGATGAGCGTGGGTGAGTTGCCGCAGCCCGCGACCAGCAGCGCGACCAGCAGCCGAGGGCGATGCGCCATCCCGGGAGGCTATCAGAGCCCCGGCGACGATCGGCGGCTATCGCGCGGCCGCGAGCCGACCGAGGCGCGCGCCGCCGACCTGGCCCTGCAGCGCCGTGCGCAACCGCTGGGCCACGCCCTCGAACGGCGGCCGCCAGGCCATGCGCCAGGGCCGGACCATCGGCCTTGGCCCGAACGAGCGCGCGACCAGCTCGCCGTGCCCGAGGTGCGGGCGCGCGATCCACTCCGACAGCACCGCCACGCCCTGGCCGGCGCGGGCGAGATCGAGGCACGCCTCGGTCAGCGGCACGAACTGGATGCGAACCTGCGGGCGCGCTCGCCCGAACGCGCGCTTGACGAACGCCTGGCGCTCGGGGCCCGGCCGGCTCGAGGTCAGGAGCACGTGCGTCCGGAGATCGGCGGCGGTGACGGCGGGGCGCCGCGCCAGCGGGTGGTCCGCGGCCACGACGAACACGATCTCGTCGCCGAACAGCGGCGCCTCGCGCAGCGTGCGCGGCACGGTCGCGCCGGTCACGAGCGCGACGTCGACCTCGTCCGCCGCCATCGCCGCGATCGGATCGCCGCTGTGCTCGATCGCGAGCTCGATCTCGATCCCGGGCAGGTCCGCGCGCAGCGCCACCAGCGCCGTCGGCAGCCAGTGGTACGCGGTGTAGCACTCGCACACCAGCCGGACCTGCACCACGGGGCCGGGGGCGATCACCTGCCGCTCGAAGTCGGCGAGATCGGCGAGCAGCCGCGGCGCGCCGGCCACGAACCGGCGGCCGACGTCGGTCAGCGCCAGCCCGCCGGGCACCCGGTCGAACAGCCGCGCGCCGAGCCGGGCCTCGATCGCGAGCAGCGCGCGGCTCACCGCCGGCTGGGTCAGGTGCAGGGTCGCCGCGGCCCGCGCGGTCGAGCCGGCGGCGGCCAGCGCGAGCACGACCCGCAGATCGCGCGCCTCGAGGCGCGGCGCGGGCAGGTCCTCGATGCGACTCACACATCGAGCCTATACGAACTATGCGTTGGACGCATCGCGGGGCGCGCGCGAAGGTCAGCGCACACCCCTGGAGGCTCTCGTGGAACTCTACTTCTCCCCGCTCTCGTGCTCGATGGCGAGCCGCATCGCGCTCTACGACGCCGGCGCCACCGCGGCGTTCATCGAGGTCGACGCCGCGACCAAGCGCACCGCCGCCGGCGATGACTTTCGCGCGATCAACCCGCTCGGCCTGGTCCCGACCCTGCGCACCGACGCCGGCGAGCTGCTGACCGAGAACGCCGCGATCCTGCAGTACCTCGCCCGCCACCTGCCCGCGGCCCAGCTCGCGCCGGTCGACGGCTTCGCGCTGGCGCAGCTGCAGCAGTGGCTGTGCTTCATCGGCACCGAGCTGCACCAGGCGGTGTTCAAGGCGCTCCTGAGCAAGACCGCGCCCGCCGAGGTCAAGGCCTACGCGCTGGCCCATAGCCGCGCGCGGCTCGAGGTGCTCGAGCGGCACCTCGCGGATCGCGAGTTCCTCCTCGATCGCTTCTCGGTCGCCGATGCCTACCTGGTGACCGTGCTGACGTGGACGGCCGCGACGCCGATCGATCTCGGCGACTGGCCGGCGCTGCGCGCGTACGTCACCCGGCTGCGCGCGCGCCCGAGCGTGGCCCGCGCGCTGGCCGAGGAGGTCCCGCTGTACAGGCGCGAGCAAGCGGGCGCCGCCAGGCGCTGACCGCGCGCGCGAACGCGGGCCGATCCCGGCCTGTCCATCACGCCCGGGCGCGGTACCCTCCCGCGCATGGAACCTCGCCCGCTCGGTCGCACCGGCTACTCCATCGGCGGCGCCGGCGTCGGCGCGACCGCGCTCGGCGGCGGGCCCGGGCGCGACGCCCACCTCGCGCAGCGCGCGCTGTTCCACGCGCTCGAGCGCGGCGTGCGCCTGGTCGAGCACGGCCACGGCGGCGTCGGCGCGCTCGGCCGCATCGGCGAGGTCGTGCGCGAGCTGCGGCTGCGCGAGCAGGTCGCGGTCGCGATCCGCATCCCGGCGCTCAACGAGCTGCGCACCCCCGATGGCAACCTGATGCTGCGCCGGGTGTTCACGCCGGTCTATCTCAAGGCCGCGGTCGAGGCCGCGCTGATCGCGACCCGCCTCGAGATCATCCCGATCGCCCAGCTCGGGCTCTGGCACGACGACTGGCTCGACGACGAGACCTGGCCGGAGCTCGCGACCTACCTGGCGGAGCTGGTCTGGCAGGGCAAGGTGCTGCACTGGGGCGTGGTCGCGGGCGGCGGACCGGCTGTCCGGATCGCGGACGAGCCGGCGATCGCGACGATCGCCGTGCCCTACAACGTCTTCGCGCGCGCCGAGGGTGAGGCGCTGTTCGCGAAGGCCACCGAGCGCAAGGTCGGCCTCATCGCGATCCGGCCGCTCGCGGGCGGGCTGCTCGGCGGCGACTTCGGCGCGAAGGTCGAGTTCCGCCCGGGCGACGCCCGCCGCGAGGCGCTGCCGCCGGCGTTGCTCGCGGCCGCCGCGCCGCGGGTCGCGAAGCTCAGCGCGCTGACCTCCGACGCGCCGCCGGCGGCGCGCTCGTCGGACGCGGCGCGCGAGGCGCTCGAGCAGGCCGAGCGCGATCGCCGCGAGAAGGAGGCGCGCATCGAGGCCAGCAATGTGCCCGAGCTGGCGCTGCGGTTCGCGCTCACGCCGCCCGCGATCAGCGCGTTCGCGGTCGGCGCCGCCAGCCGCGATCATGTCGACGCAGCGATCGCCGCAGCCAGCGCGCCGCCGCTCGGCGCGCGCGTGATGGAGGCGCTGGCGGCCCACGCGTGGCCAGAGATGCAGACCGGATGAGCCGCGATCGCGAGCCGCGCGATCGCGAGCCGCGGGTCGAGCGCGACGCCGACCTCCCCGTCGATGATCTCGTCGACGCGCCGGGCCCGGCGTTCGTCGGCGACGCGCGCCGTCCGGCCGAGCGCGGCCGCGGCGCCGTGTCCAACGCCAGCGGCCGGTTCGAGCGCACCCAGCGGGTCAGCTTCGACGACGGCTGGGGCGCGACCGCGTCGGCATCGGCCTCGCCCGACGAGGACCTCGTCGAAGATCCCGCGCCGCGCACCGACACGATCATCACCAGCGAGCAGACCCGCACGATCATCGCGACCAACGACTCGCCCGATGTCCCGTTCGATCGCTCGATCAATCCCTACAAGGGCTGCGAGCACGGCTGCATCTACTGCTTCGCGCGCCCGACCCACGCCTACCTCGGGCTGTCGCCCGGCCTCGACTTCGAGACCCGCATCACCGCCAAGCCCGACGCGCCCGCCGCGCTCCGCAAGGAGCTGGGCGCGCGCGGCTACCGCTGCGAGATGATCGCGCTGGGCGCCAACACCGATCCGTACCAGCCGACCGAGCGCAAACTCGGCATCACCCGCGCGATCCTCGAGGTGCTGCGCGACCATGATCACCCGGTCGGCATCGTCACCAAGAACGCGCTGGTCACCCGCGATCTCGATCTGCTCGCGCCGATGGCCGCCAAGCGCCTCGCCAACGTCTTCGTCAGCGTCACCACCCTCGACCCGCGCCTGGCCGGCGTGATGGAGCCGCGGGCGTCGCGCCCGGCCCGCCGGCTCGACGCGATCCGCCGCCTCACCGACGCTGGCGTCCCGGTCGGGGTGCTGGCCTCGCCGATGATCCCCGCGATCAACGACGGCGAGCTCGAGGCGATCCTCGAGGCCGCGCACGCCGCGGGCGCGCGCTGGGCCGGCTGGATCCTCGTGCGCCTGCCGCTCGAGATCAAGGACCTGTTCGCCGAGTGGCTCCAGGCCCACTTCCCCGATCGCGCCGACCGCGTGCTGTCGCTCATCCGCGACACCCGCGGTGGCGAGCTCTATCAATCGCAGTTCGGCACCCGCATGCGCGGCACCGGCGCGTACGCGACCTTGATCGAGCAGCGCTTCCAGGTCGCTGCCGCCCGGCTGGGACTGAACCGGACCCGGCCCGCGCTCGACACCGCGCAATTCCGCCCACCCGGCCGTCCGACCGCCCAGCTGCCGCTATTTAAGTAGCGCGGGCGGATGATTTCTCGCGGGTCCGGGAAGAAGCTCCAGCGTCCCTCTGGTTCACCCGGCGCCACGACCCGCTCCAGTCGTGGCGCTCCTCGGTGGAAAGAGCCGGCGCGGCGCCTCCCTCGCCGCGCCGGCTCGATCCCGTGACAGGGCCCCCCGGTGTGGCGTAAACGCCAGCGCACAACTATCGGAAACCAATGATCCGCGTCGAGAACCTCTCCAAGTACTACGGGGGCACGCGCGCGCTCGGTCCGGTGTCGTTCGAGATCGCCGACGGTGAGACCGTCGGCTTCCTCGGCCTCAACGGCGCCGGCAAGACCACCGCGCTCCGCATCCTCGCGTGCGATCTACGACCGTCGGCCGGCTCGGTCTCGGTCGATGGCATCGACGCCGTCGCCTCCCCTCACGAGGTCCGCAAGCGGATCGGGTTCCTGCCCGAGAACCCGCCGGTCTACGCCGACATGACCGTGCGCGACTACCTGCGGTTCGCGGGCTCGCTGCGCGGCATGAAGCGCGCGGACCTCGACAAGCGCATGCCCGAGGTGCTCGCGCTCACACACCTCGAGGATCGCCAGGACCACGCGATCACCACGCTGTCGCACGGCTTCCGCCAGCGCGTCGGCGTGGCCCAGGCGATCATCCACGCGCCCAAGCTGCTCATCCTCGACGAGCCGACCCGCGGCCTCGACCCGGTGCAGATCGTCGAGATGCGCAGCCTGATCCGCGACCTCAAGCAGAACCACACGGTCCTGATCTCGAGCCACATCCTCCCGGAGATCAGCCAGACCTGCGATCGCCTGCTGGTGCTGGGCTACGGCGCGCTGATCGGCTCCGGCACCGAGGCCGAGCTGTCGGCTGCCGAGGCCGCCGCGCCCCGCACCGAGGCCGAGGTTGCCGCCGAGATCCGGCAGATCGTCGTCGCGATCCAGCCGGTCACCGCGCGCGCCGCGGTCACCGCGGTGCTCAGCAAGCTCGATGGCGTCAGCGCGGTCGCCGAGCCGATCGAGCAGGCCGGCGCGCTCACCTTCACGCTGTCGTGCAACCGCGACATCCGCGCGGCGGTGAGCCGCGCGATCGTCAACGGCGGCTGGGATCTGGTCCGCCTCGACTACGTCCACGGCGAGCTGGAGAACACGTTCATCCGGCTGGTCAGCGGAGGCACCGATGCGCGCAACTAGCATCATCTTCAAGCGCGAGCTCGGCGCCTATCTGCGCTCGCCGATCGGCTGGGTGGTCGCGGCGGTGCTCCTGCTCGTCGACGGCATCCTGTTCCAGACCCAGGCGATGGGCGACAAGCACCTGTCGGCCGACGTGCTCCGCGCGTTCTTCATCTACTCGAGCGTGGTCGTCGGCATCGCGGCGATCGCGCTGTCGATCCGGCTGGTCGCCGAGGAGCGGCAGACCGGATCGATCGTGCTGCTCAACACGTCGCCGGTGCGCGACGTCGAGGTCGCGCTCGGCAAGTTCCTCGCGGCCCTCGCCTTCCTCGCGATCATGATCGCGATGACCTTCTACATGCCGCTGCTCATCAAGATCAACGGCAAGGTCTCGTGGGCCCACGTCGCGGTCGGCTACCTCGGCCTCATCCTCTTCGGCGCGGCGTCCTTGTCGATCGGCCTGTTCGCCAGCGCGCTCGCCCGTCACCAGCTGGTCGCCGCCGTGGTCGGCGCGGCGCTGCTCGCCTCGATGGGCCAGCTGTTCCCCCTCGCCGACAAGCTCGACGCGCCGCTCAAGGGCGCGCTCGGCCAGCTCGATGTCTGGTGGATCCACTTCCAGCAGGGATTCGCCAGCGGGATCGTCAACGTGAAGGACATCGTCTACTACCTCGCGCTCACGTACTTCTTCATGCTCCTCACCGTGAAGACGCTGGAGGCGAAGCGATGGCAATGAGAACCGCCTCGCCGTGGTGGGCCTCGCTGGCCTTCGCCATCGGCCTCGTCTTCCTCTTCGTCGGCGAGCGCGCGTTCGCCCACGCCGACTCGATCGCCTCGATCGCCACCTGGCTCGGCCTCGCGGTCGTGCTCGCCGTCACCGGCCTGCGCACCTGGACGATGCTCGGCAGCAAGGGCGCGCGCCGCAAGGTCGAGCTCGCGCTGCTGGCGTGCCAGGCCGGCGCGCTGCTCGCGCTGTTCGTCTACCTGCTCTCGACCAAGACCGGCCTCGGCTGGCTCGGCGTCGACGACTTCAACGGCAAGAGCGGCCAGAAGGCCCACACGATCCTCACGGTCGCGTGGGTGCTGATCATGATGATCGCGCTGGTGCCGCTGTTCATGGTCGAGCTGTCGCTCGGCCTGGCCAACCGCGGCGCGATCGACCGCTCGAGCGGGGCCGGCGATGACGCCGCCGTCGAGTACGTGCGGGTCCGCGAGCTGGCGCAGAGCGGCCTCACGATCGCGCTCGCCGCCGCGCTGCTCATGGCGACCTGCAACGTCGCGGGCGAGCGCAACATCCGGCGCGACGTCAGCTACTTCAAGACCTCGTCGCCCGGCGAGTCCACGGTCAACATCGTCAAGAACAGCGGCCAGCCGGTGCGCGCGCTCCTGTTCTTCCCCGACGTCAACGAGGTCGGCAACGAGGTGAAGGGCTACTTCGAGGCGCTCGCCGCGCAGAGCGGCAACCTCACCGTCGAGGAGCACGACTTCCAGACCGAGCCGACGCTCGCGTCGAAGTACCACGTGGTCAAGGACGGCACGGTCGTGCTGGTCCGCGGCACCGCCGCCGACGACGACAAGCCCGAGCCCAAGCCGGGCGAGGCCAAGCCGACCGCGCCCAAGGCGCAGACGTGGGAGATCGACACCAAGCTCGACGTCGCCCGCCGCGGCAAGAACGGCCTGCGCACGATGGATCGCGAGATCAACCAGCGCCTGCTCAAGCTGGTCCGCGAGCGCCGCACGCTCTACGTCACCGTCGGCCACGGCGAGCTCAACGATCCCGACTCGGTCGATCCGTCGCTCAAGGGCACGATGCCGGTCCGCAAGACCACGGTGTTCAAGAGCCGCATCGGCCAGCTCAACTACGAGGCCAAGGATCTCGGCCTGGTCCAGCTCTCGCAAGATGTCCCCGACGACGCGACGATCGTGATCATGCTGGCGCCGACCCAGCCGCTCAAGGACGCCGAGCTGGCCGCGCTCGATCGCTACGTCGCCAAGGGCGGCCGGCTGCTGGTCGCCCTCGACCCGCGCGGCGCGGCGACCCTCGGGCCGCTCGAGAGCCGGCTGGGCGTGACCTTCGATCCCACGCCGCTCACCGACGACAAGATGTTCTATCCGTCGAGCCGGTCCAAGGCCGATCACCGCTGGGTGATCACGACCCAGTTCTCGGCGCACGCCTCGACCACCAGCCTGTCGCGCGCCGCGGCCAACCAGGGCCTCCTGCTGATCGACGCCGGCACGCTGCGCGATCACCCGTTCGGCGACGGCGCCGCGCCCAAGCGCACGTACGTGATCCGGTCGTCGCCGAGCTCGTGGCTCGACACGACCAGCAACTTCGAGTTCGACAGCGGCGAGAAGCGCGATCGCTACAACCTCGCCGCCGCGATCGAGGGCCCGTCGCCGGGCAACGGCCCCGACGGCAAGCCCAAGGACGGCTTCCGCGCGTTCGTCGTGAGCGACGGCGACCTGTTCGTCGATCTGCAGATCGCGCAGGGCGGCATGGTGTTCGTCGAGATGGTCTCCGGGCCGCTGCTCGACGACGCCATCAAGTGGCTGGGCGGCGAGGAGAGCTTCGCGGGCGACGTCACGAGCGAGGACGATCAGCCCATCCAGCACACCCAGAGCCAGGACGCGAACTGGTTCTACCTGACGCTGGTCGGCGCGCCGCTGCTCGTCTTGATCGGCGGGCTCGTCGGCACGCGCCGGCGCTACCGGGCACCGCGCGGTCGCGCGGCGCGCGAGGTCACGCCATGAAGGGAATCGCCATCCACGGCGCGCTGCTCGCCGTGATGCTCGCCGTCTCGTACCAGACCTGGACCCGCGACACGACGGTGCGGGTCTCGACCGGCGAGGTCGAGATCTGGGACCGCAAGGCCGACGACGTCACCGCGGTCGAGTTCCAGACCGTGCGCAAGGACGCCACCACCGGCGCGACCAACGAGCGGACCGTGCGCGTCGAGCGCCGCGGCACCGGCGCGGACGCGTACTGGTGGGGCATCGAGACCAAGACCGATCAGAAGCCGAAGCCGGCCCCGAAGCCGGATGCCGGCGTGCCCGACGCCGCGGTGCCGGGTGATGCGGGCGTGGCGAAGAGCGATGCCGGTGCGCCGCCGAAGGGCGACGCAGGCGCGCCCGCGGTCGCCGATGCCGGCGCGCCAAAGGGCGACGCCGGGACGCCCGGCGATGCGGCAGCCGCCACCGACGCGGGCGTCCCCGTCGTGGCCGACGCCGGCGCACCGCCGCCGGTCGGCGAGCTCGAGACCAAGACCACCAAGCGCGAGTTCCCGATCGGCGACAAGTTCCCGGTCGCGGGCGCGCCGCAGCCGATGACCTTCGCCGAGCTGCTCGGCAACTGGGCCTCGATGCACGCCGTGCGCGCGCTCGGCACGCTCACCGATCAGCAGAAGAAGGACTTCGGCCTCGACGACAGCACGACCACGTTCGCGGTGCTGCTCAAGGATGGCACCCACACCTTCGTGCTGGGCGGCAAGGTCACCGGCAGCAAGGAGCGCTACGCGATCGCGGTCGACTCCAACCAGGCGTACATCCTGTCGGGCGCGATGATCGATCCGCTCGAGTCGGGCGAGAACGCGCTCTCGCCCTCGGCGCCCAACGGCTTCGACACCGCCAACATCGGCCGGGTCGTGATCAGCGCGGGCGGCAAGACCCGCCAGGCCGATCGCATCGCCAAGGGCTGGGGCGATGGCTTCACCCAGAAGCCCGACCAGACGCTCGCCAACTTCGTGGACAACCTCGAGAAGCTGCGCGCGCAGTCGTACGAGGCCGACCTGAAGGTGAGCGACCTGACCCTGGTCGTGGGCCTGACCTACTCGGACAAGGCGCAGAAGCAGCTCGGCACGCTCACGCTCTACAAGCGCGAGAAGCCGGCCGACAAGCCCGACGGCGCGGCGGCGATGGCCCCGCCCGCGATGGGCCAGCCGACGACCGTCACCGAGTACTTCGTCGTCAGCGAGACCACGCGGGTCCCGGCCAAGGTGCCGACACCCGTGGCCGAGCGGGTCGAGCAGGATCTGGCGACGGTCTTCACGCCGTAGCCAGCCCCCATCCGACCGCGAAATTCGTGCGCCCCGGCGCACGGCGAAACGCACGGTTTCGCGCTCGCAGCCACGCGAGCACGCTCGCGCTGATCCCCTGACAAGGATCGGCGCTTGCACATTTCGGAGGCCATGAAGGCCGCGTCGTCATCGGTCACCGCCTCGGTCGTCCCGCTCCGCGAGGCTCGCCGCAGCCAGGCGTGGGCGGGCTGGCACCGCGTCAGCGCCGCCGCCCCGCCGTACCTGAGCCCCGAGTTCTTCGTGCTGAGCGAGCACCTCGGCGATGGCCAGGCGCTGCTGGCCGAGGCCCACGACCCCACGGGCGTGATCGGCGCGCTGCCGCTCAGCGTCGTCGACCGCACGCTCCTGGCGCTGCGCAGCGACCAGACGCCGAGCTTCGACTACTGCGGCACGCGCGCCGGACTCGATGCGATCTGGCGGGCGCTGCGCGCCGATCGCCGCTGGGACGTGATGGTCCTGAAGAGCGTGCCGCGCGACTCGCTGCTCGCGACCCGCCTGCCCGAGCTCGCGCGCCGCGACGGTCGTCCGGCGACCGTACAACCCGGCGTGCGCCACCCGTTCCTCCCGCTCACCGACTTCGAGGCCCACCTGAGCCCGAAGTTCCTCGCCAACCTGCGGCGCTGCGAGCGCAAGGCCGGCGGGATCGAGCTCGAGCGGATCACCGCGCCGACCCACGCCGATCTCGAGGACGCGCTCGCGCTCGAGGCCAGCGCCTGGAAGGGCGCCGCGGGCACGGCGCTGGCCACCGATCCCGGCGCCGCGCACCTGTACGCCGCGATGACCCGGCTGTTCGGGCGCCGCGGCCGCGCGAGCCTCAACTTCCTGCGGTTCGGCGGCGCGCGGGTCGCGCTCCTGTTCGCGGTCGAGGACGACCACACGCTGCACGCGCTCAAGATCGGCTACGACCCGCAGCAGGCCGCGGTCAGCCCCGGCCACCTGATGATCTGGAAGGTCGCCGCCGACGCCGCGCGGCGCGGCCTGCGCGAGCTCGACTTCGCCGGCAAGGAGGACGAGTGGAAGCGCAAGTGGACCGACCTCGTCCACGAGCAGGTCATCATCACGATCTACCAGCGCTCGCTGCGCGGCCTCGCGACCCACGTGGTGCGCAACGTGATCAAGCCGCGGCTGCCCGCCGCGATCCGCGACCGCCACAGCCCGCTCGCACACGGCTGTCAGCGCGGCGACATCCTCGGCGATCACACGCTCGTCGAGCGGGTGCGCGGCCGCCTGGTGCGCGGCCTCGGGATCAAGAGCGGCATCCGCGCCGCGCTGCACCCGCCCAGGCCGAAGCCGCCGACCGGCGCGCCGTCGACGTTCGCGCCCGGCAGCTGGGTGCGCGTCAAGGACGAGGCCGCGCTGCGCGCCACCCTCGACGGCAACTCGCGCCTGCGCGGGCTCGCGTTCGTGCCCACGCAGTGGGAGACCTGCGGCGGCGTGTTCCAGGTGCAGCAACCGGTGCGCCGGATCCGCGACGATCGCGGCGTCATGCGGCCGGTCGCGCGCACGGTCCTGCTCGCCGGCGTCACCTGCGCGGGCCACGGCCCGGGGGTCGCGGGCTGCGGTCGGCACTGCCCGATGATGTACCGCGACGAGTGGCTGGAGCCCGCGCCGGCGCCGCGCCGCGCGCCACCGGGCCCGTCGGTGGGGCTGCACGCGCGGGTCCGCGACGCCGACGAGATCCGCGCCGGGCTCGATCTGCTGGGGCAGCGCGACGGCGTGACGTTCATGCCCGAGATGGCGGCCTACGCCGGGCGGCGCGCGCGCATCGTCGAGGAGCTGACGCGCGTGTTCGAGTACGACCGCTGGATCGCGCCGCGCGCGCCGGTCTACCTGCTCGAGGGCCTGGGCTGCAGCGGCGCCGGCCTCGGCGACAAGGGGCCGTGCGATCGCGCGTGCGCGCTGGTGTGGCACCGCGACTGGCTGACGATCGAGCCGGTGACACGCGGCGAGGCGCGTGCGTGATCCCATGAAGCTCGAGCTGCTCGCGCCCGACGATCCGAAGGTCGGCGCGATCTGGCGCGGGCTCGCGCCGGCGGCGCCCTCGTACTTCCAGACCTGGGGCTGGATCGAGACCTGGCTCGCGTGCCTGCCGCCGGCGATCGCGCCGTCGCTGGCGGTGCTGTTCGATGGCGACGCGCCGATCGCGGCGAGCTTCCTCGGCCGACCGCGCCGCTTCGTCCACCGGCTGGTGCCGTCGCGCACCCGCTTCCTGAACGTCACCGGCGTCGCGCGCTACGACGAGCTCACGATCGAGTACAACGCGATCCTGACCGCGCCCGGCCGCGCGGTGTCGCTCGCCGCGTGGCTCGCGCACCTGCCCCGCGACTGGGACGAGCTGGTCCTGCCGGCGCTGTCGCGCGCGGCGTTTCCCGGCGACAGCCTCGATCAGGCCCTGCCCGATCACCGGATCACGATCGATCGCGAGGTCGGGTCGCCGTACGTCGATCTCGCCAGGGTCCGCGCCCATCAGGACGGCTACCTCGGCCTCGTGCACGCGACCACGCGCGCGCAGATCCGGCGCGCCGAGCGCGGCTTCGGCCCGATCACCATCGAGATCGCGACCGAGGCGCCGCACGCGCTCGCGATCTACGACGAGCTGATCGCGCTGCACGCGGCCGGCTGGCACGCGCGCGGCCAGGCCGGCGCGTTCGCCGATCCGTGGTTCGCGCGGTTCCACCGCCTGCTGATCACGGCGCGCCTGGCGCACGGCGAGATCCAGCTCGTGCGCGTCCACGCCGCGGGCGCCACGATCGGCTGCCTCTACAACTTCGTGTCCGGCGGGCGCGTGCAGTTCTACCAGGCCGGCTTCGCGCCGCAGCCCGACCCGCGCTGCAAGGCGGGCTACGTCTGCCACGCCGAGGCCGTGCGCCACAACGCGGCGGCCGGCCACGCGATCTACGACTTCCTCGGCGGCGACCAGGTCTACAAGCACCACCTCGCGACCGACCTTGCGCACCTGGTCTGGGCGCGGATCGCGCGGCCGCTCACGCGGCTGGCGCTGGACGATCAGCTGCACCACTGGGTCCACGCGACCCGGGCGTGGTGGCGGCGGCGCGGCCCGACGCCGGCTCGGCCGTGAACCGAGGTTCGACCACGCGCCCGCGGCGGGAATACAGGCAACCGCGGCGCCGGTCGATCGCTCCAACTGGAGCAACGCCATGCGTACCATCCGCACCTTCGCCCTCGTCCTGGCGGTCGCGGCCACGGCCGCCGTCGCCCGCCCCGCCCACGCCGGTCCCGGCAACCTCGCGCTCGGTGACACCACGCTGTCCGACGTCGCCGAGCGCGTCGTCGACGGTGTCGTCAACGTCTCGAGCACGCGCCAGGTCGACTTCGGCCCGGCCGCGTTCGACCCGTTCTTCACCGATCCCAACTCGCCGTTCTACGTCTCGCCCGACGAGCGCAAGCAGCAGAGCCTGGGCTCGGGCGTGATCGTCAGCGCCGGCGGCCGCGTCATCACCAACGCCCACGTCATCGACGGCGCCGACGCGATCGAGGTCAAGCTCGCCGACGGCACCGAGCTGTCGGCCAAGCTGGTCGGCATCGACAAGCGCTCGGACCTCGCGGTGCTGCAGCTCGAGGGTGATCTGCCGCCCTTGCACCCGCTCGCGCTCGGCAGCTCGTCGGCGCTGCGGCTCGGCGAGGTCGTGCTCGCGGTCGGCAACCCGTTCGGCGTCGGCCAGACCGTGACGATGGGCATCGTGTCGGCCAAGGGCCGGGCCCAGGTCGGCATCGAGGACTACGAGGACTTCATCCAGACCGACGCCGCGATCAACCCCGGCAACTCGGGCGGCGCGCTGGTCAACATGCGCGGCGAGCTGGTCGGCATCAACACCGCGATCCTGTCGCGCAGCGGCGGCTACCAGGGCGTCGGGTTCGCGATCCCCTCCGACATGGCCAAGCCGATCGTCGACATGCTGGTCAAGGACGGCAAGGTCTCGCGCAGCTGGCTCGGCGTGGCGTTCACCGATCTGACCCGCGACCTCGCCACCGAGAAGCACATCACCGCGACCCGCGGCGTGCTGGTCGCGAAGGTCGTGCCCGACAGCCCGGCGGCGCGCGCCGGCCTCAAGGCCGACGACGTGATCATCGCCGTCGACGGCGCCGCGGTCACCAACGGCGGCCAGCTCCGCAACACGATCGCGATGAAGCGCGCGGGCGCGGTCAAGCTCGACATCGTGCGCGGCGCGCGCACCGAGTCGATCACCGCGACGCTCGAGACCCAGCCCGATCCGGCGACGATGAACGGCAACGGCGCGCCAGCGAAGCCCGCGAAGCCGGGCAAGCCCGCGAAGCCGGCGAAACCCGCGCGGCGCTGATCGCGATCAGCGCGTCGCCGAGCCCGAGCCGGAGCCGGAGCCCGTCGCCGCGCCCATCTGGGCGGGTGGAGGGCTCGACATGCCCGAGCCGCCCATGGACGAGTCGCTGGGGTCGCCGGACATCGGCGCCATCCCGCCCTGGACGGCCCCGCGCTGCGACCGGGTCGCGAAGCCAAGCAGGCTCGCGACGGCAGCGACCGCGACGCCGACGATCGCCCAGCGATTGCGGCGCCGTCGACGCGATCCGATCGGGCAGTCGCTGGTGAGCACCGTGCCATCCGGTCGCCGGTACAATCGCAGACACGGCGCCTCGCCCGGGCCCGCGAGCAGCGCCTCGGCCTCGACCGCGGTCATCGCCGACAGATCGTACACGTGCTTGTCGCACTTGCCGCAGAACCGCTTGCGGTCGTCGCCCCGCATCGCCGCCCACGACTCCTTGCACGGCGTCTTGATGACCACGCGATCGAGGAGCGGCAGCGCGACCCGTGCGCGGCCGTGCGCGACCTGGGCCTCGGCGGTCGACAGCTCGGCGCGCACCGCGAGGATGCGCGCCTCGATCGCGGCGCGATCCCCGAGCCGCGCCTCCAGCTCCGCCAGCTCGCGCCCCAGGACCTCGGTCCGCGCGCGCGCCGCATCGACGTCGTTGCGATAGCTCATGTCGAGCTTCGACCCGCGGCCGCGGCGCGACCTTGGGTGCATGCGACCCGGCGCAGGGATTTGCCACCGGAGATGTCCGATCCAGGCGACCCGCCCCCCGGCCCCGTGCGACCTACGGTTCGACCGCGCCGGCCGTGCACGGATCGGGGCGCGCGTGCCCGCGCTGATCGAGCGCCGGGCAGCCGTGGCCGATGCCGGTCGCGGGGCCGCCAGCCGCGGGCACCATCGTCTCGGTATCGCCGCCGGCATCGGCGAGCGCGCCGAGCCCCGGATCGGCGACCAGCGGCGCGGCGGTGCACGGCGAGCCCGCGGGCCACTGCAGGTTGCCGCCGCCATCGGTGTGCGCGCTGTTGTCGCAGGTCGGGTTGTACATCGCCGTGTTCGCGGCGATGAGCGTGTTGGTCAGCGTGAGCCCCTGCCCGAAGATCGCGCCCGCGACCTGGCCATCGGCGGTGGCGTGGTTGTTCGCGATCGTGCAGTTCAGCATCGAGCCGGTGACCTCGTTGCCGAGCCACACGCCGCCGCCGTTGCTGCCGGTCGCGACGTTCTCGGCGATCGTCGAGTTCACGAGCTGCGCGTGGCTCGCGTTGATCCAGAGCCCGCCGTTGTAGAACGCCTGGTTGCGCGAGATCGTGCTGTTCGTGATGTCGAGCGTGGGCAGGCCCTCGAGGTACAGCCCGCCCGCGTTGCCCTCGGTGGTCGCGGTCACGCGGTTGTCGTCGACGGTGGTGCGGTCCATCGCGAACGTGCCGGTGTGCGTGTTCGAGACCCGGAAGAACCCGCCGCCGATCGCGCCGGCGGTGCTGTGCGCGATCGTCACGCCGCACAGCCGGGTCGCCTCGTCGGCGCCGTCCATGTAGATCGCGCCGCCGGCGCCGCCGTTGCCCGGGTTGCCGCCGGTGCCGGTCGCCGCGTTGCCGTCGAAGCGGCTGTTGATGATCGTGAGATCGCCGTTGAGGCTCCCGATCGCGCCGCCATCGCTGGCGGCGTTGTTCGTGAACGTGCTGCCGACGACGATCGTGTCGCCGCCGCCGAACGCGTAGATCGCGCCGCCCGCGATGTCCTGGCCCGGCGACGGCGCGTGGTTGCCCTCGAACTGCGCGTCGATCACCGTCAGGCTGCCGCCGTCGCGGTAGATCGCGCCGCCGCCCTGCGCGGTGTCGTCGCCGCCCGCCGGCGCGCGCCCGTCGCGGAACGCGATCCGCTGCACGGTCAGGCGCGGCGTCGCGGTGTTGTAGTCCGAGTCGAGGTACAGGATGCGCGCGCTGCCGCCGCCGCTCAGCGTGACGAGGCCGCCGCCGTCGATCACGGTCGCCTTGGTCACCACGATCGTCGACGCGACCGTGATCGTCACGGGCGCCGCGCCGCACGCGAACACGATCGTGCCGCCGCCGCTGGCCGCGGCCTGCAGCGCGGCCGCGGTACAGCTCGCGGCCGAGCCATCGCCCACGGTCGCGGTCGGCGCCGAGATGTCGGCGAGCGCGGGCGCGTCGCACACCACGGACGGCGGGCCCGCGTCGGGTCCGGGCAGGCCACCATCGCCATGGCCGCCGCCGCCGCCACACGCCGCGGCGATCAAGAGCCATGTCCACGTGGCGAAGCTGCGCATGGGGCCACCTCGATGAAGCGTTGGCTCAGTGCGCGTCCGGGCAGACCTTGGCCCAGCGCGCCTTGAGCTCCACCCAGCGGGTCACGCCGTTGTACATGGTCTGATCGATCGCGCGCTGGACCTGGAACCAGGTGTCGCTCGAGCACTCGGTCAACGACGGCGCCTGGGGCTGCTCGGCGCGCGCCTTCTCGGCCGCCACCACCGCGCGGGTCGCGCTCACCAGCGGCGCGTCGAAGGTGCACAGCTGCTTGAACTCGCCGGCCGGGCCGGTCAGGTGGCCCTCCTTGCGGCCGTCGGGCGACTGGCTGAACCACGCGCACTCGGCCGTCGGCTCCTTGTTGTTCGCGATCGCCGCCTGGGCGCTCGCGAGCTGCTTGGCGAGGTCGTCGCCGTCGAGCGCGCCGACCACCTTGTCGGTGGCCTTGTCGACCTTGTCGAGGCCGGCGGCGGCCTTGTCCTTCGCGCCCTCGCACGCGGTCATGAGGAGGAGGGTGGCAACCAGCGCGGTGCGGATCATGGACCGAGGTTCTCCGCTCGCCGCGGCCGGGTCAACCGCGGGCAGCGATCAGCGGCGATCAGAGGGAGCGCACACACTGCCGCCATGCTCGCCGTCGGCCTCGCGCTCGGGCTCGTGATCGCGCTCGCGATCGCCTGGCTGCGCGCCGCGTTCGGGCGCCGCGGCCGCAGCCAGATCGCGCGCCGGCGGGCGGCGCGGGCGCAGGCCGGTGAGCGCGCCGCCGAGGAGCTGCTCGTCGACGCGGGCTACGCGATCGTCGAGCGCCAGGCGCGGCGCACGTGGGAGGTCCGCTGCGATGACCTCGCGGTCGCGGTCGAGCTGCGCTGCGATCTGATCGTCGCCGACCCCGACGGCGCGCACCTGGTCGCCGAGGTCAAGACCGGCGAGGCCGCGCCCCGGCTCGCGACCGCGGCGACGCGCCGCCAGTTGATCGAGTACCAGCTCGCCTACGGCGCGGCCGCGGTGCTGCTGGTCGACGTCGAGGCCGGCGCGATCCACCGGATCGAGTTCCCGACGCCGCCGGCGATCGCGCCCGCGGCGGCGAGCGGCGCGCTCGCCTGGTGGCTCTGGGCGGGGTGGCCGGCGGGTCCTGGTAGCGCGCCGCGCGAAACGCGGCGCGCCACTCGTAATTCCTCGCAGCGGTCGATTCATCTGCCGAGGAGACAACGTGCCCCTACAGATCGATCTACTGCGCTCCAGCTTCGAGTTCGTGATCGAGAAGGCTCCCGATCTCACGACCCGCTTCTACGCGATCCTGTTCGCCCGCTACCCGGCCGTGCAACCGATGTTCGGCCGCAACACGCCGCGCGCACAGCAGGAGATGCTCGGCCAGGCGCTCGGCGCCGTCGTCGAGCACCTCGAGGACGCGCCCTGGCTCGAGGCCACGCTGAAGGGGATGGGCGCCAAGCACGTCGGCTACGGCGTCACCGACGGCATGTACGCGATGGTCGGCGAGTGCCTGCTGGCCGCGCTCGCCGACGCCGCCGCGGAGTCATGGACCAAGGAGCTCGAGACCGCGTGGGCCGACGCCTACGGCGCCATCGCCGGCCTGATGCAGGCCGGCGCGGCGATGGCGGTAGCCGCGTAGGTCAGGAGGCGGCGAGCGCCTCGAGGATGTCCTCGGGGCGGATCGGGATGGTGGCGCTGGCCGAGGCCTCGTCGCGCGGCGCGCGCGGGACACGGCGCGGCGGCAGCGGCGGCGGCACGGGGCGGGTTCGTGGACGCGGGCGGGGTTCGTGGGTCATGCAGGTGAGACGTTGGCCGCGGCGTGTGATTCGAGCCATGATCAACGCGCAACGCAGCTCACGTGCCCGCTACGCCGTGAGCGGAAATACGGCGACATCGACCCGCCGCGCGTACAGCGCGTTGTCGGGCGGTCGATCCGGTGCCTCGAGCCCGGCGAGCGCGATCACGCGCGGATCGAACGCGTCGACGCGCGCCGGCGACAGCGGATACGGCACGTGGTGGACCTGGCCCGAGAACACCTCGCCGCCGGGCCGCTGCGCGAACAGGCGATAGCGCTCGGCGAGGAAGAACTCGAGCGAGCCGGGCTCGGCGTCGTGCGGCGGCGCGGTCGGCTCGTACGCGAACGACGCCGTGTGGTCGTCACCGCGGCGGCGCGAGTGATACGTGACGCGCGCGCCTTTGATCTGCGCGGACATCGTCGCGTGCTGGTACGGCAGGTGGAAGCGCCAGCGCGCGATCCACACCGCGATCGCGCGATCGCAATCGAGCGAGAAGAACCAGACGCCGCTGCGGCCGCGCGCGTCGACCACGTACGTGCGGAGGTTCAGCTCGAGGAAGTACGACAGCCACGGCACGGGCGGCAGATACGCCGGGCGGATGCGGTTCATGAAGAACGGCACCACCCCGACCCACGCCCGATCGTCGAACGTGTCGACGGTCAGGCCGGCGGGCAGCAGCGGTTGGATCGCCGCCGGGTCCCACGCCCAGTGCAGGAACAACAGGTGCTCCCAGCGCTGGTAGCCGAACACGCGCGCGTCGGGCCGCGCGCGTTCGGCGAGCCGCTGATCGAGCGTGGGACGCACCAGCCCGAGATCAGCCCAGGTTCTTGTTCGCGAAGTCCCAGTTCACGAGCTTCCAGAACTCCTCGATGTACTTGGGACGGGCGTTCCGGTAGTCGATGTAGTAGGCGTGCTCCCAGACGTCGATCGTCAGGACGCAGGTCTTGCCCGTGGCGAACGGCGTGTCGGCGTTGGCGCTGGTCTCGATCGCGAGGCCGTCGCCGGCCTTCACCAGCCACGCCCAGCCCGAGCCGAACTGGCCGGCCGCGGCCTTCGAGAACTTGTCCTTGAAGTCGGCGAAGCTGCCGAACGACTTGGTGATCGCCGCGGCGACCGCGCCGGTCGGCTCGCCGCCCGCGTTGGGCGCGAGCGAGTGCCAGTAGAAGGTGTGGTTCCACACCTGCGCCGAGTTGTTGAAGACCGGCTTCTCGGTGATCTGGCCGTGCGACGCCTTGACGACATCCTCCAGCGACATCCCCTCGTACTTGGTGCCCGGCACCAGGTTGTTGAGGTTGTTCACGTAGGCCTGGTGATGCTTGCCGTAGTGGTAGTCGATCGTCTCCGGGGAGACGACCGGGGCCAGCGCGTCCTTCGCGTAGGGCAGCGGGGGCAGGGTGAACGCCATGAGAGTCCTCCGTCGAAAAGCGGCGCGAGGCCGCGGTTGAATGCTGCCATTTGTACCCCACGGTCCAGCGAGCGGCATGCGCCGCGGTACAGTGTTTCGGTGAGCGCCGATCGCCGCCGTCCGGGAGCGTGGCCGTGCTAGGCCCGATCGGTCACGTCGCCTCGTACGTCGCGTACCTCGCGCGCAAGGGCGCGCGCAGCGCCGCCGATCACGACGCCGCGCGCGAGCTCGGCAAGGACGCGATCGCGCCGGGGGTCGAGCTGCGCTGGCTCGGCACCGCCGGGTTCGCGCTGCGCGCCCTTGGCACGACGATCCTCATCGATCCATACGTCACGCGCCTGCCGCTCGGCGCCCTGCTCCGCCGCCGCGCGATCCCGCCGGACGCGCGCGCGATCGACCGCTGGATCGACGCCGCCGACGCGGTGCTCGTCGGCCACACCCACTTCGATCACGCCCTCGACACGCCCGCGATCACCGCGAAGTTCGGCTGCCGCGCCTACGGCTCGACCTCGCTCGCGCACCTGATGGCGCTGTCGGGCCAGCCCGAGCGCGCCGTCGTCGTCGAGCCGTACCGCACCTACGAGGTCGGCCCGTTCACGTTCGAGTTCGTGCCCAGCGTCCACTCGAAGCTCGCGCTCGGGCTCGCGGTGCCGTCGTCCGGCGAGCTGACCTGCGAGCACCTCGATGATCTCACGCCCGGCGCGTACCGCTGCGGCCAGGTCTGGGGCATCCACATCCGCGTCGCCGGCGTGTCGATCTACCACCAGGGCTCCGCAGATCTGATCGACGACGCGATCCGCCACCGCAGCGTCGACGTGTTCCTCTGCGGCATCGCCGGCCGCCGGTTCAGCAAGGACTACCTCGCGCGCATCCTCGGCAAGCTCGAGCCGCGCCTCATCGTGCCCACGCACTACGACGACTTCTTCCGCCCGCTCGACGCGCCGCTCGCGTTCTCGCCCAACGTCAACCTCGCGTCCTTCGCCGACGAGGTCGCCGCGGTGTCGCGCGACTTCACGCTGGCCACGCTGCCGCTCGGCGCCGACGTCGTCGCGCAGTAGGCCGCGGCCGCGGGTGCCGATGTCGGCTCGCCGGGCCCCCGCCATCGATCGGCCCCGGTCGCGCGTGCGGCGAGATCGGCTCGCAACGCCGCCAGCCCTGGGTGAGGTGCCAGGTGGTCGGCATCACGACCGGCACGGGCTCCAGATGCGCACGGCGAGGATGGCCGGCCCAGCCATCGAAGGCGCGCGCCGAGGCGAACGGATCGAATGCCTCGCGCGTGGTCGTGTCCTCGCGGTGCCTTCGCCAGTTGTTCAGCACGTAGGCCAGCCCGTTGCGGACCTCGCGCAATGAGGAAAGCGGGCGTGGGTGATAGCGATCCGCGAACACCCCGCCGCTTCGGCGGGTGTGGAGGTTGAATCGCCGCGCACAGGCGACCTGGAATCCCTGCATCCCTCGTGCGAGCGCCATGTGGTCGTCCGCCTCGACGATCAGGTGGACGTGCGTCGCTTGCACCGAGACGTGGCACACGCGGAAGTCCCGCCGCCGGTAGCTCACCTCGAGCGCCCGCCGGACCGCCAGCCAGCCGGCACGGCGCCGGAGCTTGAGGCCTGGCCGCGCGCGGATCACGACGTGCAGCGGATGCCGCGGATCGATCGCCGGTCGCGCCTTGTGCTTCTCGCTCGACCGCGGCCCGCGCGGGGGCCGGCCTGCCCCCGGCCGCTTGCCGCCATGGGTCCGGAACTCGAAGGACTTCTGCGCCGCCATCTTGTTTTCGCCGACATCATAGCCAAAGCCGAGAATGACGACAAGCGCATTCGAGTGACCGGGGGGGGTACAGCCCTGGGACATCCGTGACACATCGGCCCCGTTGCCCACGGACACTCTCGACACCCTCGTCCCCTGGCTCGCGACCGGGGCCCGGCTCCGGAGGGCACCCGACCTGACGACGGAACGGACGCACGAGGCCGCCGCTCTATAGGGGATCTCACGGTCCCGTCGCAGGCCTCGCTCTCGCGCCGCAGCCACGCCAGCGCCTCGCGCGCCGCTGTCGACAGCGCTCCCACCGGGCCTTGCCCCGCATCACCGTCGGCTCGCTCGGCCCAGCCTCCCATTCCCACGTCCGCGTGCGGTTCCGTGTCCGGCGTCCGTCTCGGTCTCCCGCTCCTGCGCCGGCGTTCTCTCCGCACGCGCGTCTCGCGGTTCAGGCCGCACCGCGTCCGTTTCCGAGGCGCTCGATGCGATGATGCGCGCGCCATGATCGACAAGCGGCTGCGCGCGCTCTTCGACGAGCTGGTCTCCAACGAAGGCTACGTGAGCGGCCGGCGCTCGTTTCCGCGCACGCTCACGCCCGATGACGCGGTCGCGATGACCGCGGAGCTGCACGAGGAGCTCGATCAGGCGGCGGAGGCCCGCGCGCACGCCGCCGCGCGCATGGGCAAGCCGCTGGCGTGCGGGCCCGGCTGCAGCGGCTGCTGCGAGGAGCTGGTGATGGTGTTCCAGCCGGAGGTGCTGCGGGTCGCGCGATGGCTCGCGCATCCCGACAACGCCGCCGTCCGCCAGCGCTTCCTCGATGCGTACCCGGCGTGGAAGGCGCGCGTGGGCGACGCGCCCGCGGAGCTCGAGGTCGCGTTCATCGCCGGCGACAACCCGGCCTTCCTCGCGAAGTACCGCGCGCAGTGGCGCAAGCGCGTCCTGTGCGCGTTCAACCAGGACGGGATGTGCACCATCTACGAGGTGCGGCCGCTGGTCTGTCGCAACGCGCACGCGGTCGGCACGTCGGCGCACTGCGTGGGCGATGATCCGTCGGGGCGCATCGCAGACCGCATGGAGTCGAAGCAGTTCGACGCATGGTTCGAGCAGGTGCGCGGCGCGGTGCGCGCGGCGCACCACGCGATCGGCGGCGCCAAGCAGCGGCCGCGGTCGGTGGTCGAGGCCGTCTACGAGCTCGTGTCTGGCGCTACGATGGCGCCGTCATGATCGACAAGCGGCTGCGCGCGCTCTTCGACGAGCTGATCTCCAACGAGGGGTACGTGAGCGGGCGGCGCTCGTTTCCGCGCACGCTGACGCCCGACGACGCGGTCGCGATGGCCGCGGAGCTACACAAGGACCTCGACGGCGCCGCCGACGCGCGGGCGCGCGCGGCGATCCGGCTGCACAAGCCGCTGGCGTGCGGACCGGGTTGCAGCGGCTGCTGCGAGGAGATGGTGATGGTGTTCCGGCCCGAGGCCCTGCGCATCGCGCGCTGGCTCGAGCAGCCGGCGAACGCCGCGGTGAAGCAGCGGTTCCTCGAGGCCTACCCGACGTGGAAGGCGAAGGTCGGCGACGCGCCGACGACGCTCGCGACAAGCTTCAAGTCGGGCGACGATCCCGGCTACCTCGCGGCGTTCACGGCGCAGTGGCGCAAGCGGATCCTGTGCGCGTTCAACCACGACGGCATGTGCACGATCTACGAGGTCCGGCCGCTGGTCTGCCGCAACGCCCACGCGGTCGGCACCTCCGCGCACTGCGTGGGCGATGATCCAGAGGACCTGCCCGCGCTGCGCATGGCATCGCCCGAGCTCGACGCCTGGATGGAGCGCGCGCGCGGGGCGCTGCGCGCGGCGCACCACGCGATCGGCGGTCCCAAGCAGCGGCCGGCGTCGGTGGTGGAGGCGGTCCACGATCTGCTGACCGCGGCGACCTGAACGGCCGCCGCCCGGGCCGGACTTGTGGTGATAATCGGGGATGGCCACACCTGGTGCCCCGGTCCCCTTCTGTCCGCGATGCGGCGGTCCCGCGGTCTGGCACGCGCAGGTCGGCCAGTGGGGTTGTGATCGATGCCGGCAGATGCTGCCGCCGCAGGCCGCCGCGATGCCGCCCGCGGCAGCGCCGCAAGCCGCGTG
Source organism: Deltaproteobacteria bacterium (assembly GCA_021413675.1). Lineage (GTDB taxonomy): Bacteria > Myxococcota_A > Polyangia > Haliangiales > Haliangiaceae > JAIOQA01. Next base: position 20,356 of record JAIOQA010000058.1, on the reverse strand, counting down.
GCCAGCGCCGCAGAACTCGCCCCAGCCCGGCCAGCCGCAGGCGCAGCCCTGGCCGCAGCCCGGCCAGCCGCAGGCCCAGCCCTGGCCGCAGCCCGGCCAGCCGCAGGCGCAGCCCGGTCAGCCGCCTCAGGCCCAGTGGGGCGCGCCGCAACAGGCACCGACGTGCCCGCGCTGCGCCAGCGTCGGCGTCTGGTATCCGCAGGCCGGCATCTGGGGCTGCGAGAAGTGCCGCGCGCCGATCGGCGCACCGGTGCCGCGCGCCGCGGTCCCGGCGCCGTCGAACCCGGGCCTCGCAGTGCTCAAGGTCTTCGGCTTCATCTTGCTCATCATCGTGCTGGTCGCGATCAAGCTCGGCTTGCGCGGCGCGTTCCGCTGATCCGGTCATGATCGACAAACGCATCCGCGCCCTGGTCGACGAACTCGTGGCGGACAAGGGCTACGTGACCGGCCGGCGCTCGTTCCCGCGGACCGTGACCGATGACGACGCGGTCGCGATCACCGCGTCGCTGCACGCCGCGCTCGACGACGCGACCGCCGTCCGCGCGCAGACCATCAAGCGCCGCCACCTGACCCTCGCGTGCAGCGCGGGCTGCGCGTCGTGCTGCGATCAGCTCGTGATGGTGTACCGGCCCGAGGTCCTGCGCATCGCGCGCTGGCTCGACGAGCCGGCGAGCGCGGCGATCAAGGCGCAGTTCCTCGAGGCCTACGCGGCGTGGCAGGCGCGAGTCGGCGACACGCCGGCGCGCCTCAAGGCCGCGCTCGCGCGCGGCGACTACGCCGCGTACGACGAGGCGTTCTTCGCGCACTGGCGCGCGCACATCGCGTGCGCGTTCAACCAGGGTGGCCTGTGCACGATCTACGATGTGCGGCCGCTGAGCTGCCGCGACGCGCACGCGGTCGGGACCTCGGCGCACTGCACGGGCGAGTCGCGCGAACAGACCCCGGGCATGCACTCGCCCGACCACGACCGGTGGCTCGAGGGTGCCCGCGCCGCGCTCCGCGCGACCCACCACGCGATCGGCGGCGCCAAGGAGCCACCGACCGCGCTGTGCGACGCGGTGGCCGCGCTGCTCGCGTCGACGCCCGCCACTTCCAACGTATAGTCGCGCCATGGCACCGCGGCACTGGCTCATGAAGAGCGAGCCCGACACGTTCGGCATCGACGATCTCGCGCGCGTGAAGGTCGAGCCGTGGACCGGCGTACGCAACTACCAGGCGCGCAACTTCATGCGCGAGATGCAGGTCGGCGACCCGGTCCTGTTCCACCACTCGAACGCGACGCCGCCGGGCGTGGCCGGCCTGGCGACGGTGGTCAAGACCGGCGTCGTGGACGCGACCCAGTTCGATCGCAAGAGCCCGTATCACGATCCCGCGAGCGATCCGGCCGCGCCGCGCTGGGACTGTGTCGAGGTCGCGTTCGGCGAGAAGTTCCCGGCGCTGGTCTCGCTCGACGAGCTGCGCGCCGCCGACGGGCTCGCCGACATGATCCTGCTGCGCAAGGGCATGCGGCTGTCGGTGCAACCGGTCACGCCTGACGAGTACGCGATCATCGTCGCGATGGGCCGCGATGGCGCGCGCCCCGCGCCCGCGAAGGCATCGCCGGCGAAGCCCGCCGCCAGGGCGGCGGCGAAGCCCACCGCCGCAAAGAAGCCCGCCGCCGCGAAGAAGCCCGCCGCGACCAGGCCCGCCGCGAAGAAGCCCGCCGCCGCGAAGAAGCCCGCCGCCAGGGCGACCGCCCGCCGCGCATGACCGCCGCCGACGCGATCCGCGCCGCCAGCCGCGCGCCCACCGACGTCCACGCCCAGCTCGCCGCCGCCTACGCCAGCGATCGCGACGGCGACGAGCCGACCGCGCTCCGCTACTACGAGCGCGCGCGCGCGCTCGGCGTGCCCGCCGCCGACCTTCGCGGCTTCACCGTCGGCTACGGCTCGACGCTGCGCAACCTCGGCCGCGCCGACGACGCGGTCGCGATCCTCGGTGAGGCCGTGGCCGCCGATCCCGACTACGCGCCGTACCGCGCGTTCCTCGCGCTCGCGCTCCTCGACGCCGGCCAGCCTCGCGCCGCGGTCGCGACGATGCTCGGCGTGGCGCTCGACACCGCCCGGCCGGGCGCGTTCGACCGCTTCGACCGCGCGCTCGGCGCGTACTACACGGCGCTGCTCGAGGCCGCGGTGGGCGCGCGCTGACTATCCGATCCACGCGCGCAGCACCTCGCCGCGCGCGTCGGGGATGTCCACGCCGAGCGCGGCGTCGTCGGCGACGTGGCGATCCGATCCCGCGGTCGCGACCAGACCCAGGTCGTCGGCGATCTTCAACCAGCGCTGGCGCTCCGCGCTGTCGTACTGCGCGTAGTACGCCTCGACCCCGGCGAGCCCGTCGCCGCGGTAGCGCTTGAGCATGCCGGCCGCGCGATCGCCGTGCAGGTGCGGGTGCGCGAGCGCCATCTTCGCGCCGGCGGCGCGGCCCATTGCCAGCGCCTCCGCGATCGGCAGGCGATGCCCCGGCGCGTCGCCCGGCCCGCCGTCGTAGAGGTAGCGCGAGAACGCCTCCTTCATCGACGAGACCAGGCCCTGCTCGATCATCGCGCGCGCCAGATCCGGGCGGCCGACCGCGCGGCCGTCGTTGCGCGCGAGGATCGGCTCGATGTCGACCCGGATGCCGCGCACCGCGAGCTGCGCGCCGATCACCCGCAGCCGGCGGCGCCGCGCCTCGATGCGATCCGCGAGCTGGTCCTCGAGCGCGCGCCACGCCGGGCCGTCGTGGCCGAACGCCAGCACGTGCACGGTCTGCCGCTCCTCGTCGCACGAGATCTCGACGCCGCGGATCGCGACCGCGCCGAGCGCCGCGCTGATCGTGTCGCAGCCGGCGCAGGTGTCGTGATCGGTCAGCGCGAACAGCGCCACGTCGCGGGCCGCCGCCAGCCGCGCCACCTCGCTCGGCTCGTCGACGCCGTCGGAGCGGTTCGAATGGCAGTGCAGGTCGACGCGCATCCGGCCTACCTTGCGCCGAGTCGCGCGCGGATGCGAGGGTTCTGGACCGCCGTCAGTGCTAGCTTCGGCCCATGGCCGAGCCCGGTGTGAACCTCGTGGCGATGCGCGACCGTCGCGAGCAGGTGATCGCGATCCTGACCGACCGCTTCGCGCAGGATCTGATCGACGTCGAGGAGCTCGACGCGCGCCTCGATCGGGCCCAGACCGCGCTCACCGTCGCCGAGCTCGATGCGCTGGTCGTCGATCTCACCGCGCCCGGCGACGCGCCGACCACCGCGATCGCGACGCGCGCGGATCTCGCGATCGTGCGCGACACCCCGGATCGCCCGGCCGAGAAGGGCATCTGGTGCGTGATGAGCGGCGTCAACCGCCGCGGCCGCTGGCTGGTGCCCAAGAAGATGAACGTCCGCTGCATCATGGGCGGCGGTCGCCTCGACTTCCGCGAGGCCGACTTCGGGCCGGGCGTGACCGAGCTGCACATCTTCGCGCTGATGGGCGGCCTCGAGATCGTCGTGCCGCCCGGCCTCGCCGTCGACGTCGACGCCTCGGCGTTCATGGGCGGCTTCGAGGAGCGCCACCGCGCGCCATCGAGCCCCGACCCCGGCCGCGCGCTCCTGCGCATCACCGGGTTCGCGATGATGGGCGGCGTCGAGATCAGCACGATGCTGCCGGGCGAGTCCGATCGCCAGGCCCGCAAGCGCGAGCGCAACGAGCGCAAGGCGCTGCGCGACCGCGAGCGGAGCGAACGCCGCGCGCTGCCGTCGGGCAAGGACTAGGCGTGCGGGGAATCGCGCGGCCCGCCAGGCCGGTTGAACCGCCGTGCGCCTGACCGCCAAGTTCCTGGTGGCGTTCGTGCTGGCGCTGGCGGTCGCGCTCGGCGCCACGACCTGGCTCAACCTCGAGCGCGAGCGCGACCTGTTCGAGCGCGACCTGCGCCACGACTCGCTGCTCATCGGCCAGCTGGTCGCGCAGGCCTACGAGCACGCGCTCGCGCGTGGCGGGGCCACCGCCGCGGCCGCGGCCCTCACCGACGCGCGCATCGCCCACACCGGCTACAACGTGACGCGCGTGCCGGCGTCGGCGGTCCCCGAGGAGATCGCCGCCGAGGTCACCGCAGGCCAGCCCGCGGCGATCCGCGACGACAGCGCCGGCCCCGACGGCCGCATCGACACCTACTTCACGATGGGCTCGGCCGGCGTGCTGCGGGTCTCGGGCTCGCTCGCCGCCGAGCATCTGTACCTGCGCGAGACCAAGGAGCGCATGATCTTCACGAGCCTCGCCGCGCTCCTGCTCGCGGCGATCGCGGCGTCGACGCTCGGGGTCGCGCTGATCGCGCGCCCGACCCGCGCGCTGGTCGCCAAGGCCCGGCGCGTCGGCCGCGGCGATTTCGGCGAGCCGCTGGTGCTGCGCCAGCGCGACGAGCTCGGCGAGCTGGCGACCGAGCTCAACGCGATGACCGAGCACCTCGCCGGCGCCCGCGACCAGATCGTGCAGGCGAGCGAGGCGCGGGTCGCCGCGGTCGAGCAGGTCCGCCACGCCGATCGCCTCGCCACCGTCGGCAAGCTCGCCGCCGGCATCGCGCACGAGCTCGGTACGCCGCTCAACGTCATCGGCGGTCACGCGCGCATGATCCAGTCGGGCGAGGCCATCGGCGAGGAGGTCACCGACAGCGCGCGGATCATCGTCGAGCAGTCGCAGCGCATCACCGCGATCGTCCTCCAGCTCCTCGACTTCGCGCGGCGCGGCAGCGGCGAGAAGGCCGTGACCGATCTGGTGCCGCTCGCGCACAACGCCGTCGAGCTGCTGGCCTCGACCGCGCGCAAGAGCAGCCTCACGCTCGCCGGCCCGCGCGGCCGCGAGCCCTGCACCGCGCGCGTCGACGCCGGCCAGGTCATGCAGGTCGTCACCAACCTGGTCGTCAACGCGATCCACGCCACGCCGCCGCACGGCCGGATCGACGTCGACGTGCGCACCACGCTCGCGACCGCGCCGCGCCCCGACGCGACCGCGCGCCGCCACGTCGTGATCGAGGTCTCCGACACCGGCTCGGGCATGGACGCATCCACCCGCGAGCGCCTGTTCGAGCCGTTCTTCACGACCAAGGGCGTCGGCGAGGGCACCGGCCTGGGCATGGCCGTGGTCCACGGCATCGTCGCCGACCACGACGGCTGGGTCGAGGTCGCGTCGACACCTGGCGAGGGCAGCCGGTTCTCGGTGTACCTTCCCGCCGCATGAAGGGCCGCGTCCTCATCGTCGATGACGAGCGCGAGATGATCGCGCTGCTCGAGCGCGGCCTGGTGCGCCGCGGCTTCGCGGTCGGGGTCGCCAGCTCGGGGGAGGCCGCCCTCGCCTACCTCGCCGACCACGACGTCGACGTCGTCATCACCGATCTCAACCTGGGCGCGATGAGCGGGCTGGTGCTCACCGAGCGGATCGTCGCCAACCGGCCGGGCGTGCCGGTGATCGTCCTGACCGCGTTCGGCAGCCTCGAGTCGGCGATCGGCGCGATCCGGGTCGGCGCCTACGACTTCCTGTCCAAGCCGATCGAGCTCGAGACCCTGGTGCTGGTCGTCGAGCGCGCCATCCGCCACCGCCAGCTCACCGACGAGCTGGTCCGGCTGCGGCGCGAGGTCGCGACTGGTCGCGGCGGCGAGCTGGTCGGCGAGAGCTCGGCGATGCGCGACGTCTTCGATCTGATCGATCGGGTCGCGGCGACCGACGCGAGCGTGCTCATCACCGGCGAGAGCGGCACCGGCAAGGAGCTGGTCGCGCGCGCGATCCACCGCCAGAGCAAGCGCGCGAGCGGCCCGCTGGTCGCGATCAACTGCGCCGCGATGCCCGAGCAGCTGCTCGAGAGCGAGCTGTTCGGCCACGTGAAGGGCGCGTTCACCGACGCCCGCGCCAGCCGCCCCGGCCTGTTCGTGCAGGCCTCGGGCGGCACGCTGTTCCTCGACGAGATCGGCGCGCTGCCGCTGGGGCTGCAGGCCAAGCTCCTGCGCGCGCTGCAGGAGCGGACCGTGCGGCCGATCGGCGGCGACGCCGAGATCCCGTTCGACGTCCACCTCGTGAGCGCGACCAACCGCGATCTCGAGGCCGCGATCGAGGCCCGCACCTTCCGCGACGATCTCTACTACCGCATCAACGTCGTGCGCATCGCCCTGCCACCGCTGCGCGCGCGCGGCGGCGACGTGCTGCTGCTCGCGCAGCGATTCCTCGCCGACACCGCGCGGCGCTTCGGCAAGCCGGTGGTCGGCTTCGCGCCCGCCGCCGCCGAGAAGCTCGCCAGCTACGAGTGGCCCGGCAACGTGCGCGAGCTGGCCAACGCGGTCGAGCGCGCGGTCGCCCTCGCGCGCTTCGACACCATCACCGTCGACGATCTCCCCGATCGCATCCGCGCCTACACGCCGAGCGCGCTGGTGGTCGCGGGCGGCGACCCCACCGAGCTGGTGTCGCTCGAGGAGGTCGAGCGGCGCTACATCCTCCACGTGCTGCGCGCCGCGGGCGGCAGCCGCACGACCGCGAGCCAGATCCTCGGGCTCAATCGCAAGACGCTGTATCGCCGGCTCAAGGCCTACGGCGTGAGCGACGAGTAAGCGCGCGCACCGCAGGCGCCCGCGCAACCTGGCATCGCGGCTGCACTGGTAGCGCGTATGCGCCGTCCGCCCCCCGCGCCACTCATCGCCGACTCCGGGCCGGTCGTGCTCCTCGCGGAGGACGACGACGAGCTGCGGCTGTTGCTCGCCCGCAAGCTGCGCCGCGCCGGCTATGCGGTGATCGAGGCCGCGACCGGCGTGGAGCTGATCGAGCTGATCGTGGAGCACGCGATGACGCCCTTGACCCTGGGCAAGCGGAGCGCATCCCTCGTGATCTCCGACGTTCGCATGCCCGGCTGGAGCGGCCTCGAGGTGCTGAGCGTGCTCCGCCGCGCCGAGGTCACGCTGCCCATCATCCTGATGACCGCGTTCGGCGATGCCGCCACCCACGCCAGCGCTCGCTCGCTCGGGGCGTCCGCGATCTACGACAAGCCGGTCGATCTCGACGTGCTCGTCGCCGCGGCGCGGACCCTCATCGCCGCCTAGGCGCATGGGGCGGGGCACTCTGGGCCCGCGGGGCAACCTGCCCCACGCGCCCTCGCCCGAAACCCTCGCAACTCCCCGCATCGCGCTGGCACCGGACCTGCACAAAGCAAGGACGCGAGCGACACGGCCTCCCCGGTCACCGCTCGAGTCGATCAGAACCCCTCGCGCCGCCGTGCGGAGCGAGTGCATCTCTCACTCCCTGAACCGAAATCGAAGGAGCTATTCACATGCGTATCATCCGCGCCCTGACCATCGCCTCGCTCGTTGCCGCCCCGCTCACCGCGTTCGCCACCCCCGACGCGAAGGACGCCAAGGCGGCCCCGGCCCCGACCGCGCCGACCACCGCGCCGTCGACCCCGGCCACCCCGGCCCCGACCGCGAAGGCGCCGGCCAAGGCGAAGCACAAGGCCGTCAAGAAGCCGGCCGCCGCGACCACCGCGCCCGCCGCGAAGTAGTCGAGCCGCTCCTCCTCACGACTCTCGGCCCGCTGATCTCCCCCGGATCAGCGGGCCGCGTCGCGTTTCGGCGGCCCGAGATCGGCGTTACTTCGTCGGGCGCTTCTTCGCCGGCTTCAGCGTGCGCAGGAACTCCAGCAGCGTCATCCCGTTGGCCACGCGCTCGCCGGGCCCGGGATCGTGGTCGGTCTTGAACACGATCGGGTTCAGCGGATCGCTGTACGGATGATCGATGATGACGTGCAGCGTGTAGTTGCCGCCGTCGGCGTGCGCGAGGGTCGCGCTGCGCGGCGCGCGCTCCCAGCCGAGGTTGTGCGCCGCGGCGTCCACATGCACGCCGAGCCACTGGAGCATCCAGACCCAGATGTGCTTCACGCGGCCCTTCGCGTCGGCCTTGTTCTCGTACTGCCGCGCCGGCCAGCGCACGTCGGCGAGGCGGCGGATCGACTCGGGCACGCCCGCGATGGGGGTGACGCTCGCCGCCTCGTACGGCGGCAGCACGCCACCGAGGCGCGCGATCTCCGCGGCGATCCGCGGGTCGAGCGGATCGAACGGCGGCTCGTCGGTGACCTGCGGCACCAGCATAGCCAGCGCCGCCGCCGCGGCCTCGCGGTCCTTCGCGTACGCGTCGCCCTCGCACGCGACGCGCCGACGAAGCGCCGGCAGCACCGCCGCCGCGCGCGAGCCCAGCGCGACGAGGTGATCGAGCGTCGTCGGCTCGCTCGCGAGCCGGACCTTACCCAGCAGGAGCTCGCGATCGCCGAGCCACGGCGCGAGGTCGGCCGCGGCGGTCTCCGGCGTCAGCGCGATCAGCGCCCGCGCCGCCACGATCTTCTGGTGCCCCAGCACGTTGATCGTCGCCCAGGGATCTTCGACCGCCGCCAGCGCGGCGCGCAGCGTCGGGATCACCGGCGCCGCGAGCGCGGGGCCTGCCGCGACCAGCAGCTCGACCGCGTCCCGCCACGTGTACCGCATGTTGTCGCGCCCCAGCCGCCGCGCGACGAAGTCGGCGAGCGCCTGGGCCTGCGCGGGGGTCAGCGTCTCGGTCGCGAGCCGCGCGCGCAGCTGGGCGCTCGCCGCATCGCGCGGCTTGGCCTTGCCAACGTCGAGCTGCTGGATGAGCTGATCGAGGGTCTCCATGCCGGGAACGTACGCGCCGCCGGCCCAACCGCAACGCCGCCGTGCGGCGCGTCCCGGCAACCTGCGATCAGTACGTCAGCCAGCGCAGGATCTCGCGCACGCTCGGCCGCTTGCCGTACATCAGGATCCCGACGCGGTAGATCCGGCCCGCGAGCCGCGTGACGAACACCGTCGAGATCGCGAGGATGCCGAGCGACACCGCCGCGTCGAGGCCGCTCGAGCCGCCGAGCAGCCAGCGCATCGGCATCAGGATCGGCGACGAGAACGGGATCTGCGTCAGCGCCTCGGCCGCGCCGCCGCGCGGGTCGTTGGCGACCACCTGCATGCTCAGCATCGGGATCAAGAGCAAGAGCGTCACCGGCAGCTGCGCCTGCTGGGCCTCCTGATCCGACGACACCATCGCGCCGAGCGCGGCGTAGAGCGCGGCGTAGAAGAAGTAGCCCAGCAGGAAGTAGAGGACGATCACCACCGCGTCGGTCCACGCCAGCGGCGGCAGCGTGAAGCCGTCGCCGGCCACGCCGAACAGCCCGAGGATCTGCGTGCGGTAGGTGATCGTGATGACCGCCATCGCCATCCACGCGGCGATCTGCACCAGCCCGGCGGCGCCGACGCCGATGATCTTGCCCATCATGAGCGCCTGCGGCTTGGCCGCGGCGACCATCAGCTCGACCACGCGGCTGGTCTTCTCCATGACCACCGAGCGCATGACGTTGACCGCGTACAGGATGATCGCCATGTACAGGATGAACATCACGGCGTAGCCCAGCACGAACGCCGCGCCCGCCGACGAGCCCGAGGCCTCGCCGGTGGTGTGCTTGCTCTCGATCGCGACGGGCGTGAGGATGTGCTCGAGCTTCGCGGGATCGACGCCAGCGGCGACCCCGCGCGCGTGCTGGACCACCTGCTGGTTGATCCGCCACATCATGATCGTGACCAGCTGGTTGGTCGCGTTGTCGCCCTGGTAGACGATCGTCCCGCTGCCGCTGATCGCGTCCGACGGCACGGTCAGGAAGCCGTTGATCGAGCCGTCGCGGATCCGGCCGAGCAGCGTCGGCTCGTCGGTGGTCTCGGCGACGATCTCGGTCTTCCAGCCCAGCTTGCCGAACTCCTCCGCCAGCGGCGCGCCCAGCGCGTGGGTGTGATCGACGATCTGCACGGTCGCGCCGTTGTTGACCCGCGCGAGCAGGACCGGGATCACGATGATCGCGATCATGCCGATCGGCCCGAGCGCGGTGACCGCCAGGAACCAGATCGTGCGCACCCGCTCGAGGAACTCGCGCCGCGCGATCACCAGCCAGTCGGGACGCCGCCCTCCGCTCATGCTGCACCGTCCGTGTGGGCCGCGACCGCGGCGTTCTCGGCGCCGACGCGCTCGACGAAGATCTGGTGGAGCGTCGGCACGACGACCTCGAACCGCGTGATCGCCGCGCCGGTCGCGACCAGCTCGCGCAGGAGCTTCTCGGGCGCCGCCCCTGCGGCGAGCTCGACCTCGAGATCCGCGGTGTCGCCGGGCCGCGGCGGCCGGCGCGCGAGGATGAGCGATCGATCGGCCAGCACCGGCTCGGCTGCGGCGCGCGCGGCCTCGTCGATGAACGCGAGCGCGACCAGGCCGTCCTTGACCGCGGCGCGCTTGACGTCGACCAGCGGCCCGTCGAGCACCTTGGCGCCGCGCGCGATGATGCAGACGTGGTCGCAGATCTTCTCGGCCTGCTCCATCTGGTGGGTCGAGAACAGGATCGTGCGGCCGGCGGCCTTCTGCTCGGCCACGACCTCGCGCAGCACCTCGGCGTTGATCGGATCGAGGCCGCTCCACGGCTCGTCGAGGATCACCAGCTCGGGATCGTGGATCACCGCCGCGGCGAACTGCACCTTCTGCTGCATGCCCTTCGACAGATCCTGGACCTTGTTCCTGGTCCACTGGGTCAGGCCGAGGCGCTCGAGCCATTTCCCGGCGCGGAGCTTGGCGTCGCGGATCGAGACGCCGCGCAGCTCGGCCATGAAGGTCAGCATGTCGACGACCTTCATCTTGGGATAGAGGCCGCGCTCCTCGGGCAGGTAGCCGATGTGCGGCGCGGCGTCGCGGCCGGGCGCGAACTTGTCGAGGATCCGGATCTCGCCGCCGTCGGGCGCGATGATGTCGTTGACCATCCGCAGCGTCGTCGACTTGCCGGCGCCGTTGGGGCCGAGCACGCCGAACACCACGCCCGCGGGCACCGTGAACGACAGGTCGCGGACGGCGACGTGATCGGCGAACCGCTTGGTCACGCCGGTGACGCGCACCGCGTCGGTGGTCATGGTCGCTTGCTCTCGATCGGAATCACGCCGCCTCCGCTTCCCCCGCCGGCACCCGGCCGAGCAGGTACAGCACCGCCATCCGCACCGCCACGCCCCACTCCACCTGATCGAGCACCACCGAGCGCGGCCCGTCGGCGACATCGGGCGCGAGCTCGACGCCGCGATTGACCGGGCCCGGGTGCATGACGATCGCGTCGGGCTTGGCCCACGCCAGGGTCCGCGCCGACAGGCCGTACGTGCGCGAGAACTCGCGGGTGTTGGGGAAGCGCGGCTGCTCGCCGCTCATCCGCTCGTTCTGCACGCGCAGCATCATGACGACGTCGGCGCCCTCGAGCGCCTCGTCGAGCCGCGTGACGATGCGCGTGGCCCGGCGCGTGATCTCGCCGCCGATCTCGTCGAGGCCGCGGGGCACGAGGGTCCACGGCGCGCACAGCCGGATCTTCGCGCCGAGCCGCGCCAGGCACTGGATGTTCGAGCGCACCACGCGCGAGTGCGCGAGGTCGCCGACGATCGCGACCTCGAGGCCCTCGACCCGGCCCTTGGCCCGCCGGATCGTGGCGGCGTCGAGCAGCGCCTGGGTCGGGTGCTCGTGCTGGCCGTCGCCGGCGTTGATGATCGCGCAGTCGAGGTGCTTCGCGAGCAGGTGCGGCGCACCGCCGAACATGTGGCGCAGCACGACCACGTCGGGTCGCATCGCCTCGAGGTTCTTGGCAGTGTCGAGCAGGGTCTCGCCCTTGGCCGCCGACGAGCCCGACGACGAGATGTTGACCGCGTCGGCGCTCATGCGCTTGGCCGCGATCTCGAACGACGTGCGCGTGCGCGTCGAGTTCTCGAAGAACAGGTTGATGACCGTGCGCCCGCGCAGCGTCGGCACCTTCTTGATCGGCCGCGCGCCGAGCTCGAAGAAGGTGTTCGCCAGATCGAGGATCTGCACGATGTCGGCGGCGTCGAGGTGATCGATGCCGAGCAGGTGACGATGCGGAAAGACGCGCGCGTCGCTCATGCGTTCTCCCTGCCCAGCAAGCGGACCTCGTCGATGGCGCCGCCGCCGGCCTCGCTGAAGGTCACCGAGACCCGATCGGTCGGCTCGGTCGACACGGTCATGCCGACGACGTCGGCCTGGATCGGCAGCTCGCGCAGGCCGCGATCGACCAGCACCGCCAGCCGTACCGCGCGCGGCCGGCCGTAGTCGACCAGCGCGTCGAGCGCGGCGCGCACGGTCCGGCCGGTGTAGAGGACATCGTCGACCAGCACGATCCGCACGCCGTCTAGCGCGAACGGCAGGTCGGTCGGACCGATGGCCGGCGCCAGCCGGTCGTACACGTCGTCGCGGTAGAGCGCGATGTCGACCGCGCCCAGCAGCGGTGCCGATCCCTCCGCCTCGGCGATGAGGGCCGCCAGCCGCCGGGCCAGGTGCCAGCCGCCGGTGCGGATCCCGACGAGCGCCAGGCCCGCGGTGCCGCGGTGCTTCTCGACGATCTCGTGGGCCAGGCGGCGGGCCATCCGGGCCACGTCGGCGGCGTCCGCGAGGGTGCGTCGGACGACCAGAGGCGTGCGATCCACGCATCCCGCGTACCGCGCCCAACGCGGCGGGTCAAGGCCTCGCGGCGCGGCGTGCCAACGGTGTATCGTCGACGTGGTTCGTAGATGTCCGCTCAGGAACGCGTCGGAACGGTCCTTCAGGATCGCTATCAGCTCGAACGGCTGATCGGTCGCGGCGCGATGGCCGACGTCTACCAGGCGCTCGATCACCGGGCCGGCACCGGGCCTGCCCGCGTGGCGATCAAGATCCTCCGGCAATCGCTCGCGCGCGAGCCCGAGGCGCTGCGCCGGTTCGAGCGCGAGGCCCACGTCCAGGGGATGATCCGCCACCGCAACGTCGCGCAGCTGCTCGGCAGCGGCGCCACCGAGCTGGGCGAGCCGTTCCTCGTCGTCGAGTTGATGCGCGGCAAGTCGCTGCGCACCGTGCTCAAGAGCGAGGGCAAGGTCGGGCCCGCGCGCGCCGCGAGCTACGCGTGGCAGGCGCTGCAGGGCCTGGCCGCGGTCCATGCCATCCCGGTGCTGCACCGCGACCTCAAGCCCGCGAACCTGATGCTCGAGCCGTCGCCAGGGCCGTTCGATCGGGTCGTGCTCATCGATTTCGGGTTCGCCTCGCTCGAGGGCTCGAGCAAGCTCACCCAGCAGGGCCACGTCGTCGGCAGCCTGACCTACGTCGCGCCCGAGCGCCTGCGCGGCGAGACCGGCGATCAGCGCAGCGACCTCTACGCGATGGGCGTGATCCTGTTCGAGCTCATGGCCGGGCGCCCGCCGTTCGTCGCGGTCGATGACTTCGAGCTGATCAGCATGCACCTCACCGACTCGCCGCCGATGATCGAGGACATCGCGCCCGGCACCGGCGTGCCCGACGCGATGGAGGACGTGCTCACGCACGCGCTCGCCAAGGAGCCGAACGAGCGCTTCGCGACCGCGCTCGAGATGGCCGTGGCGATCGAGCTCGCGTCGAAGTCGATCCGTCCCACCTGACGACCACGACGGCTCCAGCCGGTCAGCGGTACTGCTGGCAGCGCGGGCAGAACCAGCGCTGGTACGGGGCCGCCCAGAGCAGCGTCGTCTGGCACTGCAGACATGGGTACACCGGCATCGCGACCGCCGGCGCTGCAGCGGCCGGCGCGTAGGCCATCGGCGCGCCGATCGGTGCCGCACTCATCGGCGCGGCCGCCATCGCCATCGGCGCCGCGCCGGGATACGCGCCGACCGGGGCGATGCCGAGCATCGGTGCGCCGACCTGCGCCTGCGCCTGCGCCGCGAGCTGCGGGCGATGCCCCGCGGGACAGGCGCACGACATCGACGGGCCGCCGAGCGGGATGGGGATGTAGAACAGCAGCAGGTAGTTCCTCTTGAGCGTCACGGGCGTGCGGCAGTTCACGCACGGGCCGATCGTCGAGGTGGTCCAGCGAAATCCGATCATGCGCAGCGTGATTGCAAGCGCGTGGCCACATCGGCGCGCGCGACCGCATCGGCGCGGGCTCGACGGCGAAGGGGGCACCGCGCGCAGCCGATCGACAGCGACGACGTCCCTGGGCGCGGCGCGACGTGGACCTGGGTGCAGCGCGCGGTGCACCTGGTCCAGGTTGGTCCACGCAGACGATCCGCGGAACCCGCGCGTCAGGTCGCGGCCGGGTTCTCGCGATCGACCGCGACGCCCATCACCGAGTAGCCCTTGTCGACGAACACGGTCGTGCCGGTGATGCCGCTCGCGAGCGGCGACGCGAGGAACGCCGCGGTCGCGCCGACCTCGTGGGCCTCGAGCGGCTCGGGCAGCGGCGCGTTGCGCGTGGTGTAGTCGATCATCTGCTTGATGAAGCCGATCGCGCTGGCCGCGCGCGACGCGTACGCGCCGGCCGAGATGCAGTTCACGCGGTGGCCCCACGCGCGGCCGGCCTCGTAGGCCAGCACGCGGGTGTCCGACTCGAGCGCCGCCTTCGCCGACGACATGCCGCCGCCGTAGCCGGGCACGACCCGCTCCGACGCCATGTACGACAGCGACAGGAACGAGCCGCGCGGAGACATGATCGGGCCGAAGCGCTGCACCATCGACACCAGCGAATAGCTCGAGGCCGAGAGCGCGCCGAGGTAGCCCTTGCGGCTGGTCTCGAGCAGCGGCTTCTTCACCTCGGACCCGTTGGCGAGGCTGTGCACCACGATGTCGATGCCGCCCTCGCCGAACTCGGCCTTCATCTGCGCGGCCACGCCGCCGATCGAGAAGTCGCCCTGATCGCGGTAGCGCTTCGACTCGCGCAGCTCCGCCGGCGCATCCTCGAGCGCGTCGAACTCGGCGTCGAGCGCGTAGATGCGCTCGAACTCGAGCTTGGAGCCATCGGGCATCGCCATCGACTGGTCCATCTTGCCGCCCTTGAGCAGCAGCCGGAACACGCCGAGCGCCGGCGGCCACGTGCCGACGCAGACCTTGGCGCCGGCCTGGGCCAGCGCCTTCGCGATCGCAAACCCGAATCCGCCGTCGTCGGCAACACCCGCAACCAGCGCGCGCTTGCCCGTGAGATCGATGCTGAGCATGCGCGGTTCATATCACGCGCCCTGCGAGATCGCGGCCAGCCGTCGCGCCCGGTGTTCTAGAACACCGAGCGGTGTCTTAGACTCGCGCGATGAGCACGCCCACCGCGAAGGCCCCCGAGCGCCCGAAGCCCCGCGTCGATCCGCGCGCGCTGCCGCCCGATCGCGCCGCGCTGTCGAGCCAGGCCCGCTGGGTGCTCGCCGGCTGCACGGTCGTCACGCTCGCGCTCTACCTCACGCCGAGCCTGCAGGTGCTCGCGTGGCCGCTGGTGTTCCTGTCGACGATGGTCCACGAGATGGGCCACGGCGTCGCGGCCTTGTTCGTCGGCACCTGGCACTCGCTGCACATGTTCAGCGACGCCTCGGGCTACGCGATGTGCAGCAAGCCCGAGGGCGTCGCGAGCGCGTTCGTGTCGGCCGGCGGTCTGTGCGGCCCCGCGGTCGCCGCCGCGCTGTTCCTCGTGCTCGGGCTGCGGCCGCGCCTGGCGCGCTGGTGCCTGGGCCTCACCGGCGGGTTCTTCGCGCTCACGCTCGTCCTGTGGACGCGCGGCGTGTTCGGCTGGGTGGCGATCGCGATCGTCGCCGCCACCTGCCTCGCGATCGCGCTGCGCGCCAGCGCCGAGGTCGCGCAGATCGCGCTGGTGTTCCTCGCGACCCAGCTGGCGCTCAGCGTCTACTCGCGCGGCGACTACCTCTTCACCAAGGAGGGCATCGGCCAGATGAGCGACGGCAAGCTGATCGCGTCCGACACCCAGCGCATGGCCGAGGCGCTCGGCGGGACCTACTGGCTGTGGGGCCTGGTCTGCGCGGCGTTCTCGGCCGCGGTGCTGGCCGGCGCCGCGTGGCTGTACTTCCGCCCGCGGCGCGCGGCGGCGGCGCGCGCGCTCAGTTGATGACGATCTGCTTCAGGTCGAGGCCACCGGCGATCATGTACGAGACCGCGTCGCTGTAGCCGTAGAGCTCGACGCCACAGCCACCGCCGGGGCACGTGATGTTGTGGGGCCCGGCCGTCGCGATCTTCACGCGCCCGCCCTTGAAGCCGCCGCCGAAGGCCGCGAGCTGGCCGGTCACGTCGGTTCCGTCGAGGGCGACGCTGGTGCCGTCGGGCACGACCAGCGAGACGTAGGTCGCGTCGTACTGCGACGGCACGAGGATCGCGTACGAGTCGCGGAACTGCTCGACCGGCACGGCGACTGCCAGCGACGGATCGCCCGAGCCGACGGTCTGGATGCCGAACAGGTCCTGCCAGATCGTCGACGTGAGGTAGTGACCGACGAGGATCGGCTCGCTCGCGACGATCTTGGTGTCGGCGCTGATCTCGACCTGGCAGAACTTGCCCGCGTCGAGCGAGCCGCACGTGCCCTTCACGGGTGACGGCGTGAACGTGACCGTCGTGCCGGGCTTCTGCGCCATGACGCGGATGACGTCGTTCTCGGCCTTCATCGTGAGCCGCACCTGGCTGCGCGCGATCGCGAAGGTCTTTCCCCACGTCGAGGTCGGGAACATCATCTCCTCGAGGTGGTCGGCGCAGCACGGGCCGTTGGTGAACAGGCCGCCCGGCGTGTCGCTCGGCACGACCGAGGCCTCGGTGCCCGAGAACACGCCGAAGGTCTTGGTGTCGGTCGACTCGATGAGCGTGCCGGTGAGATCCGGACCGGCGATGCCGTTGACGGTGGCGCCGACCGACTCGAGGTTGAGCACCTCGTAGGCGTCGAGCACAAACGAGGTCTTGGTGCCGGCGTTGATCGCGGCGACGCCACCCGCGGTGTTGGCGCGGACGTTGGCGGTCGGCGTGACGTCGATGTGCGTGCCGTCCTGCCAGGCGACGATCGTGACGTAGCCGTTGTAGTCGTTGGTGCCGTAATCCATGTTCGCGGCGTCCTGGACGCGGCGGGTGAGCGTCGAGAGGACGAGCGCGTAGTACTTCGTGTCGAACGTCGTGCGCGGCAGCAGCAGCGACGCGTCGTTCGAGAACACGCCGACGTTGTCGAGCGGGTTGAACTGGTACGCGACGATCGGCGTGGTCGAGGTGAGCTTGTAGGCGTTCTTGCCCTTCATGCTCTGGTCGAGCGACTGATCCGCGAAGCCGAGCTGCTGCGGGAAGATCGAGGTCACGGTCGAGGCGGCGACGCTGACGGTCTTGGTCGTGCCGGCCGCGTTGGAGATCGTGACGTCGACGGCCTTGGTCTGGGGGTTCGACACGACGATCGCGAACGGCGAGTGCTGGGCGTCGAGGCCGCAGATGCTCTTCGCCGTGCACGCCCACGTGTTGTCCGGGCATGCATCATCAGCGTCGCAAAGTCCTGCGACGAGGGTGCCCGCAGGAGTGGTCGACGTGTCCGGCTTCGTGCACACCTTCACGCTCTGCAGGAGCTTCGCGTCGGTGCCGAACGCGGCGCAGCTGTTGCCGGTCGGCAGCCCGAGGACCTCGGTGGCGTTGTCGAGATCGACCGCCCAGTACTCGCAGCCGAGGTAGCTGCGGTTGGTCGCGGCCTCCTCGCACGGGTCGACGCACGCGCCGTTGGAGCAGATCTGCGTGCCGCTGCAGGTCATGACGACGCTGCCGGGGTTGCCCTGGCTATCGCACTGCACGACGTCCTGGCCGCTGCACGACAGCACGCCCGGGTTGCACGCGACGCATCCAAGCGCGTCGTCGCACTTGAGGGGGCACTGCGTCTGCACGTCCCAGTTGCCGCTGTGGCAGACCTGATAGGTCGAGCCCTGGCAGCGGTTCGAGCCCTCGGCGGTGCATTGCGTGCCGCCGTCGATGACGTCGCCGGTGCGCGCGTCGGGGCTATCGCCCGACGGACCACATGCGGCGAGCGCCGCGACGCCAGAGATGAAGAGACCTGCGAGACCCGTGAGACGCGTGCGTGCCATCGATGTGTACCTCCCGGAACTGTGCGGACCGTGACTCCCCGTCGCGGACGCTAGTGCACAATGCCGCCGACCACCGCGCGCATCTCCTCACCATCACTGGCATTGAGGCGTGAGCGAGTCAGCACGTCGCTGCAACTTAGTGCAGGTCGCGCCAGCTCGGCGCAGGGCTCCGTCAGATGGTGACGCTGGTCTCGGTCCGCGCCTGCGCCAGCTGCCAGAAGCGTTCGGCGATCGCCGCGGGCTCGAGGGTGGCCTGGCCGCGATCGAACGCGGTGCCCTTCACCAGGCCGGTGACGATCACCTCGCCGACGTACACCCCCGCGGGCGCGAGCTTGGCGTGGAGCAGGCCCGCGGTCTTGTGCTGCGCGGCCTTCGCGATCGCGAGGCCCATCGATCCCCAGCTGGTCGCCATCGCGTCGACCTTCGGATCGTAGAAGGCGAGCCCGCCACCGGTGACCAGCACCGCGCCGCGCGCGGCGGTGAGGTCGGCGAGCGCGGCCTGCACCGCGGCGACCATGCCGATCACGCCGACGTCGAGCACGCCGCGCAGCTCGGCGACATCGGCGGTGAGCAGATCGCCCGCGCCGCCGCGGTACGCGTTCCAGTGCACGACACCGATCGGCCCGAGCGCGCCGCGCACGTCGGCGACCAGCGCGCGCACCGCGACCGGATCACCGAGGTCGCACGGGAACGCGCGCGCGGTGATGCCGTCGGCGGTCAGCGCTGCGGCGGCCGCGGCGAGGCGCTCGGCCGAGCGCGCGACGATCGCGACCGGATGGCCCTCGCGGCCGAACCGGCGGGCGACGGCGTCGGAGATTCCGGGACCATGACCGCAGATCAGGATCGTTGGCTTCATGGTCGTGGCGTACCACGACCGCCGATCAGAACATCCAGCCCGCGGTCAGGCCGAACACGATCGAGAACGCGCCCTTCGCCGGGACCCGACCGTTCAGGTCGACCTGCTCGCGCCACGACAGGCCGGTGAGCGGCGTGATCTCGAGGCCGCGCCACGGCGCGATGCGATAGCCGATGCGGGTCGCGACGCCGAACGCCATGCCGGTCCCGAGCCACCGATCGTCGACGCGATCGTGGAGCCAGTCCGCGGCGACGTCGACGCGCGCGCCGAGGAACCAGCCGACCATCGAGCCGCGGTGCTGGTGGGTGAGCCACGCGCGCGCGCGCCAGTACCAGCGGAGCTCGGCGCCCACGCCCGCGGTCAGGCCGCCGTAGTCGCGGGCCGCGGTCTGGCGCAGCTGCCCCGAGACCGCGACGCTCAGCCGCCGACACGGGCACCAGCGCTCGTAGCTGACCTGCGCGCCGCGCAGGCCATCGATCGACGGCAGCGCGAGCGAGACCGCGTTCAGGTACGGCGCCTCGGGCGCGGGCTCGGCGACCGCGAGCGCGGGCACCGCCAGCGCGAGGCACACGAGGATCGCGGCCCTCATCGCACCGGTCCGATCGTGCGATCGAGGAAGTCGATCGTCGCGGCCCAGGCCTCGGGCGACTCGTTCGCCGTCACCAGCGAGTAGTCACCGCCGTCGACGTCGCGGTTGAACAGGTGGCCGCCACCGGGGATCTCGAGCAGGCGCGCGTCGGTGCCGACCGCGCGCAAGGCCGCGCGCATGTCGCGCGAGTGCTCGATGTTCACGACGATGTCGCCGGTGCCGTGGATCATCAGGAACGGCGGCGCGCCGGCGACCACGTGGGTGATCGGCGACGCCTGGATGTAGCGCTCGGGCACCTCGGCCTTGGTGCCGCCGACGAACTCGGTGACCGCCGCGACCTGCGGGAACAGCCGCATGTCCTGCGGGCCCGCGCCCGACACCATCGCGACCAGCGGGCCGGTCGTGCCCGCGGCGCAGTCCGGCGCGATCACCGGATCGGCGGCGGCGACCGCGAGCATCGAGCCGAGGTGACCGCCGGCGGAGTAGCCCATGCCCGCGATGCGCGCGGGATCGATGTTCCAGTCGGCGGCGTGCGCGCGGATGTACGCCAGCGCGCAGAAGCAATCCTGCACCGCGTGCGGGAACTCGCCGCCGTCGGGCACGAGCCGGTAGTCGATGTTGAACGCGACGTAGCCGGCGTCGGCGAGGCGCTCGGCATCGGCGGCCATCGACGAGCGCTTGGTCGGCGTGCGCCAGCTGCCGCCGTGGATCACCAGCACCGCGGGTCGCGGGGTCGGCGTGTCATCGGCCGGCTCGTAGACATCCATCGTGGTCTGGGCGCCGAACCGGTCGTCGTACGTCACGTCGTTGGTGACGCGCGGACCGGTGCAGGCCGCGACGCCGAACGCGATCGCGAGGAAGCGCATTGGTAGATCCTTACTTGTTCCCGCGCTTGCGGGCATCGGGACCCCCGTTCAAACCGTGCGTGCGGATTTCCCGCACACGGCTTACCGGTGGTCGTTCAGAGAGCGGCATCGTACGTGCGCCGGGATAGCGAACCG
>JAIOQA010000057.1 GCA_021413675.1 Deltaproteobacteria bacterium | reverse complement strand
ACGACGTGTATCGCGTGCTGGCCGAGCGCGTCCAAGCTCGGTAGAGAACCGACGATGGAGATCGCGTACCTCACCGACGTCGAGGGCAGCTGGGACAAGCTGGCGTCGTTCGCGCGCGACAACCCGCGGGTCGCGCTCGATGGCGACGCGCTCCGGCTCGCCGATGGCGTGACCTTCGTCTTCGGCGGCGACGCGATCGATCGCGGGCCGCACGCGCGCCGCATCGTCGCGACCCTGCTCGCGGCGCGCCGCACCTACGGCGATCGCGTCATCCTGCTGGCCGGCAATCGCGACCTCAACAAGCTGCGGCTGGTGCGCGAGCTCGATGGCGCGCCGCCGACGCGCGCGCCCGCCGGCTTGCCGCGCGCCGAGCTGCTGCGCTGGATCCTCGCCAACACGATGGGCGCGGCGCGGGCGTTCGAGCACCGCGCCACCGAGCTCGCCGCCGGCGGCCACGACGCCACCGACGACGCGGTGGTGCGCAGCTTCCTCGACGACGTCAACGCCGGCGGCGCGCTGCGGACCTACCTCGGCGAGTGCCGCCTCGGCTATCGCGCGGGCGCGACCCTGTTCCTCCACGGCGGCATCACCGCGGCCAACCTCGGCGTCACGCCCGGGGCGCCGCGCGCGGAGGAGGTCGATGGCTGGCTCGCCGCGCTCGATCGCTTCTACCGCGAGGGCCTCGCCGAGTTCGCGGCGACCGGGACCGCGCGCGCGCTGATCGCCTATCAGGCGCCACTGCCCGGCACGTCGTTCAACCAGTCGAGCGTGGTCTACGCGCGCCCGACCGACGCCGACGCGAATCCACTGCTCCCCGAGCCTCGGGTGATCGCGCAGCTCCGCGCCAGTGGCATCGGCCGCCTGATCGTCGGCCACACCCCGAGTGGCGACTGCCCCGCGATCCTGCGCGACGACGACGGCTTCGAGCTGGTGCTCGCCGACAACTCCTACGGTCGGGTCGAGGCCGGGTCGCAGGTCGCGATCACCGATGACGCGATCACCGTGCGCGCGACCACCCAGCTCGATGACGGCGCGCGGCTGACGGTGGACCACATCGCGGTGCACGGTGCGGCGTCGCCCCTCGGGCGCCGCGATCGCGCGACCGGCCAGCTCGTCAAGGCGCGGCTCGCCGATGACCGTTACCTGCTGTTCCGCGGCCTGCCCGAGCGACGGGTCGAGCAGGTCGCGATCTCGGCTGCGGAGCTCGGGAGTCGGGCGCTGATCGCGCCGCGCACCTGATCGCGAAGCGCGAGGCGGTCGGACCGAATGCCGTGGTCTGCCATGATCGGCCTTCACTCTCGACGCCCACCGGTTTTGGGGTTGTACGCCCTGGTGCCGACGGGTACCGTGACTTTGCGGGCTACGAATGACTCGCAGCCCCAGGTCGACGCGGGCGCCGATGGATCGAGACTCTCCACGAAGCGTGCCGGAAATGACCGGCGCGACGCTACCGATGCCGGTCTCCGGCGGCGTCGAGTCGCGCGGCGTGATCCCACGCGAGATCGTGATCACGGGTTCGGGCGCGATCGAGGGCCTGCCCCCGGGCATGGTCCTCGGTGACTGGCGCATCGAAGGCAAGATCGGCGAGGGCGGCATGGGCACGGTCCACGCCGCCACGCACACCGTGATCGGCAAGCGCGCGGCGATCAAGGTCGTGCGCGCCGAGCTGTGCCGCTCGCCGCTGACCGCGGAGCGCTTCGTCCAGGAAGCGCGGGTGGTGAACCAGATCGGCCACCCCAGCATCGTCGACATCTTCCACATCGACCGGCTCCCGGATGGGCGCCAGTACCTGGTGATGGAGCTGCTGCACGGCGCTTCGTTGCGCGAGCGGCTCGAGCAAGGGCGGTTGAGTCCGCTGTTCGCGATCGACGTGCTGCTCGAGGTCGCCGCCGCGGCCCGCGCCGCGCACGCCTGCGGCGTGGTCCATCGCGACCTCAAGCCCGACAACATCTTCCTCGTCGAGGGCGCCAGTGGCGCGGGCGTGAAGGTCGTCGACTGGGGCATCGCCAAGCTCTACGACCCGGCGCCGAGCGATGCGAATTCCGTGTCGCTGACCACGACCGGCATGGTCCTGGGCACGCCGCAGTACGTGTCTCCCGAGCAGGCGCGCGGCCGCGCGCTCGACGCGCGCTCCGACACCTACTCGCTCGGGGCGATCGCCTACGAGCTGTTCCTCGAGGCGCCGCCGTTCGTCGCCGACAACATCGCCGACGTCGTCGCGATGCACCTGCGCGAGACCCCGCCGCCGCCGTCCGAGGTATGGCCCGAGATCCCCGCGGCGCTCGAACACCTGTTGCTGGCGATGCTGGCCAAGGAGGCCGGGGATCGGCCGTCGCTGGATGACGTGATCGCAATCCTGCGGCAGGTGCGCGACGAGCTCGCGGAGCGCGTCGCACGGCCGTCGCGGCGCGCGATGGCGGTGGGCAGCTTGCCGCCACCGATGGGCGAGCCGGTGTCGCCCAGCCAGCCGATGCCGGTCGTGGGCATGCGCCCGACGCCGATGCCGTCGATGGCGATCGCGCTGCCGCCGGAGCTCGTGCCGACCGCGCCGCGCCGCTGGCCGTGGCTGGTGGCGGGCGGTGCCCTCGCGGTCGGGACCGTGGCGATCCTCGTGATCGCGCGCCCGTCGGCCACGGTCGAGCCGCCGCGCGCGAGCGCCCCGCCCGCCGGGGCCGCGCGGTCCGCGGTGCCGGCGCCGATGGCGCCCCCGGTGATCGCCGCGCCGCCGGTGTCGGTCGCGCCCGTCGCGCCGACCACCCTCGAGCTGCGGGTCTCGCCGGCCGGCGCGCGGATCCGCATCGACGGCGCCCCTGTGCCGATGACCCGCGGCCGCGCGATCTGGTCGGCGCCCGCGGGTGTCCACGAGCTCGAGGTCGACGCGCCCGGGTTCACGCCCTATCATCGGCGCATCGACACCGCGACCACCCAGCGCCTCGACATCGCGCTGCCGCCATCCAGCCGCCGCGTACCGGTGCGCCGTCCGGACGCGCCGGCGATCGATCCCAACGGCACGATCGAACCGTTCTGATGACGCGCGTCCTCGGTCTCGGCGCGGCGCTGGTCGTCGCCTTCGCATCGCTCGCGCCCGCGGCGGCGCAGCCCGCGGACGTCCCCGCGCCGGCGCCGACCGGGGCGGACGCACCGGCCCCGGTGCAGCCCGCGCCTGGCGATGCGGCAGCGGCCGCACGCGAGCGCGCGGTGAGCGCCAAGGCCGCGTTCGATCGGGGTGACTATCCCGCGGCGATCGCCGACTACCGCGAGGCGTATCGCCTGCTGCCCACGCCCGGGCTGCTCTACAACCTCGCGCAGGCGTATCGCCTCGCCGGCGACTGTCGCAACGCGGCGGCCATGTACCGCGACTACCTGCGGCTGGTCGTGAGCTCGCCGTACCGCGCGACCGCCGAGCAGAACCTCGCCGCCGCCGAGGCCTGCGCGGCCGCCGCGCCGGCGGAACCCGCGCCCGCGCCGTCGGCCCCCGCGCCGTCGCCGCCAGTGGACCGGCGCCGTCGCCGGTCGCATCGTCGGTCCGGGCGCCGCGTTACCGCCTGGCGACGCTCGTCACCGGCGGCACCGGGGTGGCGCTCTTGGCCGCCGGCGGCTACTTCGCGATCGACGCCGGGCGCGCCGCGCGCGAGGTCAGCGATGTCTATGCCAGCGGCGGCGCGTGGGCGCAGGCCGCGGACGCCGACGCGCGCGGTCGGCGCGATCGCACGCTCGCGATCATCGGGCTCGCCAGCGGCGGCGCGGCGCTGGCGGCGAGCGCCGCGCTGTACTGGCTCGGTCGCGGTGGCGGCGAGGCGCGCCACGTGGTGATCGCGCCCGGTCGCACGCGCACCGATGTGGTGGTGACATGGCAGTTCTGATCCGCCGCGCGCTCGTCGCGGGCGCGGTCGCCGCGCTCGCCACCCTCGGGGCCTGCTACGACCCGACCGTCCGCGACTGCGTCGTGAGCTGCACCGGCGCGGGCCAGTGCGCCGGTGATCAGGTCTGCGGCGCCGACGGCTGGTGCGCCGCGCCGGCCGTCGCCGGCAGCTGCGCGACCGCCGATGCCGCCATCCCGATGATCGATGCCGCGCAGGACGCGCCGGTCGACGCGTCACCGATGGTCGACGCCGCGTCGGCGACGCTGCGCCTGGTGATCTCGGGCAAGGGCAAGATCGTCAGCGACCAGCCCGGCGTGCAGTGCACGAACAATCCCGGCGACTGCAGCTTTTCGATCGCCGCGGGCACCGCCGTCGTGCTCACCGCGGTGAACACCAACCCGAACTACACGTTCGTCGACTGGGCAACGCCCAACTGCCAGGGCCAGGGCACGTCGTGCACGCTCACGGTGGCCGCGCCGGTGTCGCTCGTCACCGCGACGTTCGAGTAGCCGCGCGGGGCGCGATCATCCAGGCGGGTTGCTCGCGGGCGCGGTGGTCGCGGGCGCCGTGGTCGCAGGCGCGGTGGTCGCAGGCATGCCGAGCTGGCCGCGCAGCCACGCGTTCTCATGTTCGAGCTGGGTCAGGCGCGCGGCCTTGTTGGTGCTCGACATCGCGTAGAAGAAGCAGCCCAGGACGATGACCCAGAACGGGCCCTTCTCGACCGTGATCGACGCGTTGCCGGCGTAGACGATCACGAGGAGCGGCATCCAGATGGTGCCGAACGCTGACGTCAGTCTGCCGAAGAACCCCATGGTGTCACTTGTACGCAGTGCGCGGCGCCGCACAAGGCCGCGGCCGCGGTTGCCGCGCATTGCCAGCGCCGGCGCTCACAGGTCGTCGACGGGCGCGCGCCCGGGCGCGTGCACGCCGACCTCGAGCGAGCTCCACTCGTGGACCTTCCACAGGCCCTTGTCGTTGCGGTGCAGCGTCACTGGCCGCGGCGAGTCGGCGCCGGTCGAGTGCACGAAGACCTTGGCGCGATCCGGCGCGAGCGCGCTGTTCGCCTGGACCCGCACCTTGATCCCGATCGCGCCGGGCAGCGCGTAGCCGTCCTCGAAGCGCGTGCCTTGCGCGTACGAGCGCGCGATGTGCGCCTTGCCGACCAGGCGATCGCGCAGGTTGCGCAGCACGGTGTGGTGCGGGCGCCGGCCCTTGTAACCGGCGGCGTCGTCGACGAGGTGGTCCATCGTCAGCATGACGGTGACGAAGGGCTCGTGCGCCACGGGATCGGCGACGTACTCGACCAGCGCCAGCGCGAACAGCGCCGCGCCGCCGATCGCGTCCTTGCCCACGCGCTCGCGCAGCGCCAGGAACTCGTCGAGCGAGGCGGGCAGGGGACCGAGGTCGACGACATGATCGATGGCGCTCATCACGCGCGATCGTATCAGCGGATCAGCGCGGGCGGCTGCGGCGCAGGATCGGCTGCCACGTGAGATCGCGGTCGATGCGGATGCGGATCTTGACCGCGTCGTAGCCGTGCTTGCGCACCTTCAGCACGACGGCGCGGGTGGTGTGCGCGACGAAGGTGACGAGCGGCGCGGAGCCGAGGCGCTGGTTGTCGAGGACGACGGTCGCGCCAGGCGGGGCGGTGTGGACCTCGAGGCGCGCGAGCGCGGCGTCGGGCGGCGCGGCATCGAGCGACGCATCGGGCGACGCATCGGGCGGTATCGCATCGGGCGCTCGCGCGTCGGGCGACGCATCGGGGCGCATCGCGTCGACCGGCGCGATCATCGCCGACGCGGGGCGCCCCGGATCGCCAGCGCTCGCGATCGCGCCGATGGTCGCGACGACGATCGCGCTCGCCGCGATCGCCGCCACCGCGATCGCGATCGGTCGCCACGGGATCGATCGCGGCGTCGCCGCGGCGAGCGGCCCCATCGGCATCGGCGCGGTGCCATTCGCGGTCACCCGCGGTCGCGGCATCGGCCGCGACGGCGCCAGGCTGACCCGAGGCTCGCTGGCGACCGGCGCCATCGCGCCGAGCGCCAGCGCGGGGCCGCGCCAGGCCGGCGTGACCTCCGTCGGCTTCTCCGCCGACGCGAGCGCGCCGGGCGCGCCCGCGAGCCCCGCGCGCCGCGCCGCCCCATCGACCTCCCGGCACCACACCCGCGCCGGCGATGGCACTGGCACCGGCGGCGGCATCGCGACCGGCGTGCGCATCGTCGGCGACGGGCTCGGCACCGGCGCCGGAGCGGGGCGCTCGAGCCACGGCTCGCGCCGGGTCCCGAACAGCGCGCGCATCGTGTCGATGACCGCGCTCGACGACAGCCCGAGGTCGAGGTGGGCCGCGGCGTCGACCAGCGCGAGCCGCAGATCCTCGGCGGTCGCGAACCGCGCGTCCGGATCGAGCGCCAGCGCGGTCAGCACGATCTCCTCGAGCTCGCGCGGGTAGTCGCGCACCACCTGCGACGGCGGCGTCAGGTCGCCGCGCAGCATGCGATCGATCGCGTCGACGCCGGTCGTCGCGCGGAACGGCTGGCGCTGGGTGGTCAGCTCGTACAGCACCACGCCCAGCGCGAACACGTCGCAGCGGCGATCGACGGTGAGCCCGAGCACCTGCTCGGGCGCCATGTAGCCGGGCTTGCCCTTGACCAGGCCGACGCGGGTGACGGCGGTGCGCGCGCGCGCCTTGGCGATGCCGAAATCGATCAGCTTGACGCCGCCGTCGTAGGTCGCCATCACGTTGCCCGGCGACACGTCGCGGTGGACGATCCCGAGCGGCTGGCCGTCGGCGTCGCGGCCCTCGTGGGCGTGGTGGAGGCCGGCGGCGACCCCGGCGACGACGGTGAGCGCCAGCTCGAGCGACAACCGCGCGTGGCGGGTCCGCGCGCGGCTCAGGATCGCCCGCAGCGTCTCGCCGTGCAGGTACTCCATCGCGAGGAAGTACGTGTCGCCGTCGACGCCGACCTCGTGGACCTGGGCGAGGTGCGCGTGGTGCAGCCCGGCCAGCAGGCGGGCCTCGTCGAGGAACATCGCCACGTACGCCTCGTCGACGGCGCGCTCGGGCCGCACGACCTTCAGCACGACGTGGCGGCTGAAGCCGCCGACGCCGGTCGTGCGGGCGAGGTGGATCTCCGCCATGCCCCCGGACGCGAGGTGGCGCAGGAGCTCGTATCGGCCGAGGCGGGGCATCGGAGTGGCGCCGGTTCAGCGTAGGTCGACGCGAGGGCGCAACGGGCGCCAACCTCTGGTGCCTACGCGCCAGCGCTCGTCAGGCGGCGTGGGCGCGGGCCTGCGCGCGGACGCTGCGCGGCGTCTGCCCGGTCCAGCCGCGGACCGCGCGCGAGAACTGGCTCGCGTCGGCGAAGCCGAGGAGCGCGGCGATCTCGCCGAGCGAGTAGCGCAGATCAGGGAGCATCACCTCGGCGATCGCGCGGCGCACGGCATCGAGCTCCTTGCGGAAGGTGGTCCCGGCGATCGTGAGGCGGCGCTGCAGCGTGCGCGGGCTGACGTGGAGCGCGCGGGCGACCGCGTCGACGTCGACGCGCTGGCGCTGCGCGACCAGCTCGTGGATGACCTTGCGGACGCCGTGGGTGGCGCTGACCTCGGTGCGCGTCGAGGTCAGGAGCGCGCGGCCGAGCTGGGCGAGCAGGCTGGCCAGCTGCGGATCGTGGGTCCGCACCGGCGCGCGGTAGGCGCGATCGCCGATGCGCACGCCGTAGAACGGCGCGTCGAACTGCACCGGACAGCCGAGCTCGCGGCTCCACGCGTGCACCGGCGCGGTGGGCGCGTGCTGGAAGTAGACGCGGTCGGGGCGGAAGTCGTCGGCCGAGGCCCGGCACAGCTCGACGAACGTCACGATCAGGCACTCCTCCGACAGCGTCACCGGCGGCTCGCCGCCGACCGGCAGGCAGTAGCCCAGCTCCCAGCCGTCGCCGCTGCGCCGGGTGATGCTGTGGAAGCTGTCGGGCTCGCCGAACAGGAGCGGCAGGATCGCGGTGAGCCGCGCGGCCGCGTCGGCGATCGTCGCGCCGCTGCGGATCGTCAGCTCGAGGATGCCGCCGCCCTCGGTGCGCGCGATCTGCCGCGCGATCTCCGCGCTGACCAGCGGCGTGCCGCGCCAGGCGGCGAGCTCCTGCCACAGGCGCGCGGACGTGCTCGAGGGCACGCGCAGGTCGTACGCGGCGAGGTCCTCCCATCGCAGCCCGAGCGCCGTGGTGATCCGCGCGCGCGACAGGCCGAGCGCCTCGGCGGCCAGCATCACGGTCTGCAGGATCGGCGCGGCGCTGGTGCGCATGATCAGGCCGGGCCTAGAAGCCGTTCTTGTGGGCGGTGGTGACCGCGCCGCTCGCGACGTCGTTCGCCATGTCGGCGCCGTCGAGGTACGAGCGATACGCGGCCTGCTGGCGCAGCTCGACGTTGAAGAACGCGGTCATGTAGCGCTGGGTGAGCGCGCGCGAGGTCGCCGGCGTGTCCGTGCCCGCCGGGCACGCGGAGCAGGTGAACCCGCACGACGGGTTGTCGAGGAACGAGACGTGGTTGGCGCCCGTGATCTCGATCTGCAGCGCCGGGCCGGTGGCGCTGGTGTAGTACTGCTGGAAGTTGTCGGCGGCCGGCGCGCACGCCTGGCACAGCGCGCCCGAGCAGGTCGCGTTGGTGGTCTCGCCGAGCATCGCGATCGGCACGGTGACCTTGGCCATCAGCTCGGGCGTCACCGACGGGTAGTCGGTGGCCGACACCGGCAGCGGGCTGCCCGCCGCGTCGACCGGATCGACGCCGAACACCGCGCGCGGCCGCGCGTCCTGGGTCGCGCGCAGCATCGCGATCTTGCCGCCCATCGAGTGGCCGGCGAGGCCGATGTGGGTCGCGTCGACCTTGCCCGCGAGCGGCCCGGTCGCGTTGCCGGGGCCGGCGACCCAGTCGAGCACCTCGCCGAGGTAGCCCGCCAGTTGCACGTGGGTCGGCCCGCCGATCAGCCCACTGGGCATCTGCGGCATCACCACGACGTATCCCCAGCTCGCGAGGTGCGTGCCATAGGAGGCGTACAGGTCAGTCGTGAGCTGGAAGCCGTGGAGAAAGACCACGACCGGCAGCGGCCCCGCGGTGTCAGGGACGTAGAGCGTCAGCGTGGCCGACTTGCCGTCGGCGAACGCGAGGTCGACGGTCGCGGTGTGGCTGGCGTAGGGCCCCGGCGCCCCCGGGTCGGGCGTGGCACAACCGGTCCCGCACGGCGCGTCGGCCGCGGGCGCGGCGTCCACCACCGCGGTGGCGTCCGGGCTCGACGGGCTGCCCCCGCACGGCGTGATCGCCACCATCCCGACGCAGGCCAGCAGCACGTTCGCTCTCTCGGTCGACGCTTTCCCCATGGGTGTCCCTCCGCGGCGAAACCTACCGGCCGGCAGGTTTGGAAGTCAAGCGCGATGTGCGTGGTCGGTGCGGATATCCCGGGAGGTGTCAGGCGCGACACGTGATCACGCGCAGGTGTGGTGTCTGGATGGCCACGCGAACCGCGGGCTGCACACGGATGGTTGCACATCGGTATTCGATCACTGCCGATCAATCCATCATCGTCAGTCAGTAGCTCTCCCGATAACGCGTCACGTAGGGTGGCCGCCATGAAGGCAATCACGCTGATATCAATTCTCGCGATCACCGGTTGTGCGGTGGAGGGCGTCGACGACACGTCCGCCGAGCTGTCGACGTGCGCCGGCGCCACCGTCGAGGGCGTCGACGTCTCCGACGGGCAGGGCGCGATCGACTGGGCGGCCGCGCGCGGCGCCGGCATCGAGTGGGCCGCGATCAAGGCGACCCAGGGCACCTACAACACCCAGGCGACGTTCGCCGCGAACTGGCAGCACGCGCGGGCCGCGGGCGTGCTGCGCGGCGCCTACCACTTCTTCGATCCGCGCGAGGACGGCGTCGCGCAGGCGCAGCACTTCCTCGCGGTGGTCGGCCCGCTCGCCGCCGACGATCTACCGCCGATGCTCGATCTCGAGTGCCCCGACGGCAACAGCGCGTGCCTCGGCTGGGCCGGCGGCACCGGCGCCACGCCGGCCGGGCTGATCCGCCAGCGGGTGATCGCGTTCCTCGACACCGTCGAGCAGGCGACCGGCAAGCGGCCGATCGTCTACACCTTCAACGCGTACTTCTCGTCGAACGGCGTCGACACCACCGGGCTCGATCGCTGGCCGCTGTGGATCGCGTACCCGGTGAGCGGCGGCTGCTTCCAGTTCCCGGCGCCGTGGGCCCAGCCGGCGATGTGGCAGTGGAGCTGGACCGGCCAGGTGCCGGGCATCGCCGGTGGCGTCGATCGCGATCGCTTCCTGGGCACCCGCGAGCAGCTGCTCGCGCTCGCGCATGGCGCCAGCGGCGCGACCCGGTTCGAGGGCAGCGGCGCGTGGCTGTCCGGGTTCGGTCGCCCCGATCTGGCGCTGGTCGGCGACTTCGACGGCGATCACCGCGATGACATCGCGTGGTACGAGCACTGGAATGGCGGCGCGGTGACCGTCGCGCGTTCGACCGGCGCGGCGCTCGTGGCGTCCGGCACGTGGCTCACCGGATACGGCACGCCCGACTGGGCCGCCGCTGGGGACTTCGACGGCGACGGCAAGACCGATCTGGTCTGGTACGAGGCGTGGAACGGCGGCGCGCTCACCGTCTTGCGCTCGACCGGCGCGGGCTTCGTCAACGACGGCGCGTGGCTGCGCGGCTTCGGGCGGCCGGATCGGGCGTTCGTCGGCGACTTCGACGGCGACGGCAAGGATGACCTCGCGTGGTACGAGGCCTGGAACGATCACGCGCTCACCGTGATGCTGTCGACCGGCCACGGCTTCGCGTCGCGCGGGCGCTGGGCCACCGGCATCGGCGCGCCCGACTGGGCCGCGGCCGGCGATCTCGATGGCGACGGGAAGGCCGACATCGCGTGGTACGAGGCCTGGAACCAGGGCGCGATCCACGTGCTGCACTCGACCGGCGGCGGGTTCGATGTCCGGCCGTGGGCGAGCCAGCTCGCGACGCCGACGCTGGGCTTCGTCGGCGACGTCGATCGCGACGGGGTGGCCGACGTGGCGTGGTACCAGAACGGCGCGATCGCGGTCGGGCGATCGACCGGCGCGGGCGCCGGTGACTTCGCGACCTTCGTCAGCGGCTGGGGCGCGCCGGGCTGGGCCGCGCTCGGTGACTTCGATGGCGATGGCCGCGCGGATGTCGCCTGGTACGAGCTGTGGAATCGCGCCTCGATCAACATCGGGCTCGCGCGCTGAAATCATGGTGCGCGAAACCATGGTTCGCCGGTCGATGACTTGATTCAACCCCTGCCGGGATGTGGTGCTGCCGATGACGGGGCTGCCCGCGAGCCCGAAGGCGCCGGCGTGCAACGCGGCCCAGCCGGCGGTTCAAGAAGGACTGGTGGCAGGACGCGTGGACCGCGGCCGACGGCGCTTTCCCGTGCAACGGCGGCTGATCGGGGCGCCGCGCCGCCGCGCTACTTCTTCGGTTTCTTGCGCGGCGCGAGCTCGACCACGACGTCGCCGCCGGTGAGCCGCGCGCGGCACGCCAGGCGCACGCGCGTGAGGTGATAGACGTTGCCGAGGTGGCGGGTCTCCTCGTCGCCGTACGGCGTCAGGTGCGCCGCGCCGTCGACGATCTTGACCCGGCACAGCCCGCAGGTGCCCTTGCCGACGCACGCGGTCTCGATGCCGGCCTGGGTGCCGCCGCCGGCATCGAACAGGCTGGTGCCGGTGGCGCACTCGATCGTGCGCCCCGCGGGCAGGAACGTCACCTTGGGCACGGGGCTTCTACTATCACGGGCGCGGCTTCGAGACCGCCGGGTGGCCGGCGATCCAGAAGCGCAGCGGGCGCGCGGCCCATTCGCCAGCGTACGCCACGCCGACCCGCGGCCCGGAGGCGATCGCCCCGCGCCGCCGTGCCCGCGCGACGAACAGCGCGTCGCCGTCGAGCGTGCGGCGATCGTGCCGGCGATCGAGGCCGAGCGCCGCCGCCAGCTTGCCCGGGCCGCGCGCGATCGCGGGATCGTCGGGCAGGCCGACCAGCGGCGCCGCCGCGCGGATCAGCACGGCGCCCGGCTCACCGTCGACGCCCGCGACGATGTTGAACATCTGGTGCATGCCGTAGCAGAGGTAGACGTAGCTGACCCCGCCCGGGCCGAACATCACGGAGGTCCGCGAGGTCGGCCCGAAGCGCGCGTGCGAGGCGCGATCCTCGGGCCCGAGATACGCCTCGGTCTCGACCATGACCACGGCGCGCTCCGCGTGCACCAGGACCTGGCCGAGGAGCGCCTTCGCCAGCGCCTCCGGCTTGCGCCGGTACCACGCCAGCGGCACCCGCCGCGTGCGCAGCTCGGCGATCGCCGGTGCGCTCCTCACGCCCTTCGCCTCATGGTTCGTCGATCACGCCCAGCAGCTGCGCGCGATCGATGCCCGCGAGCACCGGCTCGACCCGCGGCTCGCTCGCCAGCAGCTCGAGCATCCCGGTCGCCGCCTCGCGGAACACGGTCGCGCTCATCGCGCCCTGCAGCAGCCGGAAGCGCAGGTAGAGCAGCGCGGTCTGCGTGACGTCCGACAGGCAGTAGCTCTGGATCGCGGCCAGCTGCCCGGCGCGGAACAGCCCCTCGACCTGCTTGCCGTCGACGCCGACCTTGCCGGGCAGGCCGACCAGCCGGGCGATCGCGTCGAGCGTGCTCGAGCGGGTCGCGCCGTGATCGGTGAGCCAGTCGCAGAGATCGAGGTGGCTCTCACCGCCGTAGCGATGGCGCACGCCGCGCTGCTCGTAGTACCAGGCCAGCGGCACGCCGTGCGACAGCGAGCGCAGCGCGATCACCGGCAGGTCGAACGAGCGGCCGTTGTAGGTGACGATCAGCGGCCGGTGCTTGCCGACGAACCGCGACAGCTCGAACAGGAGCGCGCGCTCGTCGGGATCGGTGCCGAGCTCCTTGCCCTCGCCGACCACGCCCAGCCGGCGGACCCGGTAGTCGCTGTCGAGCAGCATGCAGCCGACCACGATGACCCGGTGGGCCCAGGTCGGCGGGAACGGCGCCTCGACCCCGGGCGGGAGGTCCGGCTTCGACCAGCGCGCGAGATCCGGCACGGTCTCGATGTCGAGGATGAGGTGCTCGCCGTCGCGTCGGGCCACGCGCGGAGGGTAGGCACCGGGTCTGACGTACGCCGCCATGGCCAGGGCGGCGATCGCGCAGCGCACGCCGCACGCTATGCTTGCCACCCGCGCGAAGGCTCCCGCGACCTGCGCAAGGACATGCCATGGCCGACCCCCACGCGATCGAGGCCTCGCTCGTCGACGCCGACCACCTCCTCATCTCCGACATGGAGCCCGCGCGCCTGGGCTTCGACTTCTTCGGCGCCGTGGTCCACCCCGACGCGCGACCGGACGTCGCGCAGAAGACCGTCTATCTCGCCGGTGACCACGCGACGCTCGGCAGCCTCGACCTGCGCGGTGCCGCCCGCGTCCTCGTGATCGAGGAGCTCTCGCGGGGGTACGGAAGCGACCACGAGCGCGTGGATCTCGGCAGGGTTCCGGTGCGGGTCGGCAACAGCGGCGTGCTCTACCGGCGCTTCTTCGCCGACGCGAACGACTACTTCCACCGCATCGGCGCGGAGCACACCTTCCAGGCCCTGACCGAGTCCACCAAGCCCTCGACGGCCCATCGGACCGGCATCTACTTGACGCCGGTCAGCCAGGAGGGCGATGCGCTGCGGTTTCGCCTCCTGCGGTGTTCCACGAACCTGGCGGGGCCGACCGAGGGTTTCGGCGCGACCGACGAGCACATCGTCGATGCGCTGAATCGCGAGGCCGGCGCGATCTTCCGCGATCACGCGCCGCTCAACCACGTGCTCGCGCAGATCTGCAACAACACCCCGGCGACCGAGCAGCGGAAGCAGACCAAGGCCTCGATCTCCGCGCACGCGGACAAGACCAAGGACATGCCGCGCAGCGGCATCATGGCGTTCTGCACGTTCTACGACGGGCTCGACAAGCTCACGCCGCTCACCACCGACCCCTTCGACCTCGGCTACAAGGGCACGAGCGGCCTGACGCGGCTCCGGTTCCGCCTGAAGGAAGCCGTCGGAGAACGCAGCGGCCTGATCCCCGCGTTCTCGGTGACCCTGTATCCCAGCTCGGTGTTCTTCATGCCGCTGTCGACCAACCGGCTCTACACGCACGAGGTCCAGGCGGCGTCGCTCGACGCCGCGCGCCTCCCGACGCGGCTCGGCTACGTGGTCCGGTGCTCGAAGACCGAGGCCGTCCACGCGGCGGGCACGCCCTACCTCGATCTCGACGGCCAGCGCGTGCCGCTCGAGGCCCGCACCGACGAGGGCGTGCGCGCGCTGCGCGCGCTCTATGCCGACGAGAACCGGACCGACGCCTTCATCGACTACGGCGATCGGTTTCGCTTCAGCATGAACGAAGGTGACTACCTCGCCCCCGATCGGAAGCGTGGCTGACCCGTTTCGATCATGGCGGTTGTCGGTCGCCGCCACGCCGTTCGACGAGCTCCTCGCCTCGGTCCCGTTCGATGAGGTGACGCGCGGGCGACGCGGCGCCGTGCTGGTCAAGCTCGACGACACCGGGGCCGTGCCGCTGGTCCGCACCACGACGGCGTCGCCCCATCCGGCCCGACCGTTTCGGGACCTCCACGACCGGATCGCCGCGGAGGTTCGCCAGAGCGGCGGGATCCCGTGCGGCTTCAACAACGCGCTCGTCGAGCACTACACCCGGGCCTACGCGACGATGAAGCGCCACTCCGACCTGGCGCTGGATCTCGCCGAGGAGTCGTGGATCGCGGTCTACTCGTGCTACCGGGATCCGCAGCGGCCCTCGCGACGCCTGGTCGTGACCCCCAAGCCGCCCGACGGCCCTGACCTCGAGCTCGTGCTGCCGCACCACGGCGTCGTCGCGTTCGCCCTCGACACCAACCGGCGCTTCACCCACCGGATCGCGCTCGTCGCGAACGCGCCGGACAACGACTGGCTGGGGATCACGTTTCGCACGTCGAAGACGCTCGTCCGCTTCGTCGATGGCCAGCCGCAGCTGCCCGATGGCTCGCGCTTGACGCTCGCGACCGAGGCCGAGCGCCGCACGTTCTTTCAGCTGAGACGTCGCGAGAACGAGGAGCCCGACTTCGCCTACCCGCCGATCCCCTACACGATCAGCGAAGGTGACCTCCTCGCGCCAGCGGGCTGACCCGGCGCGCCGGTCGCCGGACGCGTGCGCCGCCGCACACCGGCCGGGGCGGGGCGGGTGAACGAATTCCGCCCGACCGGCCGCGGCCCCGGTGTCGCACCGTGCGGTCCGTCCTTGTCTCCCCCGACGGACGCCGGAATAATGCCAGCCGATGCCTCGCTCCTTGCTGGCCGGTTCCGCTGCGCTGACCTGCGCCCTCCTCGCCGGCTCCGCGGCGCCGGTCCGAGCCGACGCGGCGGCGTGCCACGTCATCGACGTCGACTTCACGCCGGCCGCCGATCTGCAGATGGCGGTCTGGCTCGAGGACGCGAGCGGCCACTTCGTCGACACGCTGTTCGTCACCCAGCTGACCGGCACGTACGGCCTCGGCAACCGCCCCGGCATCCTGCAGTTCAACAGCAGCAAGCGCTGGCCCTACGGCCGCCGCGAGCACGCGCTGCCGGTCTGGGCCCACCACCAGGGCAAGACCTTCCCGCGCGTCATCTTCCAGAACAACGACGACACCAACCTCTCGCACCCGTTCGATCAGTCGTCGGCCGAGATCTTCTACTCGCGGCCGCTCCTGCCCGACGAGACCTCGAGCGCGTCGTCGCACTACACCGACAAGGGCACGCTCTCGCCGACGCTCACGAGCGTCTATCCGCCGCGCGCCGACGTCGAGTACCACGCGGGGCTCGACAGCGCCGCCGTCCAGACCTACAAGGACCTCAACCCGTTCGACGCGGTGTCGCAGGCCACGCCGCCCGGCGGCGCGCGCTACGAGCTGACCTGGCCGATCCCGCCGAACCTGACCAGCGGCGACTACGTCGTCTGGGTCGAGGTCTCGAAGGAGGCCGACTTCAACGGCACGTACAACCAGACGACGTATCCGTCGCCGACCAAGCCCGATGGGTCGCCGCTGCCGTGGCACGAGTACGGCGTGCCGGCGCGCGGCCAGCCGTCGGTGGTCTACAAGGTGCCGATCACGTTCAGCGCCTCCGAGGTCATCGCGACCACGTCGAGCTACGCCGGCTACGGCGATCCCGAGGGCGCCGATGGCAACGTCCGGGGCCCGGACGTCACGATCACGAGCGACACGCCGGGCTCGGGCGCCGCCCGCCTGCAGCTCACCGTCGACGGCAGCGACATGTACCGGGTCAAGGTCGCGGCCCGGCCCGAGTTCGACGACATCGCGCCGGGCGCGATCGCCGACTCGCGCATCGATGATCTCGCCGCGTCGACCGCGACCGTCGCGTTCAACGAGCCCGGCGACGACGGGCTGATCGGTCCGGTCAAGGGCTACGAGGTCCGCTACGTGGCGACCACCGAGATGACCGAGGCGACCTTCGCCGATGGCATGCCGGTCTCGACGACGATCATGCCGATCGCGCCGGGCATGGCCCAGCAGATCACGCTCAACGGGCTCCTGCCCGAGACCAACTACTGGGTCGGCGTGCGCGCGTACGACGAGTGCCGCAACTACGGGCCGCTCGCCATCGTGCCGTTCACGACCCTCGCGCGGCAGTCGGGCTACGTCGACGCCTGCTTCGTCGCGACCGCGGCCTACGGCTCGTTCCTCGCCAACGACGTCGAGATGCTGCGCCGGTTCCGCGACCAGTACCTGCAGTCGCACGTGCTCGGCGAGCTCCTGGTCGAGACCTACTACAGCGTCGGACCGGCGGTGGCCGGCGTGGTCGAGCACTCCGATCCGCTGCGCGCGATGGCGCGCGACGTCCTCGAGCCCGCGGTCGACTGGGTCCGACACCTCGCGCGCTGATCCGGATCGACCGCGCGCGCCGCGTGACCCGTATCGCGGGGGCCACCGGGGGAATCGCCGGTCGACGTGAGGCGTTCATGGTTGGACCATGGGCTCGAGCCTCGTCGTCGTCGCCGCGTTCACCCTCGCGATCTCTTCGATCGCGGCCTGCGGCGCTGGTCCGCGCGCCGCGCTCCTCATGGCTCGTCGATGGCATGGCGCGTTCGCGCTCGCGCTCGTCGGGGCGTGCGCTGGCATCCACCCGGCGACTGGCCCGTCGAACACCGGCGATGGCGCGGTCCAGGTGAAGTGGGAGTACGCGCCGCAGGCGACCAGGGCCCAGGGCGGCTTGCTGGTCGACGTCGCGCTCGTGGTGTCGATCGGCGGGGCGCAGACGCGCTACCCGATCGGCGCGCTCGACGGCACCGCGGACTGGCACGTCGCGACCGCGACCGAGACCTGCAAGGTCACGAACATGTTCCCGAGGGGCACCGACATCACGTGCGGCGGCACGCCGGCGGGTCACGAGTTCCAGGCGTGGCTCGAGGGCAACGTGTTGATCGTGGCCAGTCACGAGTGGATCGAGGACACCCGCGAGGGCGACAGCGTCGTCGAGGTCACGCGGATCCCGTTGCCCGCCGGCGCGACCCTCGGGCCGCTGCCCTGACTACGGCTGCACGACGCGCTGCCACATCATCATCAGGTTGCGCACGACCGGGCCGGGCGGCGGCTCGGCGGCCGGCGGCACGTCGACGGTCACGCCCTGCGCGGCCAGCGCCGTGAACGGGTTCTGGCCCTCGGCCGACACGATCGGCACCGACGTGTCCGCCGGGCGGAAGCCGTAGGTCAGCGCGCGCTTCTGCTGATCGCGCGAGCGCAGGAACGCCACGTAGGTGCGCGCGGCCTGGGCCTGCGCCGGCGTGACCCAGTCGCCCTTGAGCACGCCGATCGGGTGATCGCTCCACACCGTGGTCGCCGGGTAGTAGACCCGCAGCTTGCCCCAGCGGCCCTCGGCGTTGGCGAGCTGCGAGATCGCGATGCTCTCGTACACCACGGCGATGTCGTACTTCGACGGGCCGAACCGGACCATGTCGGTCATGAACGTGCCGGTCGAGGGCTCGAACTTGGTCACGCCCTTCTCGATGCCCTTGATGAACTCCTGATAGTCAGGCTTGAGCAGGTCCTCGACATCGAGCTTGCTCTTGCCGGTGAACTCGAGCGACATCAGGTACAGCGCCTCGAGCCCCGAGTTCGACTTGGTCGGATCGGTGTGCCCGAGCTTCACGAAGCCCCACTTGGGCGAGCCGCCGATCGCCGGCCAGCCCTGCGGCGAGGTCACGGCCTTGGCGATCGCCTTCCACGAGATCGCGCCGCCCGACGCCTTGAGCAGCACGTCGGCGCGGTCCTGCCAGGCCACGAACACCAGCGGCGTGAGCAGGAGCGGCTGCGGCGCGTCGTCGCCCGCGGTCGCGAACAGATCGGCGTGGTTCTTGGTCTGCCAGTCCGAGATCGCGAGGTTCATCGCGCCCGAGTCGGCGGGGCTCCACACCGTCGGCTTGAGGTTGCCGTCGACGATCGCCTGGGCCGCGTCGAACGAGCCCTTGCCGACGAGCGTGACCTTGATGTCGGGGTGTGCGGTCGCGAAGTCGGCGGTGACCGCGTCGATCCAGTCCTTCTTCTCGGTCGAGTAGACGACCTGGATCTCGGTGCCGGCGGTGGGTGGCGCGCTCGCCGTGCCCGCGCCGGTGCCGGGCGTGGGGTCGGCGGCCGTACCCGTGCCGCCGCCGCCGTCGCCCTTCTTGCCGCCGGTGGCGAGCAGGATGATCGCACCGACCGCGAGCACGAACGCCGCGACGATGCCGAGCTTGGCCTTCATGACTTGGTGACCTCTCCGAGGGACTTCATGATCTCCTCCGATGTCTTGATCTCGTTGCCCATGGCCTCGAGCTCGTCGGCGACGTTGCCCGACAGCTCGTCCATGGCCTGCGCGTCGAGCGCGCGCATGTGCACGACCTTGGTCGGCAGCCCGGCCATCATCGCGACCAGGCGCATGAGGTTGGCGTCGATCCGGTCCTTGGCGCGCTCGAGATCCTTGATCGTCGCGATCGCGTCGGTGCGCGCGGCCCGCGCCTGCTCGAAGCTCGCGCGCGCGGTGGCGTCGTCGGTGGTGCGCGCCCGCTCGGCCAGCTTCTTCGCGTCGGTCTCGAGCGCCCCGATGTTGACCTTGCCGAGGTGCAGCGCGATGTCCTCCGCGCGCGACACCAGGCGGGTCGCGTGGCCATCGAGCTCCCGCAGCCCGGCGAGCGTCGACGCGAGGTGCGCGACCACGTCGGGCGGGGTCTCCGCCAGCGTCTGCTCGAGCGCGGCGCGCGCGGCGGTGAGCTGCGCGACCGCGTCGCGGGTCGCCGGATCGGAGAGCTTGGTCGGATCGGGCAGGGTCAGCACCGGCTCGGGCTCGGTGTAGACGTCCTTCCAGAACTGCGGCGTCACCACGTCCCAGGCGACCAGCGCGGCGTAGGCGACCGCGCCGATCGCGAAGATCGGCCACGAGCCGATCGCGACCGCGGCGATCGTGCCGGCGGCGGCGACCCCGACGTTGAGCGGGCTCGCGGTCGCGCGCGCGGCCACGTGCCCGAGAGACGGGCGCGCGGGCTGCTTGGCGAGGGCCTTGGTCATGGAGCTTGGATTCAGAAGAAGGTCGAGAGGTCGCGGTAGACTTGCACGATGGTAGCGGAGCTGCCGACCACGCTGGTGCCCTGGCCGTCGGCGGCGATGCGCTCGAGGACGGTGGGATCGGCGTTGTCGCCGTAGGCGATCGTGAAGATCTTGACCGGCGAGGTCTCGGCCGAGAACTTCGCGCGGAGCGCGTCGAGGGACATCTTGGAGTGCTCGTCCTTGCCGTCGGTCATGACGACCACCGCGTAGATCCGCGAGTGGTCGCGCTTGGCGGCGCTGAGCATGCTCGCGTACGCGGCCGCGGTCGCGTCGTAGAGCGCGGTGCCACCATCGGCGAAGGTGGCGTCGACCGCCTGGTGCAGGGCCGGGCGGGCCTTGGCCAGCGCCACTGGCGCGGGCACGGGCGGCACGTCGTCGTTGAAGAACACGATCGAGACCTCGTCGCGATCGCCGAGCGCATCGAGGAACGCGCCGGCGCCGGCCTTGGCCGCGGTCAGCGGCTCGCCCTGCATGCTGCCCGAGCGATCGAACACCAGCGTCACCTGCGCCGGCTTCTTGGCCGCGCGCCACACGGTGAGCAGCTGGTCGAGCACAAGGGCGCCCGGGACCTCGAGCAGCGTCTGCGGCTGGCTCGCGTCCACGCCGTGATCGGCGGTGAGCGGCGCGCCGATCGGGACCGCGGGGTCCGCGGGTCGGAAGCCGAGCGCGAGCGCGCGCTCCTGCGCCGGGCGGCTCTTGAGGTGGGCGAGGAACGCCTGGGCCGCGGCCTTCTCGTCGGCGCCGACCCACTCGGCGTCGAGGATCGCGTACGGGTGATCGGACCAGAACGTGCCCTCGACCGGGTAGATCGCGACCAGCGGGAACGGCGCGCCGCTCTTGCTGTAGGACTCGACGACCAGGTTCTCGTACGAGACCGCGGCGGACATGTAGCCCGGGCCGCGCTCGAGCATCTTGTCGGTGAACAGGCTGGTCGATTGCCCGTAGTGGACGATCGCCTGCTCGACGTCGGCGATGAACGCCTTGGTCGTGGCGCTGTCGAGATCCGCACGGTCGAGGCCGCGGGTCTTCTTGGCGCCGGCGTAGGCCTCGGCCAGCACCGCGAGCAGGCCCGAGTTGGAGAACTCGGGATGGGTGTGGCCGAGCTTGAAGGCGCCCCACTCGGGGTGCCCGAGGGCGCCCCAGCCGGCGGGGTCCTTGCTGATCTTGATGATGTCGGCCCAGCCCAGGTCCTTCGCCGGCCAGCCCAGCGCCTCGGCCATCGGCTTCCACATCGCGATCACGATCGGCGACAGCACCAGCGGCTCGCTGGTCGGGGCCAGCGGCTTGGTCCGCGGCGTCGCCGCGTTGCTCATCCAGCCGTGGTTCAGCACGGTGAGGTACGCGGTCGACGCCGGCGAGTACACGTGGGCCTTGAGCGAGCCGTCGAGGATCGCGGTCGCGGCCTCGCCCGAGCCCAGCGACTTCGCGTCGATCGCGATGCGCTTGCCCGACGGCAGCTTCGGCTTGGTCGCGAGGAACGCCGCGATCTCGGCCTGCATCCAGGCCTTCTTCTCGCTCGAGTACGCGACCACGAGCGTGACCGACGGCGCGCTGTCGTCGTCCGGCGCGACGGCGGGGCCTGCGCCACCGCTCGCCTGTCCCTGGTCGCTGGACTTCTTGCAGCCCGCCGCGACCGCCACCATCACCGCCAGCGCCGTCGCGAGGACGACCCGGGATCCACTTCGCATGATCCCAGCGTAAGGTCGGAGAGGCGCGCACTCACGTCGTTGGCGCACCAATCGCGTGACATTCCGGTGACGTTGGCGTCGGGCGAGCCGTGGCGGTGTGCCGGCTATCGCGGTGCGCGCCGGCGCGCCGTGACCTCGATCTCGATGCGCATGCGCGCGTCGACCAGGCCGCAGACGATCGCGGTCGCCGCCGGGCGGATGTCGCCGAGGCGCTCGCCGCACACCGCGGCGATCGCGGGCCAGTCGGCGGCGTCGGGCACGTAGTAGCGGACGCGCACGACGTCGGCGAGCGACGCGCCGGCCTGGGCGAGCGCGGCCTCGATGTTGGCGAAGGCCTGGCGGGTCTGGACCGCCGGGTCACTGGCGATGGTCATCGCGGCGTAGTCGAACCCGGTGGTGCCGGAGACGAACACCTCGTCGCCATCGACGACGGCCCGCGAATAACCCCAGTCGCGCTCGAAGGAAGATCCGGAGGAGATGAGGGTGCGCACGCCGATGGCGTAGCACGCGACCGCATCGGTGAGGCCCGAGGTAGGGCGATCACCCGGAGCGGATCGACGGCTTACGGTGAGGTGAACTGAATGTCGGGAGGGTCGATGAGCACGATCGGTCGAGCAGCGATTGCGGCAGTGATCTGGATGGTCGGAACGACGACGGCGCTGGCGCAGCCGGCGAGCCCCGCGGCGCCGGCGATGCTCACACCGCCCGCGATGCCCGATGGCGGCGCGATGCCCGCCGACCAGGACAAGCAGCCGAAGCAGCCCAAGGCCGGCGACTTCGACGCCGGCGGCCAGGTCCGCTTCCCCAGCGGCCCCGACGAGATGGGCCAGTTCGCGACCTACAACTGGATCGCCGCCGATCTCAAGGCGCGCTACTACCTGCTGCCGACCGTGACCGTCGATGCGCTCGCGCCGCTGGCGGTCCACAAGCCGAGCATGCTGATGAACGGCACCGACCCGCGCCTGATGGGCGGCGTGAACCTGCACCTCGAGGCCAGGCTGCCGAAGCTGCCGCGGATGCCCGGGCTCAAGTACGACACCGAGCTCGGGCTCGCGCTGTCGCTGGCGTACATGCGCGAGGGCGCGCTCCTGCTCAGCGACAAGGACTACCCGCTGTTCGTCGGCAGCTTCCACCCGGGCGTGGTCGGCGGGCTCATCACCAAGATCAAGCTGTCGACGCTGGTCGACTTCTCGCTGACGCCGTCGTTCGCGTACCAGCGCGGGTCGGTGGAGTCGCTGACCGCGATCCAGGTCCCGACCTCGCTCGACGTGCGGCTCGGCTCGGTCGTGCAGGTCAGCGCCGACGCCGGCGTGTTCACCGGCGACGACATCTCGCTGCGCGGCAAGAACGGCGGCCGCGTCGCGCTCGGCGGCTCGCTCACGATCAAGATCGGCCCGATCGTCACCCACGCCGGCGCCGGCTTCGCGAGCCTCTTGACCGGCGGCATCTACCCGACCGTGCGCGATTCGCTCTACGTCGATCTCAACGTGAAGTACGCGAAGTAGCGCGGCGGATCAGGGCAGGCCGGGGAACGCGTCGACGTGCTTGATCGTGAGATCGGGGAACGCGTCGACGTACTTGATCGTGAAGTCGGGGAACGCGTCGACGAACTGCCAGCGGCCGCAGGAGTCGGGGAACGCGTCGACGATCTTCACCTTGAGGTCGGGGAACGCGTCGACGACCTTGACCGTGAGATCGGGGAACGCGTCGACGACCTTGACCTTGCCGTACAGGCGATGGCCCTTCTTCGTGCACGCGCTGTCGCCGTCACCGGCGCTGACCGGCGCGGTCGCGGGGACGACCAGCGCGAGGAGGGCGATCGCGAGCACGGCGCGGCGGAGCATGCGTGGACGCTACCCCTGCGGCGGGGCGGGCGCCACCGCGATCGCGTCCGCGTGGGTCTGCGCCATGCCCATCGCGCGCGCGGCGTCGGCGTCGTCGAGCGCGAGCGCGGTCCGCGCGGCGCGGCGCATGCCGAGCCAGAACGCGACGATGATGAGCGCCGGCACCAGCATGAGCAGCTCGGCGTACGCTTCGAAGCCCTCGATGCGCAGGGGCATGCCGAGGAACACCGCGGTGTCGAACAGGCCGTGGCCGGCGACCGCGATCAGGTAGCCGCCGACGATGCCCAGGCCGCGCCGGTCGAAGCGCCGGCGCGCCGCGAAGTAGCCCATCACGCCGGTCCACATCGCGTGGCCCGGCACGGTCAGCGCCGCGCGGATCACCCAGGTCTGGATCGCGCCGTCGAGGCTCTGCTGCTGCAGCATGTAGAGGATGTTCTCGACCAGCGC
This sequence comes from Deltaproteobacteria bacterium, assembly GCA_021413675.1. Taxonomy (GTDB): domain Bacteria; phylum Myxococcota_A; class Polyangia; order Haliangiales; family Haliangiaceae; genus JAIOQA01. Next base: position 23,705 of record JAIOQA010000057.1, on the reverse strand, counting down.
GAAGCCGAGGCCGGCGCGCGCGGCGTAGACGATGCCATCCATGCGCTCGTCGAACTCGGGCCGCTTCCAGACCAGCCAGTAGACCACGCTGATCTTGCAGGCCTCCTCGACCGCGGCCGCGACCACGGTCGCGTGCAGGACCGCGCCGCGGTAGGTGAGCTGCGGCGCGCCTTGGTGGTTGAGGATGTCGGCGAGGACCAGCTCGATGATGATCGCCGGGATGCACGCCAGCCCGCCGAACAGCGCGACCTTGCGGCGCAGCGACCGCGGCTCGGGCCGCTTGGCGTCGAGCCGGTCGATGATCCACATCGCGACCAGGGCGGGCAGGGCGCCGGCGCCGGCGACGTAGAGCTGGGTGAAGTCCACTGCGATCGAGTATAGCCGCGGACTTGCGCGGTCCGGAGCGGACCGATCGAATACCCGCCCGCGCTTCGCCGTCGATCCGGGACCGGTTGCGCCCCTGGGGGGCGCCCGGCATGATCTCGCGAATCCCTTCGCCCGGAGCACTCATGTCGATCGTCTCGCGTCTCTTGCTCACTGCCGTCGTCGGCTTCGTCGCCCTCGCGCCCGCGCGCGCCCATGCCGGCAATGGCGCCGCGCTCGTCAAGCTGATGCCCGAGGACGCGTCGATCATGATCGTCGCCGACGTCGCCAACGCGCGCAGCTCGCCGCTGTTCAAGAAGGGCCTCGACGCCCTGCTCGCGGCCAACACCAACGCGTCGGCGCAGTTCACCGCGCTCGGCATCGATCCCGCGACCGCGTTCGACACGATCGCCATCGGCGGCGTCGGCTCGCTCAGCAAGCTCGACGAGGACCGCATGGTCATCGTCGCCGAGGGCCCGGGCGTGGCCAAGCTCGTGACGGCGATCGGCAAGGACAAGACCGTCGTCGCCAAGAAGTTCCACGGCGTGACCTACTGGACCGGCGGCAACCAGGACTTCTCGCTCGCCGTGGTCCAGAAGCGCATCGTCATGGCCCGCACCGCGGGCATCGAGAAGGCGATCGACCTCGCCAGCGGCAAGGGCAAGAACGCCGCGAAGTCGCCGAAGGCCGCCGCGCTGCGCGGCGCGATCGCGGCGACCGACACCCGCCACGCGGTGTGGATCGCGGCGGTGCTGCCGCCCGAGGCCACCAGCCAGGCCGCGGGCATGGGCGTGACGATGCAGAGCCTGTCGTTCGGCGCGACCCTGTCGGCCAACCTCGACCTCGAGATCAAGGTCGTCACCGCCGCCGAGAAGGACGCGACCACCGCGGCCAACCTCATCAGCGGCCAGCTCAAGCAGGCCACCCAGGCGCTCGGCGGTATGGGCCTCGCCGCCGCCGCCAAGACGATCGTCGTCGATCACACCGGCGCGATCCTGCGCCTCGGCATGACGCTCACCGAGAGCGAGATCGTCGCGCTCGGCAAGCTGATGGGCGCCGGCTCGATGTTCGGTCACTGATCGGTCGGCGCTCCCGCTCGTCGGGGTGCAGCGCGTCGTGGCGCGCGTTCCAGTCGTCGAGCAGGGCATCGTGGGAAGGTGACGTGGGTCGCGCGCCTCGTGACACTCGATCCTCACGTGTCCAGGTCTTGCGGCGCCGTCGACATCGCGGGCAGGCCGATGGCATGGCGAAGCGCTGCGACGACGACTTCCGCGCGCGCCCATCGTCTCCCATAGGTCCGGTACAGCCAGAGCGTCCAGGGCCGGCCCCCCGCGAAGACGCGGATGCCGACCGTGTACACCCTGTCGACCCGATAGCGACGCGTGCGGACGACGACGTCGAAGCCGCGCACGTCGGTCTGGTCGTACCAGCGCTTGTCGATGAACACGCCGCTCGGCGAGCACACGATCCGGTGCGGGCGCAGGGGCAAGGGGCGCATGAAGAACATCCCGACGTTCACGCACGCGAGCGCGGCGACCGTCCCGACGGCGTACCCGATCAGCGTGCGCCGCGCGTGGAGGTCGAGGTAGGCACTCGTGCTGGCGAAGATCACGACGCCGAGCGGTACGAGGATCCAGCCGAGCGGCGGCAACCGGCGCCTCGACACCACCACGTAGTACGGGCCCACCTCGTAGCGCGCGATGCCGCGCTCGAAGCGGCCATTCTCGCTATCCGACGCGGCTGGCTCGCGATGCTCCTGCGCGCGGAACGGGCCCTCGCTCATGCGGTGTGGACGAGCGTCTCGCGCGATGTGACGCCGTGTGTCACCGCGCCTGCGGTCGCGTGCCGCAGTCACCGACGGTGTCCTCGGGTCCCGCGCCTTGCTCGTGATCTGTCCGGGGTCTACCGTCCGCGCATGGGTCGCAAGGAAGACGCGCTCGACTATCACCGCCGCGGTCGCAAGGGAAAGCTCGAGGTCGTCCCGACCAAGCCCCTGGTGAGCCAGATCGATCTCGCGCTGGCGTACACGCCAGGCGTGGCCGAGCCCTGCCTCGCGATCGCCGCCGACGAGGACATGTCGTGGGAGTACACCGCCCGCGGCAACCTGGTCGCGGTCATCTCCAACGGCACCGCGGTGCTCGGCCTCGGCAACATCGGCGCCGCTGCCGGCAAGCCGGTGATGGAGGGCAAGGCCTGCCTCTTCAAGAAGTTTGCCGACATCGACGTCTTCGATCTCGAGATCACCGAGACCGACGTCGACAAGGTCGTCGAGATCGTCGCCGCGCTCGAGCCGACCTTCGGCGGCATCAACCTCGAGGACATCGCCGCGCCGGCGTGCTTCGAGATCGAGGAGAAGCTGCGCAAGCGCCTGCGCATCCCGGTGTTCCACGACGACCAGCACGGCACCGCGATCATCACCGGCGCCGGCATGCTCAACGCCTGTGCGCTGTCGAACCGCGTGCCCGCCGATCTCAAGCTCGTGGTGTCGGGCGCCGGCGCGGGCGCGATCGCCTGCGTCGAGTTCTTCGTGTCGCTCGGCGTGCGCGCCGAGAACGTCGTGCTCGTCGACTCGAAGGGCGTGATCCACCGCGGCCGCACCGATCTGAACCGCCACAAGGAGAAGTTCGCGATCCCCGACGACGGTCGCCGCACGCTCGCCGACGCGATGCGCGGCGCCGACATGTTCATGGGCCTGTCGGTCGCGAACCTGGTCACGCAGGAGATGCTGAAGACGATGGGCCCGCACCCGATCGTCTTCGCGCTCGCGAACCCCGATCCGGAGATCGCGTACCCGGACGCGGTCGAGGCGCGCCCCGACGCGCTGGTCGCGACCGGCCGCTCGGACTTCCCCAACCAGGTCAACAACGTCCTCGGCTTCCCGTACATCTTCCGCGGCGCCCTCGACGTGCGCGCGTCGCAGGTGACCGAGGCGATGAAGATCGCCGCGGCGCGCGCGCTGGCGGATCTCACCCACGAGCCGGTGCCCGACTCGGTGATCGCGGCCTACGGCGGCGTGCCGATCAAGTTCGGCCCCGACTACCTCATCCCCAAGCCGTTCGATCCGCGCGTCCTCTGGTGGGTCGCGCCCGCGGTCGCCAAGGCCGCGATGGACTCCGGCGTCGCGCGCGTGCCGCTCGACATCGCCGCGTATCGCGATGGCCTGATGACGAAGTCGTCGAACGCGGCCTACTCGATCATGCGCAGCATCGGCCGGGCGGCGCGTGCCGACCCGCGCCGCATCGTCTTCCCCGAGGCCAACAACGCCAAGCTGCTGCGCGCGATCCAGCAGGTGCTCGACGAGGGCATCGCCAAGCCGGTGCTGCTCGGCCGCAAGGACGAGATCGCCGCGCTGGCCGCCGAGCTCGCGCTCGATCTGTGCGATCGGGTCGAGATCATCGATCCGCTCACGTCGCCGGCGGCCGCGCGTTACGCCGAGCGGCTGTTCGCGCTGCGCAACCGCAAGGGCGTGACCCTGCCGGCGGCCCAGAGCCTGGTCGCGAAGAGCAACTACTTCGGCGTGATGATGGTCGAGGCCGGCGAGGCCGACGGCCTGGTCGGCGGCCTCAAGCTGACCTATCCGGAGACCGTGCGGCCGGCGCTGCAGATCCTCGGCATGCAGCCGGGCGCCAAGGTCGCCGTCGGCATGTACATGATGGTCCTGCAGAACACGGTGAAGTTCTTCGGCGACACCGCCTTCAACATCAACCCCGACGCCGATCAGCTGGCCGACATCGCCATCCAGATGGCCGACGCGGTCACGGCGCTGGGCGTGACCCCGCGGGTCGCGATGATCTCCTATTCTAACTTCGGCTCAGTAAGGCATCCCGAGGTCGAGAAGATCGCGGTCGCGATCGCCAAGGTCAGGGCCGCCCGTCCGATGCTCGAGATCGACGGCGAGATGCAGCCCGAGCTGGCGCTGTCGGCGGACCGACGCAACGAGCGGTATCCGTTCTCGAGGCTGACCAAGTCTGCGAACGTCCTGGTGTTCAAGTCGCTGGCCGCGGGTAACGCCGCGTACCAGACCTTGAAGGCCCTGGGCGGGGCGTCGGCGGTCGGCCCGATCATCCTCGGGATCGCCCGGCCGGTGGCGATGGTCCAGGCCGAGGATTCGGTCGAGGACATCGTCAACATGACGGCGTATACCGTCATGAAGGCGCAGCAACAGACTCCGCGCAAGGCGTAGTTCTGCGGTTACCATCGGCGCGCCACCCCGAAGGAGATCGAGACATGGCGATCACGACCGAGCCCCCGCGTTCGACAAACGCCACCGGCGCATCGAACATCCCGCCGCCGCCGGCGCCGCCGAGCGCGGCGACCCTCGAGATCAAGAACCCCGCGACCGGCGAGCTGGTCGGCAGCGTGCCGGTGATGTCGGCCGCCGAGGTCGATCAGGCGGTCGCGCGCGCGCGCGCGGCCTCGACCGAGTGGGGCGCGCTGTCGCACGCCGAGCGCGGCACCGAGCTGGGCAAGTTCCGGCGCGCGATCGCCGAGAGCTGCGATGATCTCGCCGAGCTCATCCACCGCGAGAACGGCAAGCCGCGGCTCGAGGCGCTGGTCGAGGTGCTGATGGCGCTCTCGCACCTCGATCACGCGATCAAGCGGGCCGAGAAGGCGATGGCGCCCAAGAAGGTGTCGTCGGGGATCATGGCCAACTACCGGGCCACGGTCGGCTACTTCCCGCTCGGCGTCATCGCGGTGATCGGGCCGTGGAACTATCCGATCTTCACGCCGATGGGCTCGATCGCCTACGCGCTCGCCGCCGGCAACGCGGTCGTGTTCAAGCCCAGCGAGCTGACCCCGCTCATCGGCGTGCGGCTCGCGGAGATCGCGGCGCGCACCATCGCCACCCCGCACGTGCTGCAGGTCGTGACCGGCGCGGGCGCGACCGGCGCGGCGCTGTCGAAGTCCACGGTCGACAAGATCGCGTTCACCGGCTCGACCGCGACCGGCAAGCGCATCATGGCCGCCGCGTCCGAGCGGCTGACCCCGGTGCTGCTCGAGCTCGGCGGCAAGGACGCGATGATCGTCGCCGACGACGCCGACGTCGACAAGGCCGCCGAGGGCGCGGTGTTCGGCGCGCTCACCAACGCCGGGCAGGCGTGCGTGTCGATCGAGCGCATCTATGTCGTCGACGCGATCTACGATCGCTTCGTCGCGAAGGTGGTCGACGAGGTCCGCGCGCTCAAGGTCGGCGGCGACGACGGTCACCTCGGCGCGATGACGTCGCTGGCCCAGGTCGCGATCGTCAAGGATCACCTCCAGGACGCCGTCGCGCGCGGCGCCAAGGTGCTGTGTGGCGGCCCCGACGCGATCAGCGGCAACTACATCCAGCCGACAGTGCTCGTCGACGTCACCCAGGACATGAAGGTCATGAAGGAAGAGACCTTCGGGCCGGTGGTGCCGATCGCGCGGGTCAGCTCGGTCGACGAGGCGGTGCGCCTCTCGAACGACTCGAAGTACGGCCTGGGCTCGTCGGTGTGGGGCAAGCACGCGGTGCGCGAGCTCGCCAACCGCGTGAAGGCCGGCATGACCTCGATCAACTCGGTGGTCGCGTTCGCCGGCATCACGTCGTTGCCGTTCGGCGGCGTCGGCGAGTCGGGCTTCGGCCGCATCCACGGCGACGAGGGCATCCGCGAGTTCACGCGCACCAAGAGCACGGCCGAGGAGGTGTTCTCGCTGCCCCTGGCGGTGACCTCGTTCAAGCTGCCGAAGAACGCGTACGAGCGGGTCCGCGGGCTCATCCAGACGCTCTACGGCGGCGGCCTGGTCGCGCGCGCCGGCGACGCCTGGCGCAAGATCTTCTAGTTCGCGCCGCACGCGCGCCCCGCGACGAGTCATCGCCGCGGGGCGTTGCTACGCTGGGCGCCGATGACCAAGGGTCGGCTCGAGGCGTTCAGCGATGGCGTCATCGCCATCATCATCACGATCATGGTGCTGGAGCTGAAGGTTCCGCACGATCCCAGCCTCGCCGCGCTCGGCGCGATGTGGCCGGTGATGGTCTGCTACGTGCTGTCGTTCGTGTACGTCGGCATCTACTGGAACAACCACCACCACATGCTCCACATGGCGACCCGCGTGAACGGCGGGATCCTGTGGGCCAACCTGCACCTCCTGTTCTGGCTGTCGCTGGTGCCGTTCGTGACCGGCTGGATGGGCGAGAACCACTTCCCGGCGACGCCGACCGCGATCTACGGCGTGGTGATGCTGATGGCCGGCTTCGCGTACTTCCTGCTGCAGAACGCGATCATCCGCGACCAGGGCGCGAACTCGCGGCTCAAGGCCGCGGTCGGCCGCGACGTGAAGTCGCTCCTGTCGATCGCCGGCTACGCGGCGGCGATCCCGCTCGCGTTCCTGACGCCGTGGGCCTCGGTGGCCTGCTACGCGGTGGTCGCCGGGATGTGGCTGGTCCCGGACAAGCGCATCGAGGTGCACCTGGTCGACGCGCGCGAGTAGCGTCGCGCCGGATCAGGAGGCGATCGGCGCGGGCTTGACCATGCGGCCGATGAACAGGATCGCGCCGGTGGTGTTGTGAAGGATCACGTAGAGGAACGGGCGGTCGGCGCGAAAGTCGTAGCTCGGTGGCGGGATCGAGCGGACCACGAGGACCGCTGCGGTCGCCGCCGCCGCCTCGGTGCCTGACTCGTCGACGCGGACGTAGCCCTGGTGGATCACGGCGTCGATCCTCAGGGGCTCGGCGGCGATGGCGCTGAAGTCGGCGTGGTCGCTGAACGCGGCCTTCACGCCGAGCGCCTCGAGCGCGTCGCGCAGCGGGGTGGACGCGCGCACCTCGAAGCGCGGCAGGCTCACGCTCACCTGCGCAGGCGCCAGGTGGTCGAGGAGGTCGCCGAGCCGCGCGCCATCGAGCTCCTGCTCGTAGCGGCGAAAGTCCGCCGGAGCGTCAGGCAGGATCGCGATGAACGACAGCGCGCCGCCGGCGTACGGCAACGCGACCGCATGCGCGCCGCCGTGCGCGGCGAGCGCGAACTCTCCCCGCTGGTGCATCAGGAGCGTCGCCACGCGGCTGCCATCCAGCGCGGTGAACGGCGCGCCCTCGGTCGCGCCGGCGGAGAACCGCGATCGCCAGGCGGCCTTGAGGTAGAGCGCGTTGGTGATCACCAGCCGCGTCGACGCGGAGAGCGCGGCGGGGCTGATGAGGTCGGTGATCCGGTCGCGGGTCTGCGCGGCGATCCACGCGTTGATGATGCGCGCCGCCGCGGCGGGCTCCGCGAAGTCCGTGCGCGCGAGGCTGGCGCCAGTGCGCTCGACGTAGTCGGGACGCAGCGTCAGGCTCTCGGCGGCCCAGAGGCGATTGGCCGAGGCCAGCTCCCAGGAGGCGGCCTTGCCTTGCAGCACGGCGGCGAGGCCAGCGAGGGCCGCGCCGTCGCCGGTCGCGGTCGACAGGTGCAGCGCGTGGGCGAGCTCGTCCGCGGTCGTGCCGCGCGCGCCGAGTTGCGCCATGCCGAGCGCGATGGCCACGCTGGCCGGCGAGACCACGGTGTTGTCGTCGCCCACCGCGACCCGATGATGCAGATCGAGCGCGAGCGCGCGGAGCGATGGCGCCAAACGCGCGGCGTCGTCGACGGCGGCCTGCGTGGGCAAGGCCTGCGGCAGGGGCGCCGGCGCGGGACCGCTGGCGCCCACCGACCTCGGCGGCCCCTCACACGCTGCAGCTGCGGCGGTCAGGGCGAGGACGGCCAGGAACGGGGCGGTCAGGCGCGAGGACATGCTCGGTGTCCGACGCACCGGGCCCGGCTTCGATTCTTCCGGGATCCCGGCCGATCGAAGTTTGCCGGGCGATCAGGCGATGCGCGCGTCGAGCCAGTCGAGCACGCGGCGCGCGCGTCCGAGCAGGCGGCGCAGCTGGCCGCGCGGGCCGCGCAGCGGGACCGCGGTGGCGGCGCGGGACGCGCGCGCCTCGGACACCGGCGGGGGCGCGGCGGCGATCGGGGCGCTGACCGACGGCATCTCGAACACCGGCACCGCGTGCGGCGCGCTGCCCTCGGCCTCGAACACCACCTCGGGCGCGCTCGGCTCGGGTGCGCGCGCGTTGCGGCGCAGGCCGGCGACGTGGCCGATCTGGAACGGCTCGGTCGGCGCGCGGCGCGGCGCCCGGCGCGACGGCACCGGTAGCTCGAGCTCGGAGGCGCGAACGCGGAACGCGCCGCTCGCCCAGGCCAGCGGCTCGCCCAGGCGATCCTCGTCGGTGTCACCGTTGACCTCGACGCTCGCGATGTCGCCGTCGCGGTAGACGATCGTCGCGCGATCCCACTCGCGCACGATCGTGATCGTGACGGTCAGCGCGTGGGCCTCCACGTGCCGCATCACCTGGATGAGCGGGATCTCGGCGAGGTCGCCGTGGAACTCCGCCGCCGAGCCGAGCGCGCCGCCGAGATCGGGCAGGCGCTGCTCGACCTCGAACGTGCCTTCGGCGAGCGCGCTCAGGCGCTCGAGTGCGGCGTCGCCGGTCGCGCCATCGAGCTCGACGCGCTCGATCGATCCGGCGCGCAGCTCGACGATCGCGTCGCGGCCATCGGCGTGGAAGCGCACCTCGCCGGTGATGCGGCTTCGGCGGCAGCCGTCGAGGATCTCCGCGGCGGTGGTGGCGCCGAGCTGACCCCAGACACGGTTCGACGAGAGCTGAGTCGAGGACAAGATCTCTGTCGTGGACATGCCTCGGCCTTCAGCACGCGGCGTGCCGATCGCAGGCGCGCGACATTCCTCGCGCGCGCGCCATCGCGCTCTTCGGAATCCGGAGAGGCTTCCGGAATTCGGTGAGGCCGCGAGGCCGCAGCAACGAAAGTGCGGCGTTCCTCGACGAGGATCGCACGCGATCATCGATCGACGAACGTGCGATGCGGCCCACGATTCGCGCGATCAGCGACGCGCGTTCGTGTGCTCAGGCGCGATCGATCACTGCACGCCGAGCAGCTCGACCTCGAACAGCAGCGTCGCGTTCGGCGGAATCACGCCGCCCGCGCCGCGCGCGCCGTAGCCGAGCTCCGCGGGGATGAGCAGCGTGCGCTTGCCGCCGATCTTCATCGTCGCCACGCCCTCGTCCCAGCCCTTGATGACGCGGCCCTGGCCGATCGGAAACGTGAACGGCCGGCCGCGGTCGACGGAGCTGTCGAACTTGGCGCCCTTGGCGCCGTCGACCCAGAGCCAGCCGGTGTAGTGCATCACGCAGGTCTGGCCGCGCTGGGGAGAAGCACCGGTACCGACGACGGTGTCTTCGAACTGGAGGCCGGTTGCGGTCGTGGTCATCGCCATGAGCCGACCTTATCACCGGGTCGCGCGGCGTTCAGCTGCCGGGCGGCGCGCCCGGTGGGCCGCCGTCGTCCGTGAGCGCGAGCTGCCAGAAGCCCACGTCGTGCCAGGCGCCGAACTTCCAGCCCGCGCCCTTCACGACCCCGACCGACGTGAACCCGAGCCGCTCGTGCAGCGCGACCGAGCGCGGGTTCGGCAGCGCGATGCCGCCGATCACCGAGCGAAACCCGCGCGCGCGCAGCTCGCCGAGCAGCGCCGTGTACAGCGCGGTGCCCACCCCGCCGCCGCGGCGATCTGGCGCGAGGTACAGCCCCGCCTCCGTGATCCACGCGTAGGCCGCGCGGGTGCGGTAGGCCGCGTCCTTGGCGTAGCCGATCACCGCGCCGTCGTGGTCGTGCGCGACGAACCACGGGTAGCGCGCCTGGCCGTCGCGCCACAGCGCGCGCATGCCGTCGGCAGTCTCGGGCGTGTCGCCGAAGTGGATCGCCGTCGACGTGATGTAGTGGTTGGTGATCGCCGCGATCGCGTCGAAGTCGTCGGCGCGGGCGGGCCGGATCGAGACGTCGGTCATCGACCGCAGTGTCGCCAATCTCGCGGCGCGCGACCACTCGTGCGCGCCTACTCGCAGCGATCGTCGTCGGGCGGGCAGTTGTAGCGGACGTGGAAGTGATCGGCGTGGTTCGGCTCGTGGCGGACCAGGCCATCGCTCGAGCCGCGGCCGTGCGGGTACTGGAACAGGCGCTCGATGCGATCGTCGTCCCAGCCGTGATCGCGGGCCCAGCGGACCAGGATCCCCTGCACGCCGAAGTCGAGGAAGATCATCTTCACGCCGCCGGGCTTGCCCTGCGACGCCGCGAACCGCTCGATGAGCCCGAGGGTCTTCTCGCAGTCGAGGTTGCTGTCGTTCGCGGTGACGAACGCGTCGGGATAGGCGGCCGGCTTCTTCTTGTAGAAGAACCCGATGTCGATATCGCGACCGGTCTGGTGCGAGTGGTGATCGCTGATCTGGCCGCCGCTCTTCTGCGACAGATCGCCGACCGCGAGCACGTGGGCCTTGGGGAACTTCTTGTGGGCCTCGGCCAGCGCGCGGGTGACATAGCCGACGACGTGGGTCGCGCCGTAGGTCCGGTACGAGCGGCGGATGTGATAGCCGCGGCCGTCGGCGAGGCGCGCGGGCTTGACCAGCCGGCCGTGCCACGGCTTGCCGATGCTCTGACCATCGACGAGCTCGATCTTCCTGGGCCGGTCGTCGTCGTCGCACTCGGGGATGATGAGGCGCTCACCGGCGCCGATGCGATCGCCGTCGAGCTGGTTGGCCTGCTTCATCTCGGCGACCGAGCAGCCGTAGCGCTTGGCGATCGAGCGGAGGGTCTGGTGCGGGGCCACGGTGTGCCAGCGATCGGCGCGCGCCTCTCCGGCGAGCGTCAGCGACACGATCAACGCGGCGATCGCCGCTCCTGCCAAGCGCATGTGGCCTCCTGTAGGTAACGTGATTGATCGCGGGAAGTTGATCCAGTTTCTCGTCACTGCTCATCGGCACAGGTCGGCCATGTGCGCGAGCACGTGGCCGAGGTTGTCCTCGAGCTCCTTGGTGAAGTCGGCGCGGCGCAGGCGCTTGCCGGCGGCCAGCATCCGCTCGAGCGAGCCGCCGCACGCGGCCTGGACCGTGGCGAAGCCGTCGCCGGCGGCGCGGTAGACCCGCAGCTCGATGAGCGAGGCGTTGTCGGGCCGGTAGCGCAGCTGCAGGTCGGCGACCATCGCGTCGATGATCGCGGCCTTCTTGGTCAGCTTCACGGCGTCGGGCTCGTGGCCGGCGTAGAGCGCGGCGAGGTCGTCGTAGGCGCGCAGCTCGCGCGCGGTGCGGACCGCGCGGTCGGCCTGGCTCTCGCGATACGCGGCGAGCTCCGCCGAGGCCTCGCCGAAGCGCTCGCGCACCCAGTCGTCGGCCATGCGATCGGCGACGTACTCGGCGAACGCCTCGTTGAAGAACGGCTCGTCGGGGATGAACACGGTCGCGTGCACCGACTCGTGCAGGATGACGTTGGCGAGCTCGGCCCAGGCGTCGTCGCCCTCGGACAGCATCGCCGACAGCACCGGATCGGGGAACCAGCCGCCGGTCGAGTAGGCCGCGGCGGGCCGCGCGAACGCATCCCAGCCCTCGGCGAGCAGCTGGTCGCGGTGATCGAAGGCGTCCTCGCGATCGAACCAGCCGAGGCCGGCGAAGCAGCCGGCGATCGGGAAGCACCACTGCCGCGGCTCGAACGCGAGCGGCTTGGACGCGCCCACGAACCAGACCGCGGCGTCGTCGGGGAGCTCGACGTAGGTCTTGTAGTTCTTGTGGGTATCGAGGCCGCGCTTCGCGCCGTAGGCCTTGATGTCGGGGATGCCCGCGAGCAGCGTGCGCACCCGCAGCGAGACATCGGGATCGGCGATGACCTCGTCGATGGGCCGGGCCTTGGCCAGCAGATCGAACTGCCCGTAGCTGGCCTGCGCCAGGTAGCGCGTGGTCATGCAGCCGCTCGCGCAGAGCGCGGCGAGGGCGAGCAGGCGCCGGGTCACAGCGCGTCGGCGATGGCGGCGGCCAGGCCCTTGGGGTCCTCGCCGAGCGCGCCGATGCGCCAGCTGATGCCGAGGCCGGTGCCGTCGTCGTACTTCGGGATGATGTGGAAGTGCACGTGGAACACGGCCTGGTGCGCGCTCGCGCCGTTGTTCTGCAGGACGTTGTACGCCGTCGCGCCGGTCGCCTTCATGACCGCGCGCGCGACGCGGGGCAGGGCGCGCCCGAGCGCCGCCGCGGTGTCATCGTCGACCTGGTCGAGGGTCTCGGCCGTGGCCTTGGGGATGACCAGCACGTGCCCGCGCGACAGCGGGTTGATGTCGAGGAACGCGAGGACCAGCTCGTCCTCGTACACCGGGTGGCAGGGGATCTCGCCACGAACGATCTTCGCGAACACCGTCTCGGCCATGCAGGGAAGCTAGCGCATTCGCTGGGCCGGCGGGGCCGCTCCGGGTCGGTGTCCGAGTCCGTGGCCGTGGCCGTGTCCGTGTCCGTGTCCGAGTCCGCAGCCGTGGCCGTGCCTGTGGCCGTGTCGGTCTCGGTCTCGGTCTCGGTCTCGGTCCCGGTCCCGGTCCCGGTCCCGGTCCCGGTCCCTGTCCCCGTCCCGGTCGTGCGCGACGCACGAGCACGCGCTCTCGCGCGACACGCCGCCACTCGCCCAGGGCTCAGACGCTCAGACAGTCCTCGCGTGACGAGATCGCGCGCATCGGCGCCCGAGCGCGCCTCCGACGTGGTCGCGTAGACCCGTGCTCGGTCGTGGCGCTGCGGAACTCGCCCTGGGCGAGGGCGGGTGCCGCGCTGCGCGCGTTGGCGCGATCGCGCGACGGACGGGCGCCCGCGCGCTCAGTGCGTGCAGCGCCAGAGGATCGCGACGACGCCATCGAGCGCGCGCCACGCGGCGGCGACCTCGGCGCGATCGACGTAGGCGAGCGAGGCCGCGATCTCGAGGGTCGCGCGCGATTCCGAGGCGCTACCGGCGGCCATCCGATAGAAGTGCGCGCGATCGCGGCCGCGGCGGTGCGCGCCCTCGGCGATGTTCAGCGCGGCGCTCGCCGCCGCGCGCTGCAGCTGATCCGCGAGGCTGCGATCCGCGGCGCGGATCCGCGCGACTGGCGCAGCGAGCAGCTGCAGCGCCTCGAGGGCGAGATCGTACGCGCGAAAGCGAGGTCCGTTCGTGGTGGGGTTCATGCCCTCGAAGGCGCAGGTCCCGTGACGAGGGCGATGCGAGGTTGCGTGCGACCGTGGCAGGTCGCGTGCGCCCTCGGCGCGGGACGTGCGCCATGGGCATGAGAACTCCACCACGAGAGGACCGAGCGCGGCGATCACCTCCTCGAGCAAGCGCGCCCGCTACCCCGCGCACTCCCAGTCGAGGTCGAGGAAACGTTCGAACTCGCCCCGGATCGTGTCGGGCGGCTGCATCTGGACCCATCTAAACTACGGTGAACCACAGGGCAGCGCGACCCGTGGATCGTTCGCAGCGGTCTGGCGCTCGCGGAGGAAGTCCTCGGCGCGGTAGCCGAGGTGATCGAGCTCGTCGCTCACGGCGTTGCGTGACTGCTCGGCCTGCAAGCGCGACCGCGATCGCGGCCCACAAGCCTCGCGCGGGCCGGCGGCGCCCTCCCGACTATTCGACGGAGCCGCTCTTTGCACCGAGAAGCGAGGCGTCGACCGAGTCGAGGACCGACTGCTCGTGTGTCCGGGCTCGCTCCGTCTCGCGACGCTTGAGCTCGGCGAGCGCCTTCTGATCGCCCTGGTTCGCCGCCTTTTCCAGATCGGAATCCGACTCGATGGTCACATCCTTCGACGAGCCGCTGCTCGCGCCCGACGTCGCTGGCGCGGCCGTCGCTGCGCCGGGTCCGCCGCGGCCGCCATGCGCGCCCGCCGGCGGCATTCCCCCGGACGGAGGCGGTCCGGCGCGGCGTGCTCCACCCGAGTTGCCCGGGGGGCCTTTGCTCGGATCGGGCAGCGTCACCCCGTTGTCGGAGGCGAAGGACTTGAACTGCGTCATCGACATCTTGCCGTTGCTGCCGGCCGCCTTGTCGAACGTGGCGATCAGCTTGTCGATCGAGCCGGTGTCCTGCCCGCCCTGCTTCAGGTGGTCGCGCATGCTCGTCAGGTCGTCCTTCGAGACCGACGTGGGCACGCTCGGCATGCCGGTCGGTTGGCTCCCCGTTGAAACATTCGCGATCTTCATGGCTGGCCTCGATTGGGTACGTTCTCGATCATCGGCCATCGGGGCGCCGACGGGAGGGCGGATCCGCCATGGACGCGCCCGCCGGTCGCCTCGCCCAGCTGAAAACGTGAGGAGACTCAGCTGGTTCCTCAGGGTGACGCCCTGCGCGTCCGGATCCGTCAGGGCGCCGCGATCACCCGCACCTGCGCCGCGACGCTGATCGGGAGATTCGCGTACACCTTTCCGACCACGACCGGCGTGGCCTCGACCTCGACCGTCTTGCCGGTCCACGTCGATGGCTCGGCGCCACCGCCGACCTCGCGCCACACCGCGGGCGGCATCATGACCGACACCATCTTGTAGCGCTTGCCGGTGGCCTGGCCGATCTGCAGGAACACGGTGCCGCCGTCGATCTCGCCGCCCTGCAGGACGGTGCCGCGGACGCGGCTGGCGACGCCGACCGCCTGGGCGATCGCGCTCTCGTCGGCGGCGTCGACTGCGCGCAGCGACAGCGTCGTGAAGGTGGTGCTCCAGTGGCCCGCCTGGCCATTCCAGGTGGCGTCGATCGCGACCGTGTAGCGGCTCGATGCCGCGAGCGGCACCTTCGGGATCACGCAGATCACGCCGTACTGGCCAAAGGAGGTCGCCGGGTGCTCGGGGTCGGACAGATAGAACGGCACCTTGTGGCCCTTGCCGTCAGTGAAGGTCGCCTTGACCGCGGTCACCGGATCGAACGCGGGGAACTGGAGCGTGATCGGATAGCCGCCGCGACCGTTGCCGGGGATCGGGTTGGGCACCTCGTTGCCGAACTCGAGCGGCACGTCGGTCTGTCGATCGGCGGGGTACATCACGGCGCGCGCAGGCGTGGCGTCCTTGTCGTTGACGAACATCAGCGCGGCCATCAGCGAGCCGTCGGGCAGCCGCGCGTAGCCGACGCCGATCCGCGCCAGCGACGGGGTCAGGACCGGTCGCCGGTGGTAGAGCGACGCCATCCAGCCGTCGACCGCGACCTGCAGATCGGAGACGCCGGGGAACAGATCGGCGGCCTTGCCGCAGGCGGCGCCAGCCGGGGTCGCGCCGGGCAGGTTGGGCCGCTGCGTGTGCGCGTTCAGCCCGGCCATCGCGTCGGTGCCGCGGTTGGCGCGCATGTACGCGGCGTGCTCCATGCAGCCCTTGCTGAGCTTGGCGTCGAGCTTGACCGGCGGAAGCCCGGCGGCGGCGCGGTAGGCGTTCACCAGGCGGAGCGCCTGCTTCTCCGGGCGCTCGGCGGGACGGGCGCCGGCGTCGTCGGCGCGCGCGACGGTGGTGGCGATGGTCGCGGCGAGCAGGAGTCCGAGGACGCGAAGGCGCATGCTCGAGTGTGACACGCCGGATGGGCGGTCACCGGCGGGATGGGGACAGGGACGGGGACGAGTCGATCCGGCAACGGTGCGTCGCGGTCACGGCCTGGGCCATTTCGTTGGATCTGCGCGCTGCGGCAAGACCGCGAGGATCACGACGAGATCGGTGGCTGGCCGGATGCGGAAGAACACCGAGAACGGGTAACGGCGAAGCAAGGCGCGATGAATCGCTCCATGGACCGCCGGGAAACGCAGCGGCATTGCGCGGACAGCGTCGAACACCGCGTCGATCTCGGCGATGAACGAATCGCCGTGACCGACGGCTGCGTAGCGCTCTCGCGCTCCCTCGATCTCGGCCAGCGCGCGAGCGTGTACGCTGAGCGCGTAGGTCATCGCCCGCGGAGGCGAGCTCGGGCATCCGCCCAGGGAATCGCGGCGCCGGGATCGGCGTCATCCTCGCGCAGGCGAGCGTCCAGCAACGCCCTGTGCTCGGCGGACAGCGGCAGCGAGGCACCAGCGTTGGCGTCCTCGACGATGCTCTCCCATAGCCGCTCGACGAGGGCGATGCGCGCCTCCAGGTCGAGCTCGAGGAGCTGTTGCACGTCCGGTGCGGCCATACCCAACGCTAGCACGGCGCCCTCACTGCGGCGTGAACGTCGCGGTCAGGCTGTACGGGCCCTGGCTGCCGGACGAGAAGCCATCGACGACGATCGTGATGTGCTGGCCCGCGGTCAGGGTCACGTCGGCGGCCTCGACATCGACGACGCTCGAGCAGGCGAGCTCGGTCATCTGCGCGGGCGCGCCGCAGCCATCGAAGACGGCGAGGGCGAGATCGTTCACGCCCTGATCGAGGCGCAGTGACAGCGTGCCGGCGCTCGGTGCGACGTAGCTGTAGAGGCGATCGGGGCCGGTGCCGGCGGGGTTGGAGCAGCTGTTCTCGTAGAGGTGCGGCGCGCCGGTGGTGTCGCCGGTGTTCGCGGCGCTGGTGTCGAGCGGCGCGGCCTGGGCGCAGTAGTAGTCGTACTCGATGGCGCGGCAGTCGCCGCGGCAGCCGTCGTTGCTGGTGGTGTTGCTGTCGTCGCACACCTCGTTGCCGGCGATGATGCCGTCGCCGCAGTCCTCGGCGACGAAGTCGGCGGACAGCGTGAACGGGCCCTCCTCGAGCAAGGTCGAGCCGGACACCATCGCGGTCAGCGCGGTGGGGGCGGCGTCGGTGATCTGCACGACCAGCTCCTCGGTCGCGCCGGCGTTGGCGCGCTCGGCGCACGCGACCTCGCTGGTCGCGTCGGCGCAGGCGCTGCGCAAGGACAGGGTCTGATCGGTGGGTGAGGTCAGGTGGAGCCTCAGCCGGCCGGGGCCTGGCGGCGTCACTGCGAACAGCGCGGCGCGCGAGCTGCCGAACTGGCAGCTGCTCATGAAGCCATCGCGGGCCGCGGCGGTGTCGCCCGTGACGATCGAGTCGACCGCGAGCGGAGCGAGCTGCGCGCAGATCACGCCGTACTCGACGGTCTGGCAGTCGGCGCTGCAGCCATCGCCGTCGACCTGGTTGCCGTCGTCGCAGAGCTCGTTGATCTCGCCGAGCGCGCCGTCGCCACAGACCGGCAGCGGCTTGCACACGCCGAGGCCCGAGGTGAAGCGGACCGCGCAGAACTCGCTGACGCCGCAGCCGAGATCGCCGAGGCAGGCGCGCTCGCAGATCAGCGGATCCTCCGGGCGATAGCCGAAACACACGCCGCGGAACGCCTCGCCATCGGGGCCGCAGCCGTCGGCGAGCGCCGCGCCCGCGCCGCACGCCTCGCCGAGCGCGACCGGCGAACCCGCCGTCGGCGGCTCGCACACGCCGAACAGGCTGCACAGGCGATCATCGGGGCAGCCCGGGGCCGCGTCGTAGAACGCGCAGGTCGCGGCGCAGGTCGAGGTCACCGACGAGCACACCGCGCCGATCGCGCACGCGGTGGCGTTGTCCTCGGCGGCGCAGGCCGCGCCCACCGCGCCACCGCCGACCGTCTTGCAGATGCCGAGGCCCGGATCGACGCCGAGCTGGATGCAGCGCTCGGGCGCCGCACAGCCTGCGGCCGGGGTCCGCGGATCGCACGACGTGTAGCACGCGCCCTGGAAGAGCTCGTGGTACTGCGTGAGACAAATCTGTCCGGCGTCCGGACACGATTGGAACTCGCCGCACTGCGGATCGCCGCAGGTGTTGCTGGCCGGATCGCAGACCTCGAGCAGCGCGTTGCCGCAGTCCTCGGCGGAGAGGCAGCTCCGGCCCGGCGTCGGCGCGGTGTCGAAGTCGACGCCGTCGATCGCGACGCAGTCGCCGCCGTCGACCAGCTGCACGTGGCCGTCGGTGGTCACCGTCGCGCGGCGCAGGACGACCCGCGAGGTCTTGCCGGCGAACACCGGCTCGATGGGATCCGCGACCTGGGTGAGCGTCAGCGAACCGGCGGCCTGGTAGTAGACGATGCCCAGCGCCGCGTCCGGTTGATCGTCGGTGGACAGCCAGACGCAGTGCTGACAGGTCGCGAGGTCATCGTCGGGCGCGGCGCCGAGATCGAAGGTCCCGGTGGCGAGCGGCGGCAGGCCGCCGGTGGTGGAGTCGTAGAGCTCGACGCGCAGGACATCCGCCGCCGCGCCCTCGAGGTTCGGCGTGACCGGATAGCGCAGGCCGGTCAGCTGGCCGAACAGGTTGAACTGGAAGTCGGGCTCGCCGAGCGTCACGACCCGGCAGCCGTCCGGATCGCCGGCGTCGGGGCCGACGCCGCCGTCGGGCATGGCCGGGGCCGCGTTGTCGCCGCAGGCCGCGAGCATGAGCAGCGCGGCGAGCGCCGCGTGGGTACAACCGCGAAGCATCCGGCGAGGCTACTGCGATGTGCCGACCCGCAGCAGAACAGATCGGTCGCGCGCGCGCCGATCCACGCGTGTGCTGTGATCGCGGTCGCGTGCGTCTGGCGCGATCCGCGCGGGTGGTGGCGCGGTCTCCATCGATCTCACGCCTGTCTGGTCACGGATGCCGCGCGCGCCACGCCTGGTACTCGGGCGTGGCGAGGAACGAGGCGGCGTTGGGCATCTTGCTCAGCGTGGCCTCGGGCACCGTGAAGCCGACCTGGCGCGCGAGGTCGTCGAGAGCGGTGACCGCGGTCGCCCACTGGCCCTGCGCGAGCGCGATGCCGAGTTGCACGGCGTGCGACATCGCGAGCTCGGGCTCGGCAACGACGGCGTGCGCGGCCAGCGCCGCGGCGATCGCGCGATCGCCAGGGTGGTTGCGCTGCGCGATCACGCCGGCGCGCAACGCGTCGAGCAGCGGATCGCCCCCGATCTCGGCGTCCATGAGGTCGAGCTGGTGGAGCGCCTCGTCGAAGTCGGCGCGCATGAACGCGCGGTTCATCGCCGCGAACGGGGTGGGCTTGTCGTCGGGAAACCGCCGCGCACGCTCGGCCGCAGCCTGGGCATAGGCGGTCGGCGAGATTCGCCCGGCGATCGCGACGCGCCAGCTCTGGATCGCGCGCGTGTTCCGCGTTGCCTCGGGCAGCGTGTCGAGCGCGGCGAGCGCGTCGGCCGGCTTGCCCGCGTCGTCCAGCGCGTTGACCTGCATCGTCGTGACCCCGACCATCGGATCTTCGGCGCCCGACAGCAGCAGCGCGTCGGCGATCTCCTGATCCAGCCAGGTCCCGTTGTTGTGCGAGTACACGTCGACGATGCGCGGGCCATCCGGGCCGACCGAGACCCGGACATCGAAGTAGCCGACGCCGGCGGCGCTGACCTTGCGGATGAGCGCCTGCCGCACGCCGTGGACGTCGCGGACCCGGAGCAGGCGGACCTCGACGGGATCGTCGAACCACGCGCACAGCTTCACCGCGCCGGTCGACACGAAGAGCTCGACCAGCGCCAGCGCATCGTCGCCGGGCGCGCGCGCCTCGATCAGCGCGCGCAGCGCCGGGCGATCGAGGAGCGCGGTGACCTTGTCCTGGTCGCAGGGGGACAGCGCGGCCGCGAGCGTGAGGCCCGTCGCCCGGACGGTCGCCTCGTCGAGCGACGCGGCGGGTGGCGGCGTCGTCCGCGCGGGCGGCGGAGCTGGCGAACGCGGTGGCGCCGCGGTGCTCGCGCAGGCGGCGATCAGGGCGGCGGCGAGGACGAGCGGGTTACGCACACCGCACTGTCGAGCCAACGCGGCTGCGACTCAAGCTACGGATCGAACCGATAGCCCGAGCCGCGCACCGTCACGAAGTGGCACGGCCGCTCGGGATCGATCTCGAGGCGCTTGCGCAGCTGGCCGACGAAGTTGTCGACGGTGCGCGCCGAGCCGGCGGTCTGGCCCCAGACCAGCGTGAGGAGCCGGCCGCGCGAGAAGACGTGGTGCGGATGGCGCGCGAGGAACAGCAGCAGCTCGAACTCGAGGTGCGTGAGCTTCACCGGCTGGCCGCCGCGCACGACGGTGCGCTGGGCGGCGTCGATGACGATGTCGGCGAACCGGATGACGTCGGTGGTCGTGGTCGGCGGCGGCTCGGGCGCGGGCGTGGTCGTGCCCGCGCGGCGCAGCACGGCGTCGATGCGGGCGAGCAGCTCGGCCAGCGCGAACGGCTTGGTGACGTAGTCGTCGGCGCCGAGGCGGAGCGCGGCGACCTTGTCGAACTCGCCGTCGCGCGCTGACAGCACGATGACCGGCACGAGGTTGTCGGCCTCGCGGGTCGCGGCCAGCACCTCGAGGCCGTTCTTGCGGGGCAGGTTGAGATCGAGGAGCACGAGGTCGAAGTCGCGCTCGCCGATGACGTTGATCGCCTCCTCGCCATCGCGGGCGACGGTCGCGGTGTGGCCGGCGAGGCGCAGGTTGAGCGACAGCCCGGTGGCGATCGCCTCGTCGTCCTCGACGATCAGGATGTCGCGGGGGCTGGTCATCGCGTCGCCGCGGCGGTGGAGGGCGGGCGGGCCTGTGCCTGATCGGGCATGACCCGGGCGCGCTTCAGGCGCAGCGTGAACTGCGAGCCGATGCCGGGCCCGGACTCGACCACGACCTTGCCCTTGTGGGCGCGGGCGATCGCGCGCACGAACGCGAGGCCGAGCCCCACCCCGGGCGCGCCGCGGTTGTAGGCCTCCGGCGCGCGGTGGAACTCGTCGAAGATCGCGCTCCGCTCCGACGCCGCGATGCCGATGCCGTTGTCGCGGACGCCGAGCTCGATGTGCCGCCCGATGCCGCGCGCGATCACGACGATGCGCTTGTCGTCATCGGAGTATTTCCAGGCATTGACCAGGAGGTTCACGAGGGCCCGGACGAGAGTCGCACGATCCCCGATCATCGTCAGGCCCGGCTCGACATCGATCGCGATCGTCGTGGGCCGCGCGAGGGTCGCGGCGTCGAACGCCGACACCGCCTCGGTCACGAGGTCGGCGACCAGGAACGTGGTGGGCTGGAAGGCGTGGCCGCCGCTCTCGATCCGCGACAGCTCCAGCACCCGGCCGACCAGCGCGTCGAGGCGGTCGATCTCGCCGCCGAGCAGCTCGACGACCTTGTGCTGGTCGTCCTTGGTCAGACGGTTGTTCTTCAGCGACTCCATGAACAGACGCATCGAGGTCAACGGCGTGCGCAGCTCGTGCGACACCGATGACATGAAGGAGTTCTGGAGTCTGACCAACGAGGCGCCTTTACCGACGAAGATGCTGACCAGGATGTAGCCGGTGATGCCGGTCGCGGTCAGCGTGAGGACCAGGATGCCCACGACGACGAAGGCGGTGCCCTGGCCGCTGACCAGGAGCACCAACCCGATGACCGTCAGCAAGACGGTCGGGATCAGCACGACCAGCATCAGGATGAGCTGGGCGCGCCGGAGCTGGACGCTGGCCGGCGGGAACCGCACCGCGGGACTATGCCACGGGGTCGGCCACGGCGACGCTTGGCGGGGAGGCGGGCGCGGTCGCGCGGGTCGTGCCGTCGAGGATGTGCTGGGGCACGCCGTGGAGGTCCCAGATCAGGCCGACCGCGGCCAGGACGCGGAGGATGTAGTAGGTGATGTCGAACTGGTACCAGCGGAAGCCCTGGCGCGCGGCCACCTGGTAGTGGTGGTGGTTGTTGTGCCAGCCCTCGCCGAGGGTGATGAGCGCGAGCAGCGCGTTGTTGCGCGAGTCGTCGGTGGTCGCGTACGGGCGGGTGCCGAACACGTGCGACAGCGAGTTGATCGTGAAGGTGCCGTGCCACGCGAGCACGCTCGACACCACGAAGCCCCAGACCAGCGCGAACCAGCCGCCGATGGCGAAGGTCAGCGCGGCGATCACCAGGGGCGGGACCAGGTAGTACTTGTTGAGCCAGCGCAGCTCGGGGTAGCGCGCGAGGTCCTTCACCGCGCCCAGCTCGGTGTCCTCGAAGTCGCGGCTCATGATCCAGCCGAGGTGCGCCCACCAGAAGCCGCTCTGCTTCACCGAGTGCAGGTCGCCCGGCTTGTCGGACATCTTGTGGTGGTGGCGGTGGTGCGCCGACCACCACAGCACGCCCTTCTGCAGGGTCGACTCGGCGCCGAACGCGAGCACGAACTGGAACGCGCGCGAGGTCTTGTAGCTGCGGTGCGAGAAGTAGCGGTGGTAGCCGCCGGTGACGAAGAACAGGCGCACCCCGTAGAGGACGAGGGCGAGGGTCAGGCCCGACCACGACCAGCCCAGCCTTGCGACGCCGACGATCGCGGCGACGTGCAGGCCCCAGAACGCCGGGGTCAGCTTGTGGAAGTAGGTGGCGCGCCAACCCTTGGCCTGCGCCGCAGCGACTTCGTTCATGGATCCTGGGTAGCAAGCACCCGGTAGGGGCCCGGTCGGGCCTCGGTCACGATTCGGTCAGAGGCTCGCCGCGGCGCACCGCGGCATGCGCGTCACCAGCGGTCGGGCCACGTGCGCTACCGGGGGCGTGGGCGGTCGTGGTAAGTGCGAACGATGTCGGAACGCGCTCCTCTCGTCGTCGTCACCGGCGGCGCCGGCTTCATCGGCTCGCACACCGTGGATCGCCTGCTCGAGCAGGGCGCGCGGGTGGTCGTGCTCGACAACTTCTCGACCGGTAAGCGCGCCAACCTGGCCGCGGCGATCGGCCGCGGGGGCGTGCTCGAGATCGTCACCTGCGATGTCTCGACCGGGATCTTCGCGGCGCTCGCGCCGATCACCGCGCAGCACGGGCCGGTCGACCGGATCATCCACCTCGCCGCGCAGGTGTCGGTGATCGCCTCCATCGCCAGCCCGGTCGTCGATGGTCAGATCAACTACGGCTCGACGCTGCACGTGCTCGAGTACGCGCGCGCGATGGGCGTGAAGAAGGTCGCGTTCGCGTCCTCGGCGGCGGTGTACGGCGACGTCAGCACGTTCCCGGTGACCGAGGACCTGCACTGCCAGCCGGTGTCGCCGTACGGCATCCACAAGTACGCCTCGGAGCTCGCGCTCGACTACTACGCGGCGGTCCACGGGGTCGCGGCCACGCCGCTGCGGTTCTTCAACGTGTACGGGCCGCGCCAGGATCCGTCGAGCCCGTACTCGGGCGTGATCTCGATCTTCGCCGACCGGGCGCGGGCCGGGCGCGACCTGCTGGTGTTCGGGGATGGTGGGCAGACCCGCGACTTCGTCTATGTGGGTGATGTGGCGCGCGCGGTCGTGGCAGCGGCGATGTCGGACAGCACGTCGCGGGTTGCGCTGAACGTGGGGACGGGGCGCGAGATCACCGTGCTCGAGCTCGCGCGGATCGTCGTCGAGCTGTGCGGCGGGCGCTCGGCGATCCAGCACGCGGCGCCGCGCGCCGGCGAGATCGTGCGCTCGGTGGCGGCGGTCGAGCGCGCGCACACCGCGCTCGGGTTCCGCGCCGAGGTCGCGCTCGTCGACGGGCTCCGCGCGACGCTGGCGTGACGGCGGGGTGATCGCGACGTGATCGCTGCGCCGCGATGGCGCGGCTCGCCCACGCCCGCGTCGGCGCGCGTCGTCGTGCGGCGGTGTGGGCAGGTTGTCCGGTACACCGGACAATAGGCGTCCTCGGGGAATCGTGAGGAACCCG
>JAIOQA010000528.1 GCA_021413675.1 Deltaproteobacteria bacterium | reverse complement strand
GCCCGCGCCGGTCGAGGCCGCGTCGCCGCCGGCCCCCGTGGACGATTCGACCGCGGATCCCGACGCGGAGCCCGATGAGGACCTCGCGGACATGAGCCTCGAGGAGCTGCTCGCGGTCACGATCACCACCGCGTCGAACATGAGCGAGTCGCAGTCGCGGGCGCCCGGCGTGGTGATCCGCCTGACCCGCGAGGACATGGAGGCGCGCGGCTACCGCGAGCTGCTCGACATCTTCGACGATCTGCCCGGCATGGACGTCGTCCGGCCGTGGGGCGACAACTACCTCAAGGTCTACTGGCGCGGCTACCGCACCGATCTGACCCAGCCGTTCCTGCTGATGATCGACGGCATGGTCGTCAACTCGCTGTGGACCGGCGATGGCTCGGTCGCCGCCGCGATGCCGATCAGCGAGATCGATCATGTCGAGGTGGTCTACGGCCCGGCCTCGGCGGTCTACGGCGCCAACGCGTTCATGGGCGTGGTCAACGTGATCACGCTGACCGGCGCGCACCGCGCCGAGCCCGTGGTCCGGTTCCGCGCGACCACCGGCTCGTTCCATGGCGATCGCCTCGATCGCCGCATCCTCGACGGCGTCGTCCAGCAGGACGTCGGCGGCGCGCGGCTGTCGATCGCCGGCCGGCTCGCGCTCGACTGGACCGACGCCGCCGCGGCCGATCGCTTCGAGTACAGCCGCGCGGCCTACGCCGACGATCCGTCCCTGTGGGGCGGCTACCTCGAGTTCCAGAACCTGGCGCGCGGCGCGAGCTCGCCGGTCGACGAGTACGGCCTCGACGCCCGGCTGACCGTCGGCAACCTCGAGCTCGGCGCGTCGTCGTACGCGCTCGCCACCGGCTACGGCCTGGTCTACGCCACCGACAAGGTCCAGCCCTACGCGCGCTGGGAGCAGTACGAACAGAGCGCGCACGCCAGCTACGAGGCCCTGGTCGCGCGCGGCATCACCTCGCGCAGCCTGGTGCGCGCGCGCTCCAGCGGCATCGGCAGCCCGTCGTACTTCCTGTCGGGCTTCGACGAGGGCACGCCCGCGGCGCGGGTGCTCGAGGTCTCGTACTGGCAGGCCACCAACCGCTCGATCAGCGCCTCGGAGGACGTCGAGATCGAGCGCGGCGAGCTGGTCAGCGTGCTGGCCGGCGCGCGCTACGAGCGCAAGGATCTGCAGAGCGCGTACGACATCACCACCGGGCCGCACCTCGCGCCCGGCGACGTCACCGCCGACGTGCCGCTGCCGGGTCCGCCGGATCCCGGGCTGCGCGCGGTCGAGCGGCCGATCACCGACGACTACGGCATCTACGCCCAGGCCCGGCTGCGCAAGGCCCACCTCCTCGGCAAGACCGACACCCACGCGCTGCACCTCGGCGTGCGCTACGACTACAACTCGGACTACGGCGCGGCGCACTCGCCGACCCTCCGCATCGGCTACGTCGGCGAGGTCGACTCGTGCCGCGGCCTGTTCCTCGGCAAGCTGCTCTACGGCGAGGGCTTCCAGGAGCCCAACCCGCGCCAGCTCTACGGCGGCTGGCTGGGCTCGGGCTCGAGCCCGGCCCTGCGGCCCGAGAACTCGCGCACGCTCGAGCTCAACCTCAGCCACACCACCGCGCGCTTCTCGAACCTGGTCAGCGCGTACTACGTGCAGAACTACGACACGATCACGCAGTTCGCGGGCGGCGCGTCCAACAAGGGCGCGCGCACCGTCGTCGGCGTCGACTACCACCTGCGCGCGCTCCTGCACCCGCGCCACCTCGAGAGCCTGTCGCTGTGGGCCTACTACTCGTATCTGTGGAGCGAGGAGACCAGCTTCGACAGCGCCGATCGCGAGGTGCGCGCGCCGATCGGCGATCTCGCCAGCCACCAGGTCTGGCTCGGCGGCACCGCGACCCGCGGCCGGTTCACCGCGACCGTGCGCGGCCGCGGCATGGGCGATCGCACCACGGTCGCCTCGAACCCCGTGCGCTCGATCAACGGCGCGTTCATCGTCGACGCCAACCTGCGCGTCGATCACGTCGGCACCAGGGCGCTCTCGCTCGCGCTCCAGGCCCAGAATCTACTCGGCACGCCGTACTCCCACCCCGGCATCCGCACCGCGGACTCCGGCGAGACTCCGGGCGGGTGGCAGGGCGCGCAGTGGGTCGGCAGCGCCGGGTACTACAACAGCCGCCTGC
The DNA here is from genome assembly GCA_021413675.1 of Deltaproteobacteria bacterium. Classification (GTDB taxonomy): domain Bacteria; phylum Myxococcota_A; class Polyangia; order Haliangiales; family Haliangiaceae; genus JAIOQA01. The sequence continues at coordinate 423 of JAIOQA010000528.1, read as the reverse complement.
CGCAGCCCGGCAGGCTGATCATGCTCACGCTCGGGCTCGATCTGTAGGGGGCGGGCGCGGGGGCGGGGAATCGCAGGTGCCGCTGCGGCAATCGGCGGCTGAGCTCGAGGCGGCGCATCGCGTGCCGCCGTCGCGATCCTCGCGGCGTGCGACCGCACGGCCGCGGCGTGGCGCGCACGGTACCGTGCCGCGCTCGATCGCAGCGACACCGCGATGGATCGCATCGCGCGCGATCTGGCGGCGACGGAATGGGCGCTCGGCGTCGGCGCCAGCGACGGTGAGCCCGTCCCCGCGAGCCTCCGCGGACAGGTGCGCAAGCACATCCCGAGCGAGCGATGCGCCGAGCTGGCAGGGCACATCGGCTACCTGGTCCGGAATCGCCGGCGCATGCGGTACGCGACGGCGAGGGCGCGTGGGTTCCCG
>JAIOQA010000500.1 GCA_021413675.1 Deltaproteobacteria bacterium | reverse complement strand
GCGATCTGCGAGCCGGCCTGCCCCACCACCTCGACCTCGGCCTGGCCGCCGGGCAGCGGCGCGTCGAGCAGCAGCCAGTCCTGGACGTCGGCGCGCGACTCCTCGTTCCAGGCCGGATCGGTGGGCGGTCGCGCGGACGCGATCGCCGCGCCGCGGTAGATCGCGATCGTGCGCGCCCGGACCTCGCGCGGCGTGGCGGTGCCCGGCACCGACACGGTGGCGGCCAGCGGCGTGCGCCCCGACCAGACCTGCACCGGCGACGCCGGCCCGTCGGGCAGGCCGCGCCACAGCTCGACCTCGGCGGCGTCCGCGGGCCATCCGGGCGCGGCGATCACGAACGTCGACTGGATCGCCGCGGTCCCGCGGCCGGCGGCGTCGAGGTGCGCGGTGACGCGATGGCTGGCCTGCCACGACGCGCCGCTCGCGGTGTAAGCGATGCGCACGAGGTGGCGGCCCATGACGCCGCGCAGCTGGCAGCGCAGCGCGGCTCCCGCGCCAGCCGGCGCCGGCGGGCGATCGCACCACGAGACCGCGAGCGCCGCGCCATCGAGCGGCTCGACGACCACGCTGTCGAGCGCGAGGGTCGCAGCCACACCGTCGATCGTCACGCGACCGTCGGCGGGCACCGCGAGCCAGCGGCGATCGTCGACCACCGCGACGCTCCTCGACGCCGGTGCCGGCGCCTCGCCGGGCCACGGCGGCGGCGGCGGTGCCCCCGACAGCCCCAGGCCGCCGTCGCCATCGACGAGTTCGCCGACGATATCGCCGCCGTCGACGCCATCGCCATCACCGTCCGCTGGCCGCTCCAGCGCGCGCAGCACGCCGGTGAAGCCGCCGGTCGCGGGCGCATCGTCGGGGCCCGGCATGTAGATCGCCACGTGCCGGCCGACGCCCGCCGGCGCGCGCGGCGCCTGCGCGTGACCGCACGCGGCGAGCCCGAGGGCGACCACGTGCGCGAGCACCAGCGTTCGCCGCATCACTCCTCGGTCGCCACCTGGTCGGCCGCGAGCCGCGCCGCATCGGCGACCGCGATCTGCCCGGTGAGCACGCCCGCCAGCCCGCGCAACAGCGGCATCCGCACGCCGTAGCGCTCGGCCAGCCGCTTGCCGGCGATCGCGGCGCGCGCGCCCTCGGGCCAGTCGGCCTCGGGCGGCAGGTTGCCGGCCGCGATGGCGAGCCCGAACGCGTAGTCGCGCGCGGCGCGCCCGTCGGTCGCGCGGCTGCGCCCGAGCAGGTTGCCGAGCCCGGCCAGGCCGCTGAAGGTCTTCGCGTCGCCGCCCGCCGCGGCGCCCAGCCGCGACGCCTCCGCGAGCCCGCGCGTGACCAGCACCGCGCGCGGCCCCGGTCCGATGCCGCCGGCGTCGGCGATGCCGAGCGCGATCGTGTACGCGCCCGAGAGCGCGGCCGCGAGCTCGACGCCGATCACGTCGTGCGAGGTGTAGATGCGCAGCACCGGCGGCGCGTTGAGCAGGCGCCGGGCCTCGGCGATGACCTCGTCGAAGCGCGAGGCCACGACCATCGACGAGAACTGCCCGGCGGCGAGATCCGCGGGCAGCGCCGGCCCGGCGAGCGCGCCCAGGCGCAGGACCGGCGTCTCCTGGGTCATGACCTCGGTGACCCGCTCGGCGCCCGGGGACGCGAGCGCGCCGACCGCGTGCACCAGCAGGTGGTTGCCGTCGAGCAGCCGGCCGAACTCGCGCGCGCGCTCGCGGACGTCGGTCGACGCCACCGCGAGCACGATCAGCCGCGCCTCGGTGGTCACGCGGCGCGCCTCGGTGGTCGCGCTGACCGACGGCGGCATCAGCGCCGCCGGCAGCCGCGGGCTGCGCCGGTCGCGCTCGATCGCGGCGACCACGTCCGGGTCGCGCGACCACAGGATGACGCGCCGCCCGGTGCTCGCGACCACCGCGGCGAGCGCGCTGCCGAACGATCCGGCGCCGACGATGCCGACGGTGTCCGCGCGACTCACGACCGACCTCCGCTCGGGATGTGATGGGTGCGGTTCTGGTAGTAGTAGAGCAGCTTGAGATCGCCGACCGCGATCTGGTCGCCGTGGCGCGTGGCCACCGGCCGCGTGTGGTACGAGGCCAGCGCCGCGAGCGCGTTGTCGACGACGGTGGCGGTCGGTGACGCCGCGAACTCGCCGTGCACGTGGCCGTACTCGGGATCCGCGGCGATGCGCCGGAGCAGGACATCCACGCCGGCCGCGACCTCGGCGGCGGGCATCACCAGCTGCGACGCGGGCGCGCGCAGGAGCCGGTAGATGTCGCGGGTGCCGGCGATCGTCGCCGCGCGGTCGTAGAGCACGCGCGCGACCAGGTGGGTGCCGTGCAGCACGGTCTCGCGCGGGTAGGCCGCGACCAGCTTGGTGCCGAGCAGCCGCGTGTACTCGGCGTCGCGCTGATCGTCGTCGGAGACCTCGCCGTCGGCGCCGCGGATGTAGGCCTGCGGATCGACCGGGCGCCCCGCCCGATCGAGCGAGTCGCCGGTGTCGGTGACCTCGTTGCCGAAGATGTCGATCGGCCGACCGAAGCGGATCACGACCGAGCCCGAGTGCACGAGCGTCTTGCGGATGAACTCGACGATGCGGCCGAACCGCGAGAACTCGTCGTCGGTGATGATGTACCGGCTCTTGCCGGTCTCGGCGAGGTAGTCGTCGATCAGCGTCTCGGCCTCGAGCACGAGGCGATAGTTGATCGTCGCCGGCACGACGTAGATCCGGCGCTGCGGGTTGCCGGCGCGCACGTTGTTGCGGAACGCGGTGATCGCGGTGCCCAGGAGGCCGAGCTTGAGGCTCTTCTCGACGATGTTCGACCGGCAGCGCGTGCCGCCGGGGAAGAACAGCGAGTGGTAGCCGTGCTCGAGCAGCACGGTCGAGTACTCCTTGAGGACGTCCTTGTAGAGCTCGAACCGCAGGCGGCGATCGACGCGGTACGCGCCGAGGTTGCGCATGAAGAACGAGATGAACGGGTTCGTGAACAGGTTCTTGCCGGCGCCGTAGGTGCACGGCGGCAGGCCCGCGCGCATCAGCGCGAAGCCGATCACGATCGAGTCCATGTTCGACGAGTGGGTCGGCGTCACGACGAGCGTGCCGCGCTCGGCGCACGCGCGCGCGACGTCGAGATCGCCCTCGACCGAGACCCGCTCGTCGAGGCTGCGCAGCGCCGCGACGCCGTCGCGCAGGCCGCTGATCGGCCGGAACAGGAAGCCGAGCGCCGACGGCAACAGATCGCTGGCGAAGCGATACACCCGCGGATCGAAGTTGCCGACGATGTCCTTGCCGTAATGGCCGACCAGCCGCGCGAGCTCGGCGCGCTTCTCGGCCTCGCTCATCGCGCGCAGGTGGCCCGCGAGGTCGCGCCAGTGATCCAGCGCCTTCTTGTTGCGCTTGCCGCCCGCCGCCTCCAGCCGCCGGATCTCGGCGAAGCAGACATCGTTGAGCACGTACTCGAGCGAGTGATCGCCGCCGGTGGCCGCGGCGGCGAGCCGCCGTCCGACCACGCGCCGCTCGACCTCGCCGAGGATTCGTTCCCGGTCCTCGTTGAAGCGCTCGAGCCGCCCACGCGCCTCGAGGACCGGGCGGTCGTTCGAACCCGCCATGCTCATGACATAACACGGCGCCCGCGCCGCGCGCCCCACGCGGACCAACTCGCGTGTGACTCCGAATTCCGGACGCCGAGAGATCGACACCATTTCGCCCTTGCGCCGTGCCCAGGTGCTATGGTCCAACTCAGTCGGACGACGTGCTCCGGGCAACTGGAGAGGTCGTCGAGTCGGTCGCCTGGGGCGGCCTCCTCCCGCGGACTTCGGTGGTCTCCTCACCGGTCGCGGCGCTCGGTCGAACCGAGCGGAGGCGGCACCCGGCAAGGAGCACTGGGACGCGATGGCCACGACGAAGCGCAAGGCCGGCGAGCGCAAGCGCGCAGACGCCGCCACCAAGAAGAAGCCCGAGCCCGCGAAGAGCCGGGCGGCCGCGGCGCCCAAGACCGCGAGCGCGAAGGCCAAGCCGGCCAAGGTCGCCGCGAAACCCGATCGCGCCGACAAGGACAAGGCGAAGGCGGCCGAGACGAAGCGCGAGAGCGCCGAGCGCAAGGCCGCGGAGGCCGAACGCGAACGCGAGGCCGAGCGCGAGGCCAAGGAAGCCGCGAAGGAAGCCGCGGCCGCCGCCAAGGAGGCGGCGCGTGAAGCGGCCGCCCGGGAAGCGGCCGCCGCGAAGGAGGCCGAGGCGACGCGCCTGGCCGAGGCCGACGCGCAGCAGAAGGCGGTCGAGAAGGCCGCCGAGCCGAAGGTGGCAAAGTCGCGCAGCAAGCGCGCGAAGGCCGACGGCGAGCAGATGGCGCTGCCCATCGAGGCCGCGCCAGAGGTCGTGGTGCCCGACGCGGTGATCCGCCCCACCCTGTCCTCGAAGGACACGATCAAGCATGGCATGCGCGGCGACCTCGCCGACCTGCTCGAGATCGGGCAGCGCGTCCTGCACATCAAGGGCTTCCGCCCGGGGCAGGCCGAGGCGCTCAGCCACCTGCTCGATGGCAAGGACGTCCTCGCGGTCATGCCGACCGGCAGCGGCAAGTCGCTCCTGTATCAGCTGCCGTCGCTCGTCCTGCCCGGCATCACCGTCGTGGTCTCGCCGCTGATCGCGCTGATCAAGGATCAGATCGACAAGATGCTCGCGAAGGGCGTCGCGGTCGCCCGCATCGACTCGACGCTCACCACGCGCCAGCGCCGCGAGATGGACGCGCTGATCGCCGCGCCCGGCGGCAAGCTGCTCTTGACCACGCCCGAGCGCATGGCCGACCCGGAGTTCCGGGTGTTCCTGCGCGACGCCGCCGGCAAGGTCGGCGTGTCGCGGTTCGTCGTCGACGAGGCCCACTGCGTCTCGCAGTGGGGCCACGACTTCCGCCCGGCGTACCTGTCGTTGCGCAAGGCGCTCGACGATCTCGGGCGCCCGCCGGTGCTCGCGACCACCGCGACCGCGCCGCCGCACGTCCGCGCCGACATCATGGCGCAGCTCGGCCTCACCGACGCCGAGACCGTCACGACCACGTTCGATCGCGCGAACCTCCACTACGAGGTGATCGTCTTCTCCGACGAGGACGAGAAGATGCGCACGCTGGTCACGCTGCTGAAGAAGCTGCCGCGACCGGGCATCGTGTACTGCGCGACCGTCAAGAAGGTCGAGGAGCTGCACGCCGCGCTGGCGCGCTGGGGCATCCCGGTCGCGCGCTACCACGGTCGCCTCACCAAGAACGAGCGCGAGGCCGAGCAAGAGCGGTTCATGGCGGCCAAGGACATCGTCATGGTCGCGACGAACGCCTTCGGCCTCGGCGTCGACAAGAGCGACATCCGCAACGTGCTGCACTACCACGTGCCGGGCTCGCTCGAGGCCTACGCCCAGGAGGCCGGCCGCGGCGGTCGCGACGGCAAGCCGTCGCGCTGCGTGCTGCTGTTCTCGCCCGACGACGTCGCGATCCAGGAGTACTTCCTGTCGGGCACCTACCCGACGCGGCGCCAGGTGCGCGCGGTCTACGACGCCCTCGAGGCGTTCCGCGACTCGCGCGATCCCGATGACTCGCCGCCGACGATGTCCAACGTCGCGATCGCGTCCGGCGTCGGCAGCCAGCGCACGCGCACGGTGCTCAACCTGCTCAAGGACGAGCAGTTCATCACCGAGAGCGAGGCCGGGCTGTACCGGATCTCGGACCCGCCGCCCGACGACGATCTGCTGAACGATCGCGCGCGACAGTACGAGGGTCGGCGCATCGCCGATCGCCAGCGCCTCGACGCGCTGCTCGCGTACGTGAAGGCGCCGGGCTGCCGCAACCAGGTGATCCTGGCGTACCTCGGCGAACCCGACGCGCCGCCGTGCGGCCGCTGCGACAACTGCCTGCGCTCGCGCGACGCCGCGATCGCGGCCGCCAACCAGGCCGCGCGCCTCGGCTTCGCGGTCACCCGGCTGCTCGACGAAGAGGGCGGCGGCGGCGAGCCGGCGTCCAAGCCCCGCAAGATCATCCGCCACCGCGTGGTGCGGATCGATCAGCCGACCGAGGTCGCGGCGGCGCCCGTGCCCGCCGGACCTGCGGTCACGGTGCGCTCGGCCAAGGACGGCAGCGTGCGCGCGACCGCGACCGGTCCCGCGGTGGCGGTCAGGCGGCGCCCCGGCGATCAGCCGGCCGCGCCGGCGCCGGCACCCACGCCCCCGGGGCCGACGGTCATCCGCCGCGCCGCGGGCGATGCGCAACGGCACGGCAGCAATGGCGCGAATGGCGCCAACGGCGCGCGCCCCGGCGCAACGCCGCTGTCCGGCGATCGGACGAGCGCGACCGCGCCGGCCCCGACCGGCCCGGTGGTCCGGGTCCGCCGCAGCGACGCCCCCGCGGCGACCCCGCCGCGCGACGAGGACGAGGAGCAGGATCGGGCGCTGGCCGCGCTGGCGGCGGCTGCCGCCGCGGGCACCGCCGGGACGCAGCCCGTGGCGCCGCCGATCGGTGACGCCGACGCGGACGACGACCTCGATGACGATGACGACGACCTCGACGATGACGACGAGGATGATGACGACGATCTCGAGGACGGCGAGGCCGCCGAGGGCGATGACCTCGACGACGATGATGAGGACGATGACGACGACGATGACGACGACGACCTCGACGACGAGGATGAAGACGATGACGACGAGGATGACGACGACGAGGACGATGACGACGACATCGAGGTGATCGACAAGACCGCCGCCGAGCTGGCGGAGGAAGGGGTCGAGGTCAACGGCGAGATCACGATCCTCGCGCGCAAGCGCGTGCCGAAGGCGCCCAAGGCGCCCAAGGCCCGGCCGACCGACGACAAGGCCGCGACCGCGTCCGAGGCGCGCCGTCGTCGCCGCCGCCGCCGTCGCAAGCGGCGCGCGATGCTGCCGCCGAAGTCGGCGTTCGTGTCGCCGGTGATGTCGACCGCGGCGCCGATGCCCGAGGCCCAGCCGCTGGTCCGCAGCGGTCGGCCCGGCGGCGCGCCCGGCGGACCGGTGATCGAGTACGTGCGCGGTCCGATGCGCATCAACTCGGCGCCCGTGGCGTCGGCGACCCCCAACGATCCAGGTGGCGGCGGCGGCCCCAAGCGCCGCGGCAAGCGCATGCGCGGCGGACCGCGCTTCGATGGCGGCAACGGCGGCGGCGCGCCGCGCG
>JAIOQA010000499.1 GCA_021413675.1 Deltaproteobacteria bacterium | reverse complement strand
GCCGCGGTTGCACCGGGGTCGGCAGCGGCGCCGGCGGATCGAGCGGCTGGCCGGCGCGCGCCTTGCGCAGCAGCGAGAGCACCGCGGGGTTCGCCGGATCGAGGTTCTGCGCGTGCTGCAGCACCGGGATCGCGCGCTCGTAGTCGCTGCGGCGGAGCAGCACCTCGCCGAGCAGCGCGAAGCCGCCCTTGTTGCCGCGGTCGACCTTCACGACGCGCAGCAGCTCGGCCTGGGCTTCCTTCCACTGATGGAGCGCGGCGTGCGCGCGCGCGACCATCACGCGGCCCTCCATGTTGTCGGGCGCCGCGGCGAGGCCGGCGACGCCGACCTCGATCGCGTCGCGCGGACGGCCAAGGGCCAGGTAGGCATCGCCGAGATCGACGAAGACCGGCGACGCGGGATCGCGTCGACACAGCCCGATCAGCTCGTCGATCTCTTCAGCGCTCGGTCTGCGATCGGGGTCGGCCATGCGACCCGCCGAGCGTAAACCGGAATCGCGCGCGACGGCAACGCGCCGCGGCGGCGGGTTCCGGCCCGCCAGCGCTTGCTCAGCAGCCGCCCTTGTGCGCGAACCGATGGCCCGGGCAGCTCCCCGAGCCGTAGAAGGTCTGGCCGTCGCAGCCGCAGTAGGCGCGGCGGTCCTTGGTGCACGCGCGCTTCTGCGGGGCGCACACGCCGTTCGCGTCGCCGCAGCCCTGGCCTTCGCAGGTGCCCGACGCGCAGTCGTCATCGGCGGCGCAGGCCGCGCCATCAGCGGCCTTCGCAGGCGGTCCCTGGGTCACCGCGGCGCACGCGCCGCGCGACGCGTAGCGCTTGCCCGGGCACGAGCCCGACGCCAGGCACGTCACGCCGTCGCAGCCGCAGTACGCGGCGAGGTCCATCGTGCACATGCGGTGCGCGTCGGCGCAGACGCCGTTCGCGTCGCCGCAGCCCGCGCCCTCACAGATGTTGCTCGCGCAGTCGGCGGCGCTCGAACAGCTCGCACCGACGGGCGCGCCCGCGGCCGCGTCGGGCTGGGGCGGCGGCGGCGGCGGGGTCCAGCCCGTGCCGCCGGGGCTCGGGGGCGGCTGGGGCGCGGGGTTGCGCGGACACGCGACCAGCGCGGTCACGGCGATCACGGCGAGGGCGGTGGCGACGACAGGACGAGCACGACTCATGGCGGCGGACTCTAGCAGCGACCATCGCGCAGCCGGCGCGGCGCGGCTCACAACTGCTACCCTGCGCCCATGGACAACAGCTTCGGCCACCTCCTGCGGGTGACCACGTTCGGCGAATCGCACGGCCCCGCGGTCGGCTGCGTCGTCGACGGATGCCCGCCGCGGTTGCCGCTCCCCATCGACGCGATCCAGCGCGAGCTCGATCGCCGGCGCCCGGGGCAGAGCCGCATCGTCACGCAGCGCAAGGAGGCCGACACGGTCGAGATCCTCTCCGGCGTCCTCGACGGCCAGACCCTCGGCACGCCGATCGCGATGCTGGTGCGCAACACCGATCAGCGCAGCCACGATTACGCCGCGGTCGAGACCGCGTATCGCCCGTCGCACGCCGACTACACCTACGACGCCAAGTTCGGCATCCGCGCGATCGCCGGCGGCGGTCGCGCCAGCGCGCGCGAGACCATCGGCCGGGTCGCCGCGGGCGCGGTCGCCCGCGCGATCCTCGGCGCCGCGGTGGAGCTCGTGGCCTGGGTCGACGAGGTCGAGGACCTGGTCGCGACCGTCGACGGTGGCAGCGTCACCGTCGACGACGTCGAGCGCAACATCGTCCGGTGCCCGGACGAGGCGGCGGCGGCGGCGATGCTCGCGAGGATCGAGGCCGCGCGCAAGGACGGCGACTCGCTCGGCGGCACGATCCGCTGCGTCGCGCGCGGCGTGCCCGCGGGGCTGGGCGCGCCGGTCTTCGACAAGCTCGACGCCGAGCTCGCCAAGGCGATGCTGAGCCTGCCCGCGGTGAAGGGCTTCGAGATCGGCTCGGGCTTCGCGGGCGCGCGCATGCGCGGCTCGACCCACAACGACGCGTTCGTGAAGGAGGACGGCCGCATCCGCACGCGCACCAACCACAGCGGCGGCGTGCAGGGCGGGATCTCGAATGGGGAGACCATCGCGATCCGCGTGGCCTTCAAGCCGACCGCGACGATCATGCGGCCGCAGGAGACGGTCGACCGGGACGGCAACGCGGTGACGCTCGCGCCGAAGGGGAGACACGATCCGTGCGTCTTGCCCCGGGCGGTGCCGATCGTCGAGGCGATGGTCGCGCTCGTGCTGGCCGATCATCTCCTGCGGCAGCGAGCGATCGGCGGCTGAGCCGATTCCGCGTTGACGGCGTCGTGGGCGTTGATCTGCTCCACGAGTAGGCCGGGCGGTGTCAGGCCCCTCCCGTAGGGTGGCCAGGTGCCCCCCGAGCCCAGCCTCCGCGCGCTGATCGACGACCTCGTCGGCTGCCCGTCGCTGCGCCCGACGGTGGCCGAGGCCCTCGCCGCCTGTCCTCCGGGCGAGGTCCGACCGGCCGTCGACTCCCGCGGCCTGGTCGCCGCCGGCCGGACCGCCGATGGTCGGCCGTTCGTCGTCGTCGACAACTGCCCCCACGACGGCGGCCTCCTGTCCGATGGCTACGTCGAGGGCGATCGCCTGGTATGCGCCCGCCACAACTGGGAATTCGATCCGCGCGCGCCCGGCTGCCCGCGGCTGCGCGGCGCCGGGCCCTGCCCCAGCGCCGGCGCGTAGCCCATCGGATTTCCCGGGATTCTTGACCCCTCTCGCACGAGCCGCTAGCGTGCGCCGTAGGTGGCGTGTGTCCTGGTTCATATCGAGGCGACGGGTGATCAGCCGTCGGCCGCCGCCTTGTCGGCCCTCGGCGACGCGCGCCGCATCGCCACCTCCCTCGGCGCCGCGGTCTACGCCGCCGTCGTCGTGCCCGGCGCGCCGCCCACCACCCGCGCCGGCCGCGCGAACGCGCGTGCCCAGACGCCCCGCCCCGGTCCGGCGACGTCGACCGGCCTCGACGACGAGACCACCGATCGCCTGGTCGCCGCGCTCGGGCGCGCCGGCGCCGACAAGGTCGTGCTCATCGTCTCGGGCTCCGACGGCCCCGCGATCTGGTCATCGACCGGCCCGGCGCTGGCCGCCGCCTGCGATCACCTGCACCCGGCGCTGATCCTGTTCCCCGCGACGCCCGCGGCCGGCGACATCGCGCCGCGGCTCGCCGCGCGCCTCGGCGCCGCGTTCGCGGCCCACGCCGTCGTCGAGCTCGGCCCGCGCGGCGAGGTCGTGTTCAGCCGCTCGGTCTACGGCGGTGGCTACCGCCGCCGGCTCGCGCTCGACGATCTCGATCGCCCGGTCGTGGTCACGCTGCCGATCGGCCACGCGCTCGCCCGCGGCGGTGACGACGCCGAGCTGCTCATCTTCGATCTCGGCGCCGATCGCGATCGCCGCGTCCTTGCGATCGCCGTCGCCACGCCCGCGCCCGCGCCGCCGCTGCGCGACGCCCGCGTCATCGTCGCCGGCGGCGCCGGGGTCGCGGCCGCCAACTGGCCGCTGCTCGAGCGGCTCGCCGCTGCGCTCGGCGGTTCGGTCGCCGGCACCCGCGCGGCCTGCGAGCGCGGCTTCATCAGCTCCGATCGCGAGGTCGGCCTGGGCGCGCAGTACGTCGCGCCGGTGCTCTACGTCGCGTGCGGCGCCTCGGGATCCGCCGGCCACCTCGGCGCGATCTCGCCCGACGCCGAGATCGTCGCGATCGATCGCGATCCCGACGCGCCGATCTTCCGCGCCGCCAGCTACGGCCTGGTCGGCGCGATCGAGGACATCGTGCCGACCTTGCTGGCCGCGCTGGAGCGCCGATGACCGTCGCGATCCTCCTGCGCCGGCTGCAGGGCCGGCCGAGCACCGCCTCCGAGGACGAGGCCCTCGGCCGCTGCGAGCGCGCCGCGCTGGTCACCGGCCAGGCGCTGGCGGCCGCGCGCAACACCGACGCGATCGCGATCGCGGTCGGCCCGTCGCGCCGCGAGGATCGCGTGCTGGCGATGGCGCTGCGCGCCGGCTGCGCGCGCGCCGTCCGGATCTCGGACGATGGCCTCGACGAGCTCGACTACCTCGGCCTCGCGACCGTGCTGGCCGCGGCGATCCGCAAGGTCGACGCGACCTGCGTGATCTGCGGCGATCGCGCCGAGGAAGAGGGCACCGGCGCGATCGGCCCGGCGGTCGCCGAGCTGCTCGACGCCGCGCACCTCACGGGCGTGATCGCGGTGACGATGGACAAGCCCGACAAGACCAGCCGCAAGGGCACGCTCACCGCCGTGCGCCAGGCCGACGGCACGGTCGGCGAGTTCCGCGTCGAGCTGCCGGCGGTGCTCTGCGTCCGCCCGAGCGCGCTCAGCGGCCGGCTCGGCGACGACGAGCCCGCGCGCCCCGCGAAGGGCACCGGCATCGAGAGCTTCGGGCTCGCCGATCTCGGCATCGATCTCCGCGCGCTCGGCCACCGCCGCGGCGCGGCGGGCCGGCTGCGGCCGGTGCGCGGCCCGCGCCGCACGACGATGGCGGCCTCGGCGGCCGATCTGGTCGGCCGCCTGCGCGCCGATCACCTGGTCGCCACCGCGCCCGATCCCGCGTCCGGAGACGATCCGTGAGCCGCGCCGCCCGCTCGCCAGCCGACGAGCTCGCGGCGACGATCCGGTTCGGCGGCACGGGGC
>JAIOQA010000056.1 GCA_021413675.1 Deltaproteobacteria bacterium | reverse complement strand
CCTCGGTCTCCCTCGGTTCCGGCGACCTGCTACCCGGCGCTCCGACGCTTACCGGGACGGGACTTGCACCCGCTGGAGAAGCGCAGCAAGACACGTCCTGTCCCTCATCGGGACCATCGGCGTCGTCACGGCGCACCATGGGACAAGCATACCTGTGTCCGGAGCGCGCTGCCGCCGAGCGTCCGGCGCGCGGTCAGACCGAACCGCGCAGCCGCCGGGGCACTCACGTCCGCGCCGCGGCGCTCGACGAGGAATCGCCGCCGCCTGGCATGCTTCGTGCTGAATCGCTCGTTCGATGTACCCGACCGTAGGCAACCTCGCGTTCGATGCAACACGGGATGATGCCTCGCCCCCCGATCTGGGGAGTCGAGCGCGCAGCGCGCGACGCGCCGCCGAGATGCAGCGCGCCTGGTTACCGGCCGGCACGCTGCAGGCGCCGCACGTCACGGTCGCCTGCCACTCGACCTCGGTGAATCCCTGCGGCGGCGATCTGTGCGCGGTCTACCCGCTGGGCGAGGCGCTGCTCCTGGTGATCGGCGACGTGACCGGCCATCACTACGACGCGGCCCTCACCTGCGCCCTCGCCAAGGGCGCGTGCGATGTGGCGGTCAACGAGATCCGCCCGCTGACCGCGCCGCGCCTGCTCGAGGTGCTGGATCGCACGCTGCGCCGCTCGACCGGCGGCCGCATGGCCATGTCGTGCGCGGTCGCCTTGATCGCCTCGCGAACGATGACGGTCGCGAGCGCCGGCCATCCCCTGCCGTACATCATCCGCGACAGCGGCGAGCGCATCGAGGGCGTGCGCAGCTTCGGCAGCCTGCTCGGCACCGAGGCCACCGCGACCTACCAGACCACGACGGTGCCGCTGCGGCCGGGCGACCGCGTGCTCTGGTACACCGACGGCGTCCTCGACACCGAGAACGAGGCCGGCGCGCGGTTCGGCCACCGCCGGGTCCGCGCGCTCCTGCAGCGGTCGCAGCTGCTCGGCGCCGCGGCCCTGGTCGATGCGCTCGCGGCCGAGCTGTTCTGGTTCCGCGGCGATGCGCCGCCCAAGGACGACGCGACCTTCGCAGTCGCCGAGATTCGCTGACACGTTCGCTCGACTGACGCGACGTACGCGCGCTCACGCACGATCGTTCGCGAGATCGTTTCTGCATCGCCGCTGCAACTTCGTCGGCGCGTCGCGACTCGATGCGATGCCAGACGATGCCCCTTGCCCGCCGAGGCGCGCCGACTATCGTCACGCGCTGGATGGTGATGGAGACGGCGACGTCGGCTCGGTCGACCCTGGTCACGGCCTCGTTGACCGGGCGCCTGGTGCGCACGCCCTGGGCGCTCGCGGCGCTGGTCATCGCGATCGCGGGCGCGGTGCTGGTCGCGATGTCGATCAACGTCGCGGTGCAGATGCGGCGCATCGACACCGCCGGGCTGCGCTTCGAGCGCGATGTCGTGCGCGAGGCCGATGCGCGCTGGCCCGAGGTCGCGCCCGGCGATCGCCTGGTCGCGGTCGGCGGCGTCCGCGGCCACCGCACGTACGTGATGCCGCTGCTCGACGAGGCGCCGCTCACCGGCCCCGCGACCCTCACGTTCGAGCGCGCCGGCCACGCGTACGACGTCGCGGTGCTCGCGCCCGCGCTGCCCGCGACGCACCAGCTCGCGCTCGCGGGGCGCATCCTCGCCGGCGCGCTCTGCGTGCTGCTCGGCGCGGTGTGCTTCGTGCTGCGGCCCGGCGCCCGCGTGAGCTGGTTGTTCCTCGCGTTCACCAGCACGCTCGCGGTGATGCTCCTGTGCATCGTCGCGGCGATCGGCTCCCCGACGGTGCTGCCGCACCTGTTGCACGCGTCGTTCGCCCTGACCGGCAGCCTCGGCCTGCACCTGTTCGCGCGCGAGCTGCCGGCGCGCCCGCGCGCGCCCGCGCACCCCGCGCTGATCGCGGCGATCTACGCGCCGGCGATCGCGGTCATCGCGACTGGCCTGCCGCTGACCGGGCAGGCCGCGTTCGGGCACTGGCTGTGGGGCAGCGCGTGGTCGGTGCTCGCCGGCGCGATCACGACGGCGATCCTGGTGCGCGGCTGGCTCGTGAACCGGCGCCGCGATCGCGCGCTCGCCGGGCAGCACCGCACGCTCGTGATCGGCGTGGTGATCGGGCTGTGGCTGCCGCTGATCGTGTTCTCGTGGCGCACGCTGGCCGGCGCGCCCTTCGAGAAGTGGCTCGTGCACCTCAACGCGGTCCCGGTGCTGGTCTACCCGGCGATGACCGCGGCGGCGGTGCTGCGCTACAACGCGCTCGGCGCCGACCGCCTGGCCGCGGCGGTGGTCGCGTACCTGGTCGCGATCACCGCGATCGCCTGCGGCTGCGTGCTGGTGCTCATCGGCGGACCGCTCGTGCTGCAGGGCGAGCTGCCGGCGTCGCCCGCGGCGCGGCTCGCGGTCACCGTCGGCGGCGCGCTCTCGATCGCGCCGCTGTACCGCCGGCTGCGGCGCCGGCTCGATCGCCGGTTCCTGCGTGCGCGCGTCGACAACGAGGCGACCGGTCGCGCGCTGTCCGAGCTCGCGCGGCTGGTGTCGAGCGGCGACACGCCGGCGGCGCTCGCGGCCGCGCACGCCGCGCTGCAGGCGCTGCACGCCGAGCACGTCGAGCTGTGGCAGCTCGGCCCCGCGGGCGACGCCTTCCATCGCCACGACGGCTGGGGCGAGCCCGGACCGATCGCCGCGCCGCTGCCGCGCAACGACGCCCTCGCCGCGGCGATCCGCGTCGATCGGGTGTGGGGCGTGCGCGCGTTCACCGCCACGCCGATGCCGGTCGACGCGCAGGCCCTCCTGTGGGATCGCCACCTCGCGCTGATCGCACCGGTCCACATGCACGGCGTGATCAGCGGCTTCGTCGGCCTCGGCGTGCGCCGCTCCGGGCTCGCGTACGACGAGGCCGAGCAGGGCTTCGTCGCGACCGTCGCGTCGCAGCTCGGCGTCGCGCTCGAGCGCCAGCACGGCGAGGGCGCGATCGGCGCGTACCGCATCGAGCGCCGCCTCGGCATCGGCGGCTGCGCCGAGGTCCACCTCGCGTGGCAGATCGGCCCGGGCGGGTTCGAGCGCCGGGTCGCGCTCAAGCGGCCGCTGCCGCGCATCGCCGACGACGCCGAGCACATCGCGATGTTCCTGCACGAGGCGCGCATCGCGGCCGCGCTGCGCCACCCCAACATCGTGCAGATCGTCGAGATCGGGCGCCACCGGGGCGCGTACTTCATCGCGATGGAGTACGTCGATGGCGTGCCGCTGCGCGCGCTGCGCGACGGCCCGCCGATGCCGCTGCCGATCGCGCTCGCGATCCTGATGCCGCTGTGCGCCGCGCTCGACTACGCCCACGCGGCGTGCGACGCGCACGGCCACTGGCTGCGGCTGGTCCACCGCGACGTCACGCCCAGCAACGTGCTCATCAGCTGGGCGGGCGAGGTCAAGCTCGTCGACTTCGGCATCGCGCGCAGCGCCTCGCGCAGCGACCAGACCCGCACCG
>JAIOQA010000055.1 GCA_021413675.1 Deltaproteobacteria bacterium | reverse complement strand
ACGAGCATGCCGGTGCCCACGCCGAGGCCGCTCACCGGCGAGCCCACGAGCCGCGCGACGCCGCCGAGCGCGATCGCCGCCGCGAACGCCCCGCGCCCCGACGCGCGCGGCCGATCGAGCGCGAGGATGGCCTCGCCCGCCGCCGCGCCCGCCGCGAACGCGAGCCGCTCGTCGTCGATGTAGTGGTGGCGCAGCGGGATCGCCGCGAGCACACCGAGGCCGCCCGCGACCGCGAGCCACGCGAAGATCGCGAGGCCGGACGGCGCGAGGTCGAGCACGCCCCGCGCGCGCAGCAGATCGATCGCGGCGAGCGCGGTGCACATGAACGCGGTCTGGCCCGCGGCGACGCCCGCGGCCTGCGCCGCGACCAGCGCGCCGGGGCCGCGTGCGCCGAGCACAGCGCCCGCGCCTGCACCGAGGAAGGTCGCGAGCAGCGAGACGTTGGGGCCAAAGCCGAGCGCGAGCGTGACGTAGGGCAGGAGCGCGCCGACGATCGCCGCGACCACCGCCGCCGCCGCGAGCGCGCGCCCGCTCACGGCTTGCGGAACCGGAGCGTCATGCGATCGCTCTCGCCGATCGCCGCGAACCGCGCGCGATCGACGTCCTTGCCGGCATAGGTCGGCGGCAGCGACCACACGCCATTGGGGTGGTCCTTGGTGTCGCGCGGGTTGGCGTTGATCTCGGCGCGGGCCTCGAGCACCAGGCCCGCGGCCTCCGCGAGCGCGATGACCTGGGCCTCGGACACGTACCCGGTCTTGCCGACCTCCTCGGCGGTCAGGTCGTGCGCGGCGCGATGATCGACGACGCCGAGCACGCCGCCGGGCTTGAGCACGCGCGCGACCGCGCGGAACACGTCGGGCGCGATGTCCGCGGGGATCCAGTTGTGGACGTTGCGGAACGTGAGCACGAGGTCGGCGCTGCCATCGGCGCCGAGGGTGAGCTCGGGCACTGCGATCCGCTGCGCCACGACCTTCGCGAACAGCGGGCTCGACCCGAGGCGCGCGAGCGTGGCCCGCGCCTCCTGCGTGTTCTCGGCCGCGGGATCGCCAGCGGGATCGAAGACGGTGACCGCGAGCGCGCCGTGATCCGCGAGGTAAGGCGCGAGGATCGCGGTGTAGAAGCCCGCGCCGGGCCACAGCTCGACCACGCGCTGGTCGGGCCGCAGGCCGAAGAACGTGAGGGTCTCGGCCGGGTGGCGCGCGCCGTCGCGAGCGCGCTCGGCCTCGGTTCGCAGCGATCCGGCGAGCGCCGCGCGCAGCGCCGGGTCGACCGGAATAGCGGCCGGGGCCGCGGCGGTTGCCGTCGACATGCCCGGCGCAGGTGAGACAGGCGACACAGGCGACGCCGGCGACGCCGCACACGCGCCGATGAGGAACGACAGGATCCACGGGATGCGCTTCATGGCGTCCAGCAATGCGCCGCGCGCCGTTCTCCCGCCATGGGCCGGAAGTCACGAACCCGCGCGCGACCCGCAGAACATGACTTCTGGCCCATGGTCGCCCGGCGCGGTTCCCGTAGCGTGGACGGCGATGCAGGTCCCGCGGGCACTACGGCTGGTCGGCTATGCGCT
>JAIOQA010000498.1 GCA_021413675.1 Deltaproteobacteria bacterium | reverse complement strand
CCGGCCGAGGTCGCGCAGCTCGAGCTCACCGAGGTCGAGCGCCGGCTCATCCACCGCATCGACGGGCGCTGGGACCTGCTGTCGCTCATCCGGACCGCGAGCGTGCGCGAGGCCGAGGCGCTGCTCGCGATCGCCCACCTCGCCGAGCGCGGCGTGGTCGAGCTGACGTGAGGGCGCGTCGCCATCGTGACGCGCGGCGTCCAGGCTGCTATGCCTGGAGTATGTTCGCCGAGATTGGAGCGCGATGACCGCCTCGATCGACGCGCTCGAGATCGATCGCGGCGCGCTCTTGCCCCGCAGCGGCATCGGCGTGCAGGGGCCGTGGCTGGTGATCGCGCCGCCCGGCAACCCGATGATCCGCCTCGACGCCCGGCTGCTCGATCGCGTGCAGCTGATCGGGCGCTCGCCGACCAGCGCGCTGGTGGTGTCGGGCGCGGCGACCGCGGGCGTGCTCGCGGCCGCGGTGTCGGTCGTGCCCGGCGGCGTGATCCTGTGCGCCGCGCTGGCCTACTTCGCGCACGAGCGGTTCAGCGAGGCGCGCCGGCGCAGCCGCAGCCGCGATCTGCTGCTCGCGCTCGGCGATCTCGAGGTCGCGCTGCACGTGGTCGATGGCGCCGAGGCCGCGAAGGAGATCGCGGAGCAGCTCGCGCCCTACACCCGCTCCGCGCCGATCACGCGGCCCGAGGTCTACGAGGACGCGCGCCGCCGCCTCGACGCGCAGGCCCACGGGCGCGGCGGCAAGAACGGCAAGCGCGAGCTCGAGCAGGCGCTCGTCGTCGGCGGCGAGGTCGTGCACGTGGCCGGCGACTACCTGCAGGTCGGGCAGGTCGGCTTCAAGATCGACGAGGTCCGCGAGCACGCGCTGCGCGGCGCGAACCTGCCGCTGCCCGGCGGGCGCCTGTTGCAGGCGGCGATGGGGCTGCTCGTGGTCGCCGCCGCCGAGCGCGCGCGCAGCGGCGAGGATCTGACCGCGCTCGCCAAGCGCATCGGCGAGTACGAGGCCTGGTCCGGGCGCAGCGCCGGGCGCTGAGTCAGGGCGCGGCGGTGGTCGTCGGCAGCGCGGTGGCGTCGTCGCCGACGCCGTCGAACGCGAGGTCGGCGACGTCGAGATCATCGGTGGGCGCGCCGAGGTACAGCCCGAACAGGCGCGCGGGCGTCGACGAGGGGTAGCTCGGATCGACGGCGATCCAGCGCGCGCCGGTCCAGGCCAGCGCCCAGCGGTGGCGGACCAGGCGGTGATCGTCGAGGCGGAAGCCGGTGACGACGCGGGTGTCGAGGCCCTGGGCGGAGGCGCGCGCGGCGAAGGCGAGCGCGTGGGTCGTGCAGTCGCCGGCGGTCGCGGCGCGCGCGTCGGCGAGCGAGCGCGCGGTGGTCGCGAGATCGGGCTGGACCTCGGCGGCGACCTGATCGGCGAGGGCGCGGATCGCGGCGATGGCGGGGCGATCGTCGACGGGATCGCGATCGTCGCGATCGCGATCGAGCTCGACCCGCCACGTGTCGCCATCCGCGGCGACCGTCTGGCCGGGGATCGCCGGCGGCGGCATGCGATTCATGCCGTGCACCGCGATCGCGACCGGCCCGCGCACGGCGATCGGCCCGCGCACCGCGATCGCACCCGCGTCGATCGCATCGGGCGGATCGAACGGCTCGGCCAGCGCGGCCTCGCTGGTGCGGCGCGCGACCACGCCATCGCCGCCGACGATCGCCGCGGGATCGCCGGCGCGATCGGTGACGACATCGGCCCCGAGCGCGCCGCCCGGCACGACCAGGTCGGCGCGCCAGCGATCCGGCGCGACCGCGGCGACCCGCCCGCGCGCGAGCGCGAAGCCGCGGCCGGTCAGGAGCACGTCGCCATCGAAGCCGTGGTCGCGGCGGACCCAGAGCGGCACCAGCTCGGCGGGGACCGCGTCGCCGGGCGCGCGCCGGATCTGGCCGTCCTGCTCGATGCGCCAGCCGCGGGCGTCGCGGATCGCGCGCGCGGTGCGGGTCGCGCCATCGGTGCGCGCCTCCCAGGTCACCGACGACGCGACCAGCCCGCGATCGGCGCGGATCGCGATCGACACCTCGGTCGCGACGACGTGCTCGCCGCGGCGCACGACCAAGCGCTCGTGGCGCTCGAGCGCGACGCCGTCTCGGCTGCGAGTCTCGCGTTCGCGCGCCTCGCCGATGCGCGCGCCGCGCCAGCTGAGCTCGTAGGCGCGATCGATCACCTGCGGCCGGTCCGCCAGCTCGCCCTCGTCGAGCGCTGGCGCCATCGGGACCGGCGCGGAGGCGCA
>JAIOQA010000054.1 GCA_021413675.1 Deltaproteobacteria bacterium | reverse complement strand
CGGTATGCCGCGAGCGGCACCGTCGGTCAGGGTCGCAAGACCTTCTCCATGGCCTTGCCGCGCGCGAGCTCGTCGACGAGCTTGTCCAGGTAGCGGATCTGCTGCATCAGCGGGTCCTCGATGGTCTCGACCCGGATCCCGCACACGACGCCGGTGATGAGCCCGACGTTCGGGTTCATGCGGGGCGCGCGGGCGAAGAAGGCCTCGAAGTCGATCTTGTCGTCGATGGCCCGCTGGAGCTTCGCGCCGGAGTAGCCGGTGAGCCAGGCGATGATCTGGTCGACTTCGGCCTGGGTGCGGCCCTTGCGCGCTGCCTTCTGGACGTAGAGCGGGTACACGCTGGCGAACGAGGTCGAGAAGATGCGCGGCCTGGCGGTCGTGGGGGGCGTGCGCGGCATGCGGGCGGATGGTAGCGCGGCGGGCGGCGGCGGTGCCGGCGCGGCGCGCGTGACCGCGGCGCGGACGCGTGGCCGCGTGACGGACACTCCCGGACACGGGCGCGTGTGAAGTCGCGGTCGAGCTGGTGGCGCGCGAGTTGCTGTCGGCGCGAGGCATGTCCAAGCCGCGCGAGATCCGGGCCGGGCGCTTCTACATGGTCACGCGGCGGTGCACACAGCGGATGTTTCTGTTGCGGCCCGACGCGCACTGCCGGGCGACGTTCAGGTACTGCCTGGCGCTGGCCGCGGAGCGGACGGGGGTGGTCGTGATGCTGCCCGTGGTGATGACCAACCATCATCACACCGTCGTGTACGACCCCGAGGGCCGGATCGCGGAGTTCACGCACTACCTGCATCACCTGGTCGCGCGGGCGATGAACGCGGCGCGCGGGCGATGGGAGAACTTCTGGGCGTCGGAGCAGGTGTGCGTGGTGCGGCTCGACGATCGCGAGGCGGTGCTGCGCGCGATGGTCTATGCCGCGACGAACCCGATCAAGGATCACCTGGTCGCGCGGGTGCACCAGTGGCCGGGGGTGCACGGGCTGGGCGACCTGCTGCGCGGGAGGGCGTGGCAGGTGGCGCGGCCGGTGGGGTTCTTTCAGCGGCAGGGGCCGATGCAGGCGGTGGCGACGCTCCGGCTCGAGCTGCCGGAGGTGCCGATGCTCGGCGACCGCGCGCAGTTCCTCGACGAGCTGCGGGCGCGCGTGTCGGCGCGCGAGGCGGAGATCACCGCGGCCCGCGGAGGGCGGCGGGTCCTCGGCGTGCGCGCGGTGCGCGCGCAGTCGCCGCGGATGGCGCCGAGCTCGTGGGCGCCGCGGCGCGGGCAGCGGCCGACGATGGCCGCGTCGGGGTGGGCGCGGGTCGAGGCGCTGCAGCGCGACGCGGTGTTCGTGGCGAGGTACCGCGCGGCGCGGCTCGCCTGGTGCGCCGGCCTCGCCGCGGAGTTCCCGCCCGGCACGTACTGGCTGCGCCGCTTCGCGAATATCACCGTCGCAGCGTCGTAGCGGCGCTGGCCTGACGAAGTCTCCCACGCGCGTCGCCCCCGCGCGCAGGCGCCCGCCTGCGCGCCGTCGCGGCGTGGCCGCGCCCTCGCGCGGCCAGGCGCCCGGCGCTCGCGTGTCGCGGTCGCGCACGGTCGCCCGCGACGCTGGCGGCTCTGCCGCGGCGCTCCCCCAGCGCCGATACTCCGGTTCGGGCGCCGGGTTCGGGCGCGCGGTGCCTCGGACGCGCGCTCAGTACGGCTGCATGTTGCTGCAGTCGAGGTGTGCGCCGGGCGTGACGCCGAGCAGGGCGGTGTAGCGCTGGTAGAAGCCGATGCGGTCCTGGACCTGCGCGGTCGGCGAGCCGCCGCCGCACTCGACGCCGCCGTTGATGATGTCGATGGTCAGGCCGAAGCCGGGCACGCGCCCCGCGGCCACGTCGGCGGCGCTGGGCGTGAACGCGCCGGTCATCACGTCGTGGCTCGACGGCTTGGGCGGCTGCGGGGTCATCCAGAACCACAGCGCGGTCGCGAACGACAGCTCGGGATCGGTGGCGACCAGGTTCGGGTGCGCGAGCAGATCGGCGCCGAGCGCGGCGCCCGCCGGGCCGTAGTTGAAGTTGTAGCTGAGCTGGAGCGGGCCGCGGCCGTAGTACTTCTCGCCGGCGGCGCACGGCCATTCGGCTGTCTCGACGCAGTAGCTCGGCATGTCGGCGCGCGGCACGCCCGGGCCCTCCTCGAGCCAGCACAGGCCCCAGGCGTACGGACCATCGGGCGCGGTCGGCCAGCCGCCGGTGGTCTCGTGCGAGATGTTGGCGAGGAACGCCGCGACCTCGCGCCGGCGATCATCGTCGGTACCACTCGCGGCGAACGCGGGGAACCGCCCGGCCGCGGCGAGGAACGCCTGGTACGTGTAGAAGGCGCCGCCGCAGGGCGAGTCGCCGCGATGCGGAAACAGCTGCTCGAACAGGGTCGGCGTGACGATGGCGCCGAGGCTGACGCTGGGCGGCGCCGCATCGGGCGCGGCCGGGTCGGCATCGGGCGCGGCCGGATCGGCGTCGGGCGCGGCCGGATCGGCGTCGATGTGGGCGCCGCCGTCGGGCGCGCCGCTCGAGCTCGTGGTGCACGCAGCGAGGAGCGCGACAGCGAGGCAACGGCGCATATCCCTACAGAGTGCCGGACCCCGGTGATCGGGTCACTGCTTCCCGGAGATCGCGAGAAAGCTTGTCGATCCAACGGCTTGGCGGTGGCGCGCGGCGCGATGATGCGGGGGGCCTGATCGGCGGCGATCGCGGTCGATTCACCAGTCATGAGCATCGCACCCGTCGCCAGCATCAGCGCGGCCTTCGCGAGCTCGAGCCGCATCGGCGACGATCGGCTGGCGCTGCTCGAGGCGCAGCTGGTGGCGCTCGCCGCGCACGCGGCCGCCGCCCTCGCCGACGAGTCGCTCGCCGACGACGAGCGCGAGGCCATGCTCGCGCGGCTCGAGACCCAGCGGGCGCACCTCGAGGCCCAGATCGCGCGGCTGACCCATCATCACCCGCACACCGAGACGATCGAGGTCATCGACGACCTCGGCACGCCGAGCGCGATCCACGCCGTGGCGTGACCCGACCAGGATCTCATCGGTAGTCTCCGTAGGCGGACGGCCGGCATCCGATCGATGCCGGCCACCGGGTGAAGTCGCGGCGGCGCGGGCTAGACTCGAGCTGCCGCGGCTGCTGTCGATGCCGGGCAGGTGAATCGCCGTGGCGCCGGACAATCGCAGCGAGACGTTCCCACCGCCGACCGCGGCCGATCCCACCCCCACGCCCACGCCCACGCCATCGACGGGCGAGGCGGCCTCGCCGACCGACGACGACGAGGCCGCGCTGGCCACCCGGACCGGCGATGGCCCGTCGCCCGCGCCCGAGACCCGGATGGGCCCGCCGCGCCGCGCCCGCCCGGTCACCGAGATCATGCCGGGCGCGCAGATCGGCCGGTACGTCGTCGTCGACGCGCTCGGGCGCGGCGGCATGGGCGTGGTGTGGAAGGCCTACGATCCGCAGCTCGATCGCAACGTCGCGCTCAAGCGCGTGCGCGTGAAGGACGGCGGCGACGCGGCGATCGCGCGCGATCGCCTGCTGCGCGAGGCCCAGGCGCTGGCGCAGCTGTCGCATCCCAACGTCGTCGCGGTGCACGACGTCGGGCTGGTCGGCGACGACGTCTTCGTCGCGATCGAGCTGGTGGTCGGCGACACGCTGCGGCAGTGGCTCGCGCAGCACCGCGGCGAGATCCGGCGGATCGTCGAGGTGTTCATCGGTGCCGGTGAGGGCCTCGCCGCGGCGCACCGCGCCGGCCTGGTGCACCGCGACTTCAAGCCCGACAACGTCGTCGTCGGCGCCGACGGGCGCGCGCGCGTCCTCGACTTCGGCCTCGCGCGCTCGATCGACGCGGTCGCCGCGCCCTCGGCTCACGCGCCCGACGACGACGACTCGCCGTGGTCGGACGAGCTCACGCCGTCGGCGAACAAGGGTAGCTCGCGGCCGTCGGCGCGGCTCACCGCCGATGGCGCGGTGGTCGGCACGCCGCGCTACATGGCGCCGGAGCAGCACCGGCGCTCGACCGCCGACGCGCGCTCCGATCAGTTCAGCTTCTGCGTGGCGCTGTACGAGGCGCTGTTCGCGACGCGGGCGTTCGCGGGCGGCACGCTGCGCGAGCTGCGCGAGCACGTGCTCGCCGGCAATCTCGTGCCGCCGCCGGCGGGCGTGAAGGTGCCGGCGCGCTGGCGGGCGGCGGTGCTGCGCGGCCTCGCCACCGATGCCGCGGCGCGGTTCCCCTCGATGGACGCGCTGCTCGCCGAGCTGCGCCGCGATCCCCGGGTCGCGCGTCGCCGCGCGGTCGGCGGCGCGGGCGTCGCCGCGCTCGCCGGCGTGGCGCTGTTCGGGCTGGTCCGGTCGCCCGGCGCCTCGGGCCCCGACTGCGACGCCGCGGACCCGCGCCTGGCCGCGGCGTGGAACGACGGCACGCGCGGCCAGCTGCGCGCGGCGTTCGCGGCCAGCGGTCGGTCGTACGCGCCCGACGTGCTCGCGCGCACCGAGCCGCTGCTCGATCGGTTCGCGAGCGCGTGGCAGGCCCTGCGGCGCGACGCGTGCGTGGCCACGCACGTGCGCGGCGAGCAATCCCCGGCGCTGCTCGATCAGCAGATCGGCTGCCTCGACCGCAAGCTCGATCAGATGAGCGGCCTGATCGCGGCGCTCGGCGATCACCCCGCGACCGAGCTGATCGATCGCGCGGTGCAGGCGGCGACCGATCTCGGCGATGTCTCGGCGTGCTCGCGCCGGGCGCAGAGCGCGAGCGGCGCGCCGCTGGTCGCCGATCCCGCCGCGCGGGCGAGGCAGGGCGCGGTCCTGCGCGCGATCGATCGCGCCGAGCTGGCGCTGCGCACCGGCGCCTACGCCGCGGGCCTCGCGATCGCCAGGACCGCAGCCAGCGACGCCGCGGGCCTCGACGCGCCGCGGGTGCTGGGCGCGGCGCTGCGCGCGCGCGGCGTGCTCGAGGAGCAGACCGGCGCGTACGCCGAGGCCGAGCGCTCCCTCGATCAGGCGCTGCGCGCCGCCGCACGCGCCGGCGACCACGCCCTCGCGGCCCAGGCCTGGCTCGATCTGACCGAGCTCACCAGCGAGCGCGAGGACAAGCACGAGCGCGCGACCGCGCTGGTCCAGGCGGCCGAGGTCGCGGTCGGCTTCGTCGACGAGGACGCGCAGCGCCCGCTGCGCGCGAGCCTGCTCATCCGCCGCGGCCTGGTCGACGTGAAGAGCGGCGCGTTCGATGACGCGCGGGCGGCGCTCGAGGAGGCGGTGACGCTCGACGAGCGCCTCTACGGCGACGGCGACTACCGCACCGGTGGCGCGCTGGCGAACCTCGGGCTGGTCCTCATGAAGCGCGGCGACTACGTGCGCGCCGAGGAGGTGCTGACCCGCGCGACCGCGGTCGACGAGCGCTCGCTTGGCCCCCGCCACCCCGCGCTGTCGACGCCGCTGGTCAACCTCGCCGGCGTGCTCACCTACCAGCGCAAGCACGCCCAGGCCGAGGCGATCTACGCCCGCGCGCTCGCGATCGATCAGGCGGCCCTCGGGCCCGATCATCCCTACGTCGCCGACGGCATGACCAACCTCGGCGGCTCGCTGCTCGCCCAGGGCAAGCCCGACCTCGCGCAGCCGTACTTCGAGAAGGCGCTCGCGATCCAGGAGCGCGCGCTCGGCGCCGATCACCCCGACGTCGCGTGGACCCTCTCGGCCCTGGCCGAGGTCATGGTCGCGCGCGGCCGCTTCGACGACGCGCGCGCGACCCTCGCCCGGGCGCTGGCGATCGCGACCGTGCGCGGCGGCGCGGCGAGCGAGCCGGTCGCGCAGCTACGCCAGCACGTGGCGGGCGTGGACCTCGCCGACGGCAAGTACGCCGACGCCTACCGCGAGCTGACCGCGACGCTCGCGCTGTTCGAGCAGCTGCTCGGCCGCGATCACCCGCGCAACGCGATCGTGCTGACCGCGCTCGCCGAGGCCGCCGCCGGGATCGGCCACGACGCCGAGGTCGTGCAGCTCGGCACCCGCGCGCTCGGGCTCATGGACAGGGACACGGTCGCCGTCGCCGACGACGCCAAGGCCTGGGTGCGGTTCCTGATCGCGCGCGCCCGCCACCAGCTCGGTACCGATCGACCCGCGCAGATCGCGCAGGCGCGGGCCGCGGCGGCTTCCCTCGGGCCCGATCTCGAGTCCCAGCGCCAGCGCGCGATCATCACGCGCTGGCTCGGGCGGGTAGCCCCGTAGCCTGCCGTTACGCGACGGCGTCGAGCGCGTCGCCGAGCACGCTGACCAGCCGATCGATCTCGGCCTTCTCGATGATGAACGGCGGCGCGAGCTGGATCGTGTCGCCGCCGTAGCGCACGTACACGCCGCGCTCGAGGCACTTCATCGCGACCTCGTACGGCCGCTTCGCGGGCTCGCCCGGCGCGGCCTCGAGGGTGAGGCCGGCGGCCAGCCCGAAGTTGCGGATGTCGGTGACGTGGCGCGCGCCCTTGAGGCTGTGCACCGCGTCCTCGAAGTGCGGCGCGA
>JAIOQA010000053.1 GCA_021413675.1 Deltaproteobacteria bacterium | reverse complement strand
GCTCGCCGATGCCGGGCGCGCCGCGGCGCTCGGCCCCGACGCGCTCGATCTCGCCCGCGGCGCCGCGATCGCGCCGCGCGGCCGCCCGGCCACCGCCGATCCCGCGCGCAACCTGGTCGTCCGGCGCGCGGACGACGGCGTCCTGGGCATCGTCGTCGACAGCGGCGGGCTCGCCGCCGCTGCCGCCCAGCCGGACGCGCTGGCCCAGATCGCGCCGCGCGCGCGCCCGATGGTGCTGCCAACCGGGGCTCCGCCGCCCGCCGGCGTGCGCGTGCTCGCGACCGTGCCGCTGGGCGCGGTGCTGCCGCACCTGACGCTCGCGATCGTCAACGATCCCACCGATCCCGATCCGCTCGACGACGTGATCGCGAGCCGCAGCCGCCGCCACGTCGGCCTGACGGTGGGGCTCGCCGCGGTGCTGGCGCTCGGCCTGCTCGCCACGATCCGCGGCGCGGCGCGCGAGCGCGAGCTGGCGCGCCTCAAGAGCGACTTCGTCTCGACCGTGTCGCACGAGCTCAAGACCCCGCTCACCTCGATCCGGATGTTCGCCGAGATGCTCGAGCAGGGCGTGGCCCAGGGCGACGCCGACCGGACCGCGCGCTACCACGGCATCATCGTCCAGGAGAGCCAGCGCCTGGGCCTGCTCATCGCGAACCTCCTCGACTACGCGCAGATCGAGCGCGGCACCCGGCGCTACCGGCTGGCCCGCGCCTCGGTCGCGGCGATCGCCCAGGACGCGGTCGCGACCTTTCGCGGCCTGCGCGAGGCCCAGCCCAGCAACGACGTCGTGGTCGCGGTGTCTCCGGAGGCGGAGCGCACCACCGCGCTCGTCGATCGCGACGTGCTCATCCAGGCCCTCCTCAACCTGCTCGCCAACGCCGCCAAGTACGGCGGTGCCGACGCGCCGATCCGGGTCGAGGTCGAGCAGGTCGCGCACGAGGCCCGGATCACGGTGCGCGATCGCGGCCCGGGCATCCCCGCCGCCGAGCACGAGCGCATCTTCCGCGAGTTCTACCGGACCGCGCAGGCCTACTCGGCCGGCGTCGAGGGCACCGGCCTGGGCCTCGCGCTGGTCAAGAACCACGTGACCGCGCACGGCGGGCGGGTCACGGTGGAGTCAGCGCCCGGCAAGGGCGCCGCGTTCACGATCGCGCTGCCCGCCCTCGATCACGAGCAATCGACATGACCCTCGAGGCCCCGCGATGACCCGCATCCTGGTGGTGGAAGACGATCCGTCGATCCGGCTCGGCCTCGAGGACACGCTGCGCGCCAAGGGCTACGACGTCGACGTGACCTCGCGCGGCACCGAGGGCGCCGAGCGCGCGCGCACCGGCCGCTACGATCTCGTGGTCCTCGACATCATGCTGCCCGACCTCGACGGCTTCGAGGTCTGCCGGCGGATCCGCCAGGCGCCCGGACCCGCGGCGCGCACGCCGGTGATCATCCTGTCGGCGCGCGGCGCCGAGCTCGATCGCGTGCGCGGCCTCGAGATCGGCGCCGACGACTACGTCACCAAGCCGTTCTCGCTGATGGAGCTCCTGGCCCGGGTCGCGTCGGTGCTGCGCCGCGCCCGCGGCGAGGTCGCCGAGCCCGGCCGCCTGGTGCTCGGCGATCTGGTGATCGACTTCGCGCGCCAGGTCGCGACCCGCGCCGGCGCCCGCGTCGAGCTGCCGGCCCGCGCGTTCGCGATCCTCAAGGTGTTCGCGCGCCGCCCCGGCGAGGTCGTGTCGCGCCAGGTGCTGCTCGACGAGGCCTGGGGCTACGAGGCCGAGACCAACACCCGCACCGTCGACAACCACCTGGTCAAGCTGCGCAAGGTCATCGAGGCCGAGCCCGAGCGCCCGCGCTGGCTGGTGACCGTGCACGGCGCCGGCTACCGGCTCGAGATCGGCGCCGACGCGGTGACCCTCGCGGGCGATCTCGGCGGCGGCGCGGCCCGATGACAACATCGTGACAACCTTTTGCGACCTCGTGACCAGCCGCAACACGCTGGAGACGCATGGCGCCACCGCCTCTGGTACCAAGGACATGGGCGAGGCGATGGCGTCGGCATCGGGACGAAGGACCTCCGGTGGTCACAATCCCGATGCCGACGCCGCGCTGGTTTGGCGCGGTGTGCGCATCGCGCTCGCGGCGCTCGCGACCCTCGCGCTCTGCGCCTGTGGCGATGAGCCCCCGGCGCCTGCGCCCGGTGCGATCGCGACCCCGCCGGCGCCGCTCGGCAGCTTCTCCGCGCAACCGCCGGCCCTCGCGCCCGCCGCGCGCCAGTACTGGCAGGCCTACTACGACGACATGCTCGGCGATCCGCCGGCCGGCTACGAGGCCGCGCTCGCCGCCGATGACCCCGCGATCGCCGCGCGCGCCGCGGTCCGGCTGGCCGAGCGCGAGGCCGCGACCGGCGGGCGGCGCCGGGCGCTCGAGCTGGTCGCGCGGGCGATCCAGCTCGCCCCGGAGGACGATCAGATCCGCGACGCCGCCGATCGCGTGCAGGCCGACCTCGCGGCCGCGCCCGCCGATGTGGCCGAGGTCCGCGGCCCGCCGATCGGCACCGCGCTGCCGGGCGCCGCGCCGGCGGTGGCCGCCGCGTTCGCGGCTGCCGAGAAGCTGCTCGCCCGCGCGCACCGCGTCCACATGGCGCCGGCGCTCGAGTCGCTGTCGTCGGCGGTGAAGGTCAAGGAGCGCACCACCGAGGAGGCCGCCGCCGCGTATCGGGCGGTCGCGGCGTCGGGCGGCGTGGCCGCGGTTGCCGCCGAGTTCCGGGCCGGCAGCCTGTATCACGACCTCGCGGTCGAGCTGGTGTTCGACCTGCCGCCCGAGCTCGATCCTGCGGTCGCCTCGCGGCTGCGGCGCACGCTGCGCGCCAGCGCGATCGGCTACCTGCGCCAGGCGCTGGCCGCGTACCGGCGCGCGCTCGCGGTGCCGGCCTCGGAGGACGCGCGGCTGTGGCGCGCGGCGGCCGAGACCCACCTGCGCACCGCCGAGCAGCTGCTCGGCGGCCAGTGACAGTCAGGCCGCGGGCTCCTCGAGCCGCTCGGCCAGCGCCCGCAGCTCGCCGCGCAGCGCTGCCAGGGCGGCGCGGGCGCGCTTGTCGGCGGGGTCGAAGCCGGCGCGGCAGGCGAGGGCGATCGGCACCTTGCGGGCCTCCTGGCGCAGCGCCTTGCCGGCGGGCGTCAGGTGGATCCGCACGACCCGCTCGTCATCGGTGCCGCGCTGCCGCGTGACCAGGCCGCGCTCCTCGAGCCGCTTGAGCAGCGGCGTCAGCGTGCCGGAGTCGAGCGCGAGCCGGTCGCCCAGCTCGCGCACCAGCACGCCGTCGGCCTCCCACAGCACCAGCAGCGCGAGGTACTGCGGATAGGTCACGCCCAGCGGCTCGAGCAGCGGCGCGTACGCGCGGGTCATCGCGCGCTGCGCCGCGTACAGCGCGAAGCACAGCTGATCGTCGAGCGCGAGGTGATCGGAGGCGGCCATGGGAGCGTTATCGCAGTCAGGCCAGGCGCACGTCGACCGCGATGTTGCCGCGGGTCGCGTTCGAGTACGGGCACACCTGGTGCGCCGCCTCGATCAGCGCCTGGGCCTCGGGGCGCGCCATCTCGGGCAGGTCCGCGACCAGCTCGACCGCGAGGCCGAAGGCCTGGCCGACCGCGCCGATCGATACGCGCGCGGTGATCACGACCGGGCCAGTGGTGATCTTCTTCACGCGCGCGACGTGCGCGACCGCGCTGCCGAAGCACGCCGAGTAGCCGGCCGCGAACAGCTGCTCGGGGTTGGTGCCGGCGCCCGCGCCGCCGAGCGCCCGGGGCGGGCTGATCGCCAGGTCGAGCTGGCCATCGTCGGACTTGGCGCGGCCATCGCGGCCTCCGGTGGAGGTGGCGACGGCGGTGTAGAGCGGCTTCTCGAGGACGGTGATGGGCATGGCGAGACCATAGGCATGGCTTTGATTGCGTGCAAGTCAATTGTGCACAATTGAATGCCGCGGCGTGCGCGGGCCCGGAACCCGTGAAGCCTCACCGCCGCGGCCGCGGGCGGAGTAGCCTGGGCGCGATGACCGAGCCCGTCCGCGCCTGGGTCGACGGCGATCCCCGGGGCGCGGTGTCGCCGTTCGACGCCGGGTTCCTGTACGGCGACGCGGTGTTCGAGACCGTGCGCGCGCGGGGCGGCGCCGCGATCGACCTCGCCGCGCACCTCGAGCG
>JAIOQA010000052.1 GCA_021413675.1 Deltaproteobacteria bacterium | reverse complement strand
GACGCGCGCGCCGATCAGTTCGCGTGGGGCGTGGCGCTGTACGAGGCGCTGACCCGGCAGCGGCCGTTCGAGGGCAGCGGCAAGGAGCTGCGCAAGTCGGTGCTGCTCGGCCAGGTCCGGCCGTTCCCGGCGAGCGCCGGCGTGCCCGAGTGGCTGCAGGCGCTGGTCATGCGCACGCTGTCGGTCGCGCCCGCGGCGCGCTTCCTGTCGATGCACGACGTGATCGCCGAGATGATCGATGACCGCGGCGCCCATCGCCGCGCGGCTCTCGACGGCTCGGGCAACACCGAGCCGATGGTCGCGGCGTTCCCGCCGCCGGATGATCAGGCCGCGCGCGTGCATCGCCTGCGCGGTCACCTCGAGCAGGCGTGGTCCAAGAAGTCGCGCGGCGCGCTCGCGCCGGCGCTCGCGATGGCGCGGCAGATCGCCGCCGACGCGATCCAGGTCGACTACCTGCCGCTCCAGGCGGCGGCCCTGTACCTGCGCGGCAACCTCGAGCATCGCACCGGCGATTCGGAGAGCGCGGTCGGCTCGCTGTACGAGGCCGCGCGCGTCGCGGCCCGCGCCGGCGACGACTGGCAGGTCGCGAACACGTGGATCTTCCTCGTCATGGTGCTCGGCGTCGGGCTGGGCCAGACCGCCGAGGCCGACACCGTCGCCCGGGTCGCCGAGGTCGCGCTCGATCGCGTCGGCGACAACGCATCGCTGCGCTCGCGGCTCTGGAACTACTGGGGCGCGGCGCTCGCCGCCGGCGGACGCCACGCCGACGCCGCCGCGCAGATCGAGCGCGCGGTCGATCTCGACGCGATCACCCACGGCGAGGGCCACGCGTTCGTGGTCGTGTCGCTGCTCAACCTCGCCGAGACCTGGCTCGATGGCGAGCGCCCGGATCAGGCGCGCGCGCCGCTCGAGCGCGCGCGCGCGCTGTGCCAGCCCGAGGAGCGCGCCGCCACCGCCTCGCGCACCCGCTGCCTCGCGCTCTACGGTCGCCTGTTGATCGCCGACGGCGATCTCGCGCGCGGCCAGGACTACCTCGAGGCCGCGGTCCGGGTCTGGGAGAAGCAGCCAGGTCGCGACGCCGCGCTCGCCGATGCGCTCGTCCACCTCGCGAGCTGTGCGCGGGCGCGCGGCGATCTGGTCAACGCCCGCGCCCACGCCGAACGCGCGGCGCTGATCGCCCAGAGCGTGGGCGCCGTGCGCCTCGCCGAGCGCGCCGAGCGCCAGCGCGCGCTCGCAGCGGCCGTCACCGCCGGTCGCGCGCGGTAGCAACCCGGTACGATCGCGGTCGAGACGCTCGCCATGGCCGGCCCGATCATCCGCTTCAAGCCGTTCGAGATCATCCCGACCCGCTGCCTGCGCTGCGGTCGCGCGGGGGCGAATCTCGGTCGGGCTGCGTACCGCGCGCACCTGCCGGCGACCAGGTTCTGGACGACCTCGCGCGAGTATCGCGTGTTGCGCGCACCGCGCCGGATGTGCTTCCGCTGCGCGATCTGGTCGGGGCGGCACGTCTGGGTGGTCGCGCTGATCACGCTGTTCATCGTCTCGACGATCTGGCTCGCGGACCTGCACTGGTCGACCCACGCGACGCTGTCGCTCGCGGCGTTCCTGCCGCTGGCGCTGGGGATCGATCGCATCCTGCGCTATCGCGTCGTCAAGGTCGTCGCCATCGAGCCCGATGGCACCGTCGCGCTGCGCAACGTCCACCCTGACACGATCGACGAGCTGGTCGCCTCGGGCGACACGGTGAAGGGCGTCCCGCCGCCGGTCGCGCGCGTGGTGTGAGCTGTGCGAAGCGCAGCTACGCCCGCCACGCCGCGAGCGCGATCAACAACCATCCCACCATCATCGCGAGCCCGCCGATCGGCGTGATCGCGCCGAGCCAGCGCTCGCCGCTCAACGCGAGCGCGTACAGTGAGCCCGCGAACACGACGATGCCGCCCTGCATCACCCAGCCGCCGGTCGCGGCGAGCGTGAGGCCGCGGGCGGCGAGCCACGCCGCCGCGAGCATGCCGAGCGCGTGGTACATCTGGTAGCGCGCGCCGGTCTCGAAGATCTCGAGGCTGCGGGTGTCGAGGCGATCCTTCAGGGCGTGGGCGCCGAACGCGCCGGCGGCGACGGCGACGAGCGCGTTGATCGCGCCGAGCGCGGCGAGCCGCATGCCAGCGGCGTCAGCGGGAGGGGCGTCAGGCATCGCGGCACTGTAGCGCCGCTTCACTCCCGCGCCCGCGCCCGGGGCGATCGTTCCCATCCCGGAACGGTCCAATCGGATTCGCTCGGTTGCGCGCGGTGGTGGCCGCTGCCACTGTGCAGCGCAAGGAGATCAACATGAGCATTGCCGAACTCGACAAGAAGCTGAACGACGCGGTCCTCTCCGGAAAGGCGATGGAGGCCTTCGAGGAGCTCTACGCCGACGACGTGATCATGCAGGAGAACGCCGACGCCGAGTACGTCGGCAAGGACTTCAACCGGAAGCGCGAGGAGGACTTCTTCGCGTCGGTCGAGGCCTGGCACGGCGGCGCGGTGCTCGCGGCCGCGGCCCACGGCGACGTCAGCTTCTCCGAGTGGGAGATGACCGTCACCCTCAAGGGCGTCGGCAAGATCACGATGAACCAGGTCGCCGTCCGCCGCTGGAAGAACGGCAAGATCGTTCACGAGCGCTTCTATCACAAGTGATTCGCTGCGCCGGCGTCACGCTGGTGCGACGACCTCGGCCCGCGGCGCAGCAGCGTCCGGGCCTTCGCTATTTTCGGAGCGTGCTCGCGAGCACCGCTTCGAGCGTCTGCCAGTGGCGCTCGGCGGCCGCGGCGTCGTGCACGGCGGTGTCGTTCGGCACCCAGCCGTGCTTCGCGGGGTAGACCTCGAGCTGGTAGGCCACGTGCGCGGCGTCGAGCGACGCCCTGAACCGGGCCTGCTCCTCGTCGGAGAAGCTCGGGTCCTCGCTCGCCGCGCCGATGTAGAGCCGCGCCTTGATCTGCGATGCGAGCCGGTGCGGGCTGTCATCGGCGTCGGTCGCGAGGCCGCCGGGGTGATACGCGGCCGCGGCGACGACGCGATCGGGATACGTGGCGGCCGCGCTGATCGCCATGCGCCCACCCATGCAGTAGCCGGTGATCGCGACCGGGCCGGGCAGCGCGTCGAGGAAGGCCCGCGTGTCGCTCATGATCCACGCGCTCGACGCGGCGCCGCGGACGCGCGTCCACCAGTCGGCGCGGATCGCCGGATCCGTGAAGACCTTGGTGGCATCAGGCGCGGTGTACGCGCCCATGCGCCAGAACAGATCGGGCACGAGCACGCGATACCCGGCCGCGCCGAGCCGCTCGCCGATGGCGTGCATCGCCGGGCGCATGCCGAGGCCATCGATGTACAGCAGGACGCTCGGCCCGGCGCCGTACTCGTACGCCGGACAGACGCCATCGTCAGTCGTGATCGAGAGCTGCTTCATGGCGCCGACGGTATCGCAGGCGGCGCCGCCGGTCTTAGCCGATCGCGAGCTCGTTGGTGCCGTCGGCCTCGCTGCGCTGGCGCTTCACGTCGAGGAACAGCGCGATCGTCTGCAGGTTGGTCGTGGTGTGGAGCGTGAGCGGGCCGGTGCGGATCACCGAGCGACCGGCGCCGGCGCGCGCGGCGAGCGCCATCGGCAGGAGCAGCTGATCGGCGAGGTGCGGGCCGACCGGCGCGTCGACCGCGAGCATGGCCTCGAGCTCGTCGCAGGCGGTGGCCGCGACCAGCTCGGCGCGCACGCCCTTCTCGCCGAAGCCGGTCACGATCTCGGTGACGCCGCCGCGCTCGATCTCGAGGAGCAGCGTGTTGCCCGGGCTCGCCGCCGGCACGGCAACGACCGTGCACTCGTCGGCGGCGAAGCCGAGGCGCTCGCGCACGATCGCGAGCTCGCGCTCGGCGACGTGGGTGGGCAGGCGCGCGACGATCGCGCGCGCGGACCGGCGCGTGACCGGTCCCGCGGTCGCGACCTCGATCGGCGTCCAGGCTGTGGGCGTGATCGCGCAGGTGACGCGCCCGCCGCCGGCGGGATAGAAGCCGTGGCGCTCGATGGTGAGCGCGAGCCCGCCGCCCATGCGCGCGATGAGCGGCGCGAACGCGCCGGCGAGAAAGTCGAAGCACGGCGCCATCGGGTTGTGCGTGCCGCCGATGACGGCGACGGTGCTCGGGCCCGGTGCGCCGAGGAGGATCGGGATGACCGTCTGCAAGACCAGGCCGGTGCCGCCGGCGCTGCCGATGTCGAACGTGTAGTCGCCGGCGCGCACCGCGCCGGGCGTGAAGTCGACGCGCCCCGAGCCGACCGACGCGCCGCGCAGCTCGCCGTCGCAGATCGCGGCGGCGGCCTTCACGCACGTCATGTGCTGGCGCTGCAGCCCGGGCTTGGCGCGGCGCGCGCGGATGTTGTCGATCCGGACTGCGCGGCCGGTGATCGCGGCCAGGGAGAGCGAGGTGCGAAGCACCTGGCCGCCGCCCTCGCCGCGGGCGCCGTCGATGATCAGCTGGTCCACCGCCTCAGCCTTTGACGCAGACGACCTGGCGCAGCTCGTGGACGATCTCGACGAGATCTTCCTGCGCGGCCATCACCTTGTCGATCGGCTTGTACGCCGCGGGGGTCTCGTCGATCACGTCGGCGTCCTTGCGGCACTCGATGCCGGCGGTGGCCGCCGCGTGATCCTCGACGGTGAACCGGCGCTTGGCCTCGTTGCGCGACATCGCGCGCCCGGCGCCGTGGCTGCACGAGCAGAACGACTCGGGGTTGCCCTTGCCGCGCACGATGAAGCTGCGCGCGCCCATCGAGCCCGGGATGATGCCGAGATCGCCGAGCCGCGCGCGGACCGCGCCCTTGCGCGTGATGAAGACCTCGCGCCCGTAGTGGTGCTCGCGCGCGACGTAGTTGTGGTGGCAGTTGACCGCGGTCTCGCCGAGCTCGAACGCGGCGAGCTCTTTCTGCGCGGCCGCGACCACCGCGTCCATCATGAGCTGGCGGTTGGTCGCCGCGTAGCGCTGGGCCCAGCCGACCGCGGTGACGTATTCGTCGAAGTGGCGCGCGCCCTCGGTGAAGTACGCGAGGTCCTTGTCGGGCAGATCGCCGAGGTGGCGCTTCATGTCCTTCTTCGCGAGCTCGATGAAGTAGGTGCCGATGCGGTTGCCGACCCCGCGCGAGCCGGAGTGCAGCATGAACCAGACGTGATCGCGCTCGTCGAGGCAGACCTCGATGAAGTGGTTGCCAGTGCCGAGCGTGCCGAGGTGGTTCTGATCGTTGCCCTGGCCGAGCTTGGGGTGCTTGTCGCAGATCTGCGCGTACTCGCGCGACAGCGTCCGCCGCCACGCGGCATCGACCGGGCCCGGCACGTGGTGCCACGCGCCGCGATCACCGCGGCCGCCGTTGTTGGTGCGGCCGTGCGGCACCGCGGCCTCGATCGCCGAGCGCAGCGCGTGCAGCGAGTCGGGCAGCTGGGCCGCGGTGAGCGTGGTCTCGACCGCCATCATGCCGCAGCCGATGTCGACGCCGACCGCCGCCGGGATGATCGCGCCCTCGGTCGGGATCACGCTGCCGACGGTCGCGCCGATCCCGAAGTGGACATCGGGCATCGCCGCGACGTGGCGGAACACGATCGGCAAGCGCGCGACGTTCTCGAGCTGGCGGCGCGCGGCCGGCTCGATGCTGACTCCGCGCACCCAGGCGCGGATCGGTACACCGGAGGTCTCGAACAGTTCGTGGCTGGACATGTGGAAGCGGAGCCCCGGGGCGCTGCGAGCGGCGGGACCATCCCACCAGCGTCGACCGCGCCGGCCAGCGCGCGAGGCGCGCGGGCGACCGGAGCGCCCTTGGTATCAGAGTCCACGCGCCGACTCCAGCGGAGAAAAACGCCTGCTCAGCGGTGCGCGGTCACGCCGAGCGCGGCGGATTGCTCGCCGAGCGGCATGGCCTCGATCGACAGATCGAGCTGGCCGGGCAGGCGCACGGTGAGGCCGGCGCCGACGGAGAAATGATAGTGATCGCCGCCGTACACGCGCTCGCCGCCGCGGCGCCAGAACACCGGGCCGCCGAAGACGCGGGCGGTGGCGTAGGGCACCCAGCGGGTGCCGAGGGTCTTGCCGAGCATGGCGCCGCCGCGCAGATCGTTCGCGGACCACCAGCGCGCGGTGCCGTCGTCGGCGGTGCCGCGGGTGAGGCCGGTCGACAGCGAGCCGGTGAGCGCCACGAACGGGCGGCGCGGCTGCTCGCGCACCCAGAGCCAGCTGATCGTGCCGCCGAGCGAGCCGCCGCCGTCGATCGCGCGGCCCTCGATCTGGCCGTGGACGATCGCGCCGGCGGTCAGGGTCCAGCCGAAGCGCGAGGTCGCGAAGTGGCCGATCGACACCGAGATCGCCTGCTGCTCGACGGGGACCTTGGTGCCGTCGAAGATGATCTTGGTCGAGAAGCCCGACGCGGCCACGCCGACGCTCCAGGTCGGGGGCGCCTTGCCGTTGCACTCGATGGGGAGGCCAGTCGGACCGACCGGCGGGGACAGGCCTCAGGCGTGCGCGGTGTGCGCACGAGCGGTGAGCACGGCAGCGGCCACCGCGAGCGAGGCGGCGAGGGTCGCGGTCAGGCGCATGCCGCACCGTACCCGATCCGCGCCATTCGCCAATCGATCCGCGGTCACAGCGGCTCGCAGCGGGCTCTATCAGGGACACGGATCCGCATTCACCTGCCAGGGCTTGCCGCCACCCCTCCCCAAGCGGGCGGTTGACGCGGGCCTCGGTCGTGACCTCTATGAGGCGTATGGATACTTCGAACTCCTCGCTGACCGCATCGACCGACGGCCGTGACCTGCAGGTCTCGCTGCGCGACCTGCTCGATCACGCCGCGGCGCTGTCGCTGGTGCAGGAGGTCGCGCTCGACGACTTCATGCGCACTGCCTGGCAGGCGTACATGGACGCGCGGCCCGGCCTGCGCGAGCAGCTCGAGGATCGCAAGCTGACGGCACGGCTCGACGAGCTGCGCGCCCGCGGCGCGGTCGGTCGCGCGTGACGGGCGGCATCGCCACCAGAGTCAGAGCCTGAACACTGGCTTCGGCGCGCGCTCGCTCGACCCGCCGCCGTCGGACGGGGAGACGCGGTGGCGGTAGCGCCACGCGGTCGGCGTCTCGCCCGTGATGCGGCGGAAGAGATCGCTGAAGGTCGACGGGGACGAGCACCCTACCTCGAGCGCGATCGCGGTCAGGTTCTCTTCGCGATCGAGCATCAAGCGCTGGGCGCGCGCGACCCGCGCACGGCGCAGCTCGCCGGAGAAGTCCGTGCCGCTGATCGCGAGGCGTCGCTGCAGCGTGCGCGGCTCGATCCCCAGGCACTTCGCCGCGGTCGCGAGGGAGATCTGGTGGAGCGGCTCCCGATCCAGCAGCTCGCGCAGTCCGGCCAGGCACGCGTCGCCACCGAGCCCGACCTCGCGGACGACGCGGCCGATCACCTCACCAGCCGCCGGGTCGCCGAGCCAGGCCAACGCGTCGGCTCGTCGCTCGAACGTCTGGATCGGAAACGGCGGCGGAAACATCGTGTAGAACCCGAGCACCACGGCGGCGCCGAGGTTCGGACCACACACGATGCCCTGGCGAGCGACGTCGGTTCCGATGTTCGCGCGCGCGCCGGCGAGGAACCGCTGGACGATCGCGAACGCGCTGCCGTCGGCGGACACCAGCGCCGAGACGTCCAGGAGCGACGCGTGTGGTGCCGCTCCGAAGGTCGCCGCCCACACGGTGCAGAGCGCGCGCGCAGCGCTCTCGTCGATCGCGCCGCACACCAGGGTCGCGTGGAGTCCGCTCGCGGTGACGACGTAGACGAAGTGCCCCTGGCGCACGTACACGTCGAGCGCGTCGCAGGTGAAGGCGTCGAGTTCGACTGACCGCATCCGGTGGGTGGTGCAAGCGTAGGGCAGGAGAAGCGGCGATCGCACGAGGAAACGCTTTGTCGCGCTGACCGAATCAATTGACGCCGCGGGGAAAGCGATGCGCGTGGCTCTCCGCGATGGTCGTCTGTATGGATCGCGACGAATTCGAGCGTCACGGTTCGACCGGTTCGGCCGTCGACGGTCTCACGCCATCGATGTGCGCTTCCGCTGCTTGCCAGCTCGCGTGGGGCGCGCGTGCTTGAGGGCGCGCAGATCGGGCAGTACCGCGTCCTCCGCAAGATCGGCGAGGGCGGCATGGGCGCGGTGTTCCTCGCCCAGCACGTCCTGATCGGTCGGCGCGCGGCGATCAAGGTGCTGCTGCCGGCGCTGTCGCAGCAGCACGCCATCGTCGAGCGCTTCTTCAACGAGGCGCGCGCGACCACCGCGATCCCGGATCCGGGCATCGTGCAGGTCTTCGACTTCGGCTTCGCCGCAGACCAGAGCGCCTACATCGTGATGGAGTTCCTCGAGGGTGAGCCGCTCGATCAACGGCTGAAGCGGCTCGGGTTGCTCGCGCCATCCGACGCACTGCGCATCACGCGCCAGGCCGCCGGATCGCTGGCGGCCGCGCACGCGCGCAACATCGTCCACCGCGATCTCAAGCCGGACAACCTGTTCATGGTCAGGGATCCCGAGGCGGCCAGCGGGGAGCGCCCCAAGATCCTCGACTTCGGCATCGCGAAGCTCGGCGGCGACGAGCCGGGCCGCATGCGGACGCGCACCGGCACCGTCATGGGCACGCCGGTCTACATGTCGCCGGAGCAGTGCCGCGGCTCCGGCGAGCTCGATCACCGATCGGACATCTACTCGCTCGGCTGCGTGCTGTTCCATCTGGTCACGGGGCGGCCGCCGTTCGACATGGAGGGCATGGGCGAGATCCTCTCGGCCCATCTGCGCGAGCCGCCGCGGCCGCCGAGCGCGCTGACGCTCGGGATCCCGCCGGACCTCGACGCGCTCGTCCTGCAGTGTCTGGCCAAGGCGCCCGCCGATCGGTTCCAGACGATGGGTGAGCTGCAGCGGGCGTGCGACGCGCTCCTCGCCCGCATCACCGCGAACGGCGCGGGCGCGGCGCCGCTCGCGCTGGCGACGCCGTTCGCGCCGGGGTTCCGCTCGGTGTCGCCGGGCGCGTCGGCGG
Organism: Deltaproteobacteria bacterium; assembly: GCA_021413675.1. Lineage (GTDB taxonomy): Bacteria > Myxococcota_A > Polyangia > Haliangiales > Haliangiaceae > JAIOQA01. The sequence goes on along the minus strand of JAIOQA010000052.1, from coordinate 2,985 downwards.
CGGTGGTCGCGACGACCACGCTGGGCTCGGCGTCGGGGCAGCCGATGACGAGCGGCGGCAAGCGGACGGCGTTATTCGGCGGCCTCGCCGCGCTGGTCACCGGTGGCGCGATCGCGATCGCGGTCGCCGCACGCGGTAGCGGCACGGGGGCGACGCCAGCGGCGCCCGCGGCGCCCACCGCCGCGCCGATCGCGGCGGTGCCGCCCGATGCCGCGCCGATCGCGGCGGCGCCGCCCGATGCCGCGCCGATCGCTGCAGCAGCGCCTCCCGACGCCGCGCTCGCCCCGCCCGTAATCCCGAAACCCGCGGGTGCGCCGTCGAAGCGCAGGGCCGCGTCGACACGCGCAACACGGAGCGAGGATCTCTATGACGATCGATAGGAGCTGGTGGCTCGCGCTGATCGCGATCTGGGTCATCGCCGCGGCGCACCCCGCCGTCGCGCAGAGCGTCGATGCCGAGTCGCTGTTTCGCGAGGGCAAGCGCCTCATGAAGGAAGGCAAGCTGGCCGAGGCGTGCGACAAGCTCGAGGCGAGCGACCGGCTCGAGCCCAGCGTCGGCACGCTCCTCAACCTCACCGACTGCCGCGAGCAGAACCACCAGCTCGCCACCGCGTGGGCGACCTTCCTCAAGGCGTCGTCGGCTGCGAAGCAGGCCGGCAACGATCCGAGGCGCGAGGCCGAGGCCCGTCGCCGCGCCCATGCGCTCGAGCCACGGCTCGCCTACCTGACGGTGTCGGTCGCTGATGCCAGCCGCGTCGAGGGGCTCGCCATCACGCGCAACGGCACCGTGATCGATCCCGCGCTGTGGAACCAGGGCATCCCGGTCGATCCCGGCGAGTACGAGATCGTCGGTCAGGCCCCCGGCCTCGAGCCGTGGGCGACCCGGACCACGATCACCGCCGAGGGCCAGAAGGTCAGCGTCGAGGTCCCCCGCTTCAAGCGGCTCGAGGAACTGCAGCCGGCGGTCACGCCCGCCCGTGGGGCGCAGGCCGACGCGGGCCGTCCTCCGCCGGGCGCGACCCGCGCGACGCCAGCGGGCGTCGATGAACCCAGCCGTTACACCGGCACGCGCAAGGCCGCGATCGGCGTCGCGGCGGGCGGCGGCGTCAGCCTCGCGATCGGCCTCGTGTTCGCGATCAAGGCCAGCGATCTCGCGAAGCAGTCAGACGCGATCTGTCCGTCCGCCGCGTGCAACGACATGCACGCGGTGCAGCTCAACACCGATGCGCGGCACAAGGCGCGCATCGCCAACATCGGCTTCGGCGTCGGCGGCGTCGCGGTGGCCGGCGCCGTCGCGCTCTGGTTCCTGGGCAAGCCGAGCCACGACGAGGCGATCGCGCTGACGCCCGCGATCGGCGGCGACGCGGTCGGCGTCACGCTGGCCGGGAGGTTCTGATGCGGGTCCTGCTGTGCGTCTCGCTCGCCGCGGCGGCGTGTTCGATTCCCCAGAAGCACTTCGTCGATGACGCGGTCGACGCCAGCGGTGGCGCTGCCGACGGGCCGGCGACCATCGACGCAGCGGCGGTGTTCGCCAGCTGCGAGGCACTGCTACCCACGTGCGGCGCGGGTGGGGCAGATAGCTGCTGCCAGAGCACGCTCGTCCCGGGGAACGCGCCGGGCGCGACGTCCGCCGGCGAGTCGTTCTATCGCAGCTTCGACACCGTGGCCGATGTGTATGCCGGGGACATGAGCGCTCCGGCGACGGTCAGTGACTTTCGCCTCGACGACTACGAAGTGACCGTCGGGCGGTTCCGGTCGTTTGTGGCGGCCGGGAGAGGCACGGCGAGCACGGCGCCAGGCGCAGGCGCAGGCGGGCATCCGCACCTCCCGAACAGCGGCTGGGATGCCAGCTGGGACAGCGGGCTCCTGGCCGACAAAGCCGGGCTGGTTGCGGCGTTGAAGAGCCTGTCGCTGTGCACCTGGACCGACACTCCGGCCAGCAACGAGAGCCTGCCGTTGAACTGTCTCACCTGGTACGAGGCGATGGCGTTCTGTATCTGGGACGGTGGCTACCTGCCGACCGAGGCCGAATGGAACTACGCGGCCGCTGGCGGCAGCGACCAGCGCGCGTACCCCTGGTCTCCGTCCGCCGCGCCGGCCACGATGACCATCGACTGCAGCTACGCGAACTACGACATCGATTTCCCGGAGGGGACGTTCTGCGTGAACGGCAGCGTCGGCGGTGCGAACCGCGTTGGAAGCGAGTCCCCGGCGGGCGACGGTCGGTGGGGGCACTCGGATCTGGGGGGCAACGTTGCGGAGTGGATCCTGGATGGCTTCACTGACAACACCGCCGACTCCACTCGATACCCGACACCGTGCGTCGATTGCGCGAGCCTCACGACCGGCGTGCTACGGGGGATCCGCGGTGGCAGCTTCAGCGACTCTCGGCCGATCCTGCGAGCGGGCTTTCGAGCCCGCCTCCGAGCGACGGATCGCTACCCCTTCATGGGGGTTCGTTGCGCGCGAGCGCCGTAGCCCAACGGGGCCTGGCTGCGGCGTCGGCGGCGCAGGCCGAACGCGACCGCGAGCAGCAGCACGAGCGAGGCGCGATTGTCCGATCCTCGGACATCGCAGCAGCCGTTGGAGCCGCCGCCGATCGGCGGCAGCCCGGCATCGCCGCCCGCGCCCACGCCCGCATCGGGTGACGGCACGAAGAACAGCGCGCGGACCGTGGTCGCGCCGCGGACCGTGACGGTGCAGGTCGGGAACGATCCGCCGCATGCGCCGCCCCAGCCCGCGAAGCCCGCGCCTGCGCCGGGCGACGCGGTGAACGTGAACGTCTGTGGCACCGCGAGGGGATCGATCGTCGCGGTGCAGGTTGCGCCGCAGTCGATCCCCGCGGGCGAGCTGGTCACCGTGCCGGTGCCCTCGGTGATCACGGTGAGCGGATAGCCGCCGGGCTGGTAGGCGCCGATCGCGCACGGCGCGACGCGCGGCACGCCGCGCGCATCGACGAGATCGGTGCACGCGCCGGCGGTCGCGG
>JAIOQA010000524.1 GCA_021413675.1 Deltaproteobacteria bacterium | reverse complement strand
AGCAGATCGAACAGGCAGTGATCGAACTTCGACACCAGGATCGCGACCCGCTTCGTCCGGTTGCCGTACGACAGCACGTGGGTCATCGCGAACCGCGCCGCGACCTCGCCCAGGCCGTGCTCGAGCGCGACCCGATCGGTGGTCATCGTCGCGAGGTCGAAGCGGATGCGCTGGAAGAACATGCCCGCGACCGGATCGGTGTGCTGGTCGGCGTCGAGGATGTTGGCGCCGTGACCGTAGAGCACCTGGGCCAGCGAGGCGACGATGCCCTTGCGATCGGGACACGACACGAGAAGCGTACCGACCGAGGCCTGCATCGCGCCCATCATCGCGCAGCGCCGGCCCCGGCGTCGCGCAGCCGACGCGCGATCGTGACGAGGCGGATTCGGCCCGCGCCGCCCGCGCGAATCGCCGGGGCGGGTCATCGGCGCCCCCGCGGCCTGGCGCCAGCGCGACGACTCGATCTACCGTCGCCGCATGGCAGGCGGCTCGCAATCGGTCGTGATCAAGGCGCTCGCCGCCAACCTCGGCATCGCGATCGCCAAGTTCGTGGCCGCGTTCCTGTCGGGCTCGGCGTCGATGCTGTCGGAGGCGGTGCACTCGCTCGCCGACTCCGGCAACCAGTTCTTCCTGATGCTGGGCATGCGGCGCGCGACCCGGCGCGAGGACGCGATCCACGAGTTCGGCTATGCCGGCGAGCGCTACTTCTGGGCGTTCATCGTCGCGGTCTCGCTGTTCACGATGGGCGCCACCTTCTCGCTGTACGAGGGCATCCACAAGGTGCTGCACCCGGGCGGCGAGCAGGGCAGCGCGACCGTGGCCTACGTCGTGCTCGGCGTGTCGATCGCGCTCGAGATGTTCTCGCTGTCGGCCGCGCTGGCCGAGTTCCGCCACATCAAGGCCGGCCGCTCGCTCAAGCAGACGATCGACGAGGCCCGCGACGCGGTCGTGATCGTGGTGCTGTTCGAGGACGTGGCCGCGCTGATCGGCCTGGTCGCGGCGTTCGGTGGGCTCCTCCTGACCCACGTCACCGGCAACGGCGTCTGGGACGGCGTCGGCTCGATCATCGTCGGCGTGACGCTGTTCGGGGTCGCGTACTTCCTGGCCCAGAAGACCAAGCGCCTGCTGATCGGCCAGTCGGTGACGCCGGCCCAGCGCGCCCGGATGATCGAGCTCGTCGAGGCCTCGCCCGGCGTGCGCCAGCTCATCCACCTGCGCACGATGCACCTCGGCCCCGAGGAGGTCCTGGTCGGGATGAAGGTCGTGGTCGGCGACGACGTCAACACCCGCGACGCGACCCAGTTCATCGACCTCATCGAGGCCCGGCTGCGGGCCGAGCTGCCGATCTTGAAGCGCATCTACATCGAGCTGGGCGCGCCCGAGGACCCGCGGGTGCGGATGACCGCCCCGACCGCCGCGGTCGCGGGCGACGGGACGGCCGACGGGATCTAGCCCGCACGAGCACCCCACGCGTACCCGAGATGGCCCGACCTCACCCTGGGTCCTCCGGAACCCCCGGTCGGATCGCGCCCGAACCGCTGCCATGGCGCCGGGAGCGTGCGACCATGCAGGCGTGCGACGGACAGTCTTGGTGGTGGAAGACGATGTCCTGCAGCGCCGGGTGCTGGTCCACCGGCTGCGCGCCCTCGGCGTCGAGTTGGTCTACGAGGCGGGCGACGGCGAGGAGGCCCTCGAGGTGCTCGAGCGCCACGCCAGCATCGAGCTGGTCATCTCGGATCTCGCGATGCCGCGCATGGACGGCCTCGAGCTGATGTGCGCGATCGCGCGCCGGCCCGCGGCCACCGCGTTCGCGCTGTACAGCGCGATGGACCGCGAGCTGCTCGCCTGCATGGAGCTGCTCGCGCACGAGCGCCACATGCGCTTCCTCGGCTTCCTGGCCAAGCCCGCCGACAACGCCGAGCTCGCGGCGCTGCTGGTCCGCGCCGCGCCCACCCAGCCGGTCCCCCACCCGCCGCCGCCGTCGACGACCCGCGCCGAGCGCGCCGCCGGGCTGGCCGCCGGTGAGTTCGTGCCGTTCCTCCAGCCCAAGGTCCGGTTCTCGGACGAGGTGCTGGTCGGCGCGGAGGCGCTCGCGCGCTGGCGCCACCCGACGCACGGCGTGCTCGCCCCCGCGGCGTTCCTCGACGAGCTCGAGGCCGACGGCCTGGTCGGCGAGCTGACCGTCGCGATGCTCGAGGGCGCGATCGCCGCGATCGTCGATCGCCCCGCCGGCGCCGCGCCGGTGCCGATCGCGGTCAACCTGTCGCTGTCGTTCCTGTCGGTGCCCGGCGTCGCCGACGTCATCTCCGAGCTGGTCAGGCGGCGTCACGTCGCCGCCTCCCTGGTGCGGTTCGAGATCACCGAGACGGTCGCGATGTCCGACGTCGGCACCTGCCTCGAGAACATCGCGCGGCTGCGGATGCGCGGCCACCACTTCGCGATCGACGATTTCGGCGTGGCGTACTCGTCGTTGCAGCAGCTGATCCGGATCCCCGCCGACGAGATCAAGCTCGATCGCTCGTTCGTCGCCGGCGTGGTCCCCGGCTCGCGCGCCGCGCTCACACTCGACGCCACGATCTCGATGGCGCACACGCTCGAGATGATCGCGGTCGCCGAGGGCATCGAGACCGCGACCGAGTGGCGCTTCCTCGCCGACCTGGGCTGCGACGTCGCCCAGGGCTACCTGGTGTCGCCGCCGCTGCCGGTCGCCGCGTTCCACGACTGGGCCCACGCCCGCGCGGCGATCGCCGCGCCCCGAGGCGCGACGTGACCCGCGCGATCGCGGCCGTCAGTACGCGCGCCGAGCTCCGCCGGGCGATCGCCGAGGTGCTCGACCCGCACGGCGTCGCGCACGACCCGCCGGTGCTGTGCCTGGCGTACGCCGGCGTCGCCCACGATCAGGCCGCGCTGCTCGCGGCGCTGGGCGCGGCGCTGCCGGGCACGGTGATCGCCGGCGCGTCGTCGCAAGGCGCGACCCTGCCCGGCCGCGCGCTCGAGGCCGACCGCTTCCTCGCGGTGCTGCTGCTGTGGTCGGATCGCGTGACCGTCCGCCGCGCGGCGGTGCCGGCGATCGGCCCCGATGGCTTCGCGGCGGGCCAGGCGCTCGCCGCCGGGCTGGGCGCGCCTCCGGCGGGTCCGTCGACGACGCTGGTGTTCTTCGATCCGCTCGGCGGCGTCGACACCGCGGCGCTCTGCGCGGGCCTCGCCGCCGGCGGCTATCGCCGCGTGTACGGCGGCGGGGCGGGCCAGCCCTGGGGCCGGATGGTGCGCACGTACCAGTACGCGGGCACGGAAGTCTACACCGCCGGCGCGGTCGCGCTCACCCTCGACGGGCTCGAGGCCGTCGCCGATCTCACCCACGGCGCAGAGGCGATCGGCCTGGAGCTGGTCGCGACCCGCACCGAGGGCAACCGCGTGCTCGAGCTCGACGGGCGCCCGGCGCTCGACGTCTGGACCGAGCAGCTCGGGGTCCACCCCGATGGCCACGTCGAGCACACCGCCAACTGGGCGCTCGGCGTCCACCCGCCCGCCGGCGTCGCGTACGAGGGCCTGCTCACGCGGCCGCCGTTCGCGTTCGACGCCGCGGCCCGCGCGCTGGTGTTCCAGGCCGCGATCCCGACCGGCGCGCGGGTCCAGGTGTGCGTGCGCACGCGCCGCGCGATCCTCGACGGCGCCGCGGCGATGGGCGCGCGCCTGGCCGGCGCGCTCGTCGGGCGGCGGCCGGTCGCCGCGCTGGCGTTCGAGGGCGGCTCGCGGCCCGCGCCGTTCCTGAGTGGCGAGGTCGCGTCGGCCGTGCGCGCCGACGTGCAGCGCCAGCTCCCGGCGGGGTTGCCGTGGCTCGGGCGGTACGCGTGGGGCGAGCTCGCGCCGCTCGGCGATCGCACCGAGCTCCACACCTACGCGTTCCCGGTGTGCATCCTGTGCGAGCCGGGGGAGCCGTCGTGACCGCGCCGATCGACGACGCGCTGCGCGTCGAGCTGCGCGACAAGCTCCGGCAGCTGCTCCAGCGCGAGCGCGACGTGCACACGCTCCTGCGCGAGGTCGCGACCGCGAACCGCTGGGTCGCGTCGGCGGCGCAGCTCGCCGCCACCATCGCCGGCTTCCAGGAGGAGCTCGGCGCGCTCGGCGCGCTCGCCGACGCGTTCGCCGAGGAGCTCGGCTACGAGTACGCGGTCGCGCAGTGGGGCCCGCACCGCGCCGAGCGCCCCGCGATCGCCGAGCCCGCGCTGGCCGCGGCCATCGCGCACGCGCTCGCCGCGCCCTGCCCCGACGGCTACGCGCGCGAGCTCCACGACGACGGCCCGGTGCGCGAGCTGGTGCGCTTCGTGATCGGCTCGGCGCGCGACCCGGCCGACACCGTGCGCGTCGTGGTGGTGCGGACCGCGCGCACCGCGCCGTACTTCACGACGCCCGACGACACCGGCCGCGAGCGGACCCGGCAGCTCGCCGCGCTCCTGGCGCAGTCCTTCGACGCCGTGCGGCTGCGCCGCGATCTGGTCGGCGAGCGCGACGCGCTCCA
>JAIOQA010000523.1 GCA_021413675.1 Deltaproteobacteria bacterium | reverse complement strand
CCGCCGCGACCACCACCCGGTGCCCGAGGAACTCGAGCAGCGCGGTCAGGGTCTCGGCGGTGTCGACGCCGTCCTCGATGACGACGATGCGCAGGCTGGTCGCCGTCGTCGGCGCGACCGTCGCGGCGCGGCGCGCTGGCTCGACCCCGCGATCGAACGCCGGCAGGCGCAGCGTGAACGTGGCGCCGCGCCCCACGCCGGCGCTGCTCGCGGTGAGCGAGCCGCCGTGCATCTCCGCCAGCCGTCGCGACAGGCCCAGGCCGATGCCGAGCCCGGGCTCGGCGGTCACGCCCGGGCGCGCGATGCGCGCGAACATGCTGAACACGCGCTCGAGCTGATCGGGCGGGATACCGACGCCCGCGTCGACCACGCGGATCTGCGCGGAGACGCCGTCGTGCACCAGCTCGATGCGGACGTCGCCGCCCTCGGGCGTGAACTTGGACGCGTTGTGCAGCAGGTTGCCGAGGATCTGCACGATGCGCACCGAGTCGACCACCGCCGCCACCGCGACCGGCACGTCGGTGGTGATCGTCTGGTGCCGCCGCTCGAAGAACACCCTGGCGCCATCGATCGCGCGATCGATGATCGACGCCAGGTCGTCGCGCGCGCACTTCAGCTCGAGGTTGCCGGTGCTGATCCGCGACACGTCGAGCAGATCGTCGATCAGCCGGACCATGTGATCGAGCTGGCGGCTCATCGACACCAGCGTGCGGTCGACCGCCGGCAGCGCCGGCTTGACCCGGAGCAGCAGGTCGAGCCCGGTGCGCAGCGGCGCGAGCGGGTTGCGCAGCTCGTGGGCGAGGATCGCCAGGAACTCGTCCTTCTGGCGGGCCGCGAGCTGCAGCGCCGCCTGCGAGCGCTCCAGCTCGATCGTCCGCGCCCGGACCCGCTCCTCGAGGGTCTCGTTGAGCTCGGCGAGCGCGCGGGTCTTGCGGAAGAGCTCGGCGAACACCGCGATCTTGTGGCGGAGGATCTGCGGGTCGAGCGGCTTGGTCAGGTAGTCCACCGCGCCCGCGCCGTAACCGACGAGCTTGTCCTGCTCGTCCATCAGGTACGCGGTCAGGAACACGATCGGGATCTGGCGAAACTTCTTGGACCCCTTGATCAGCTGCGCGAGCTCGAAGCCGCTCATGCCCGGCATCTTGATGTCGAGCACCATCGCCGCCACGTCGTGATCGAGCAGCAGTCGCAGCGCCTGATCGGCGCTCTCGGCGCGCAGCAACCGGTAGCCCGGGTCGTCGAGCACCGCCTCGAGCGCGTCGAGGTTGCGGGGCTCGTCGTCGACGAGCAGCACGCTGACCTGCGCGGCGGTCACCGGTACAACCAGACCCGCAAGAGGGAGAGCAGCTGGTCGGTGTTGACCGGCTTCGCGATGTAGTCCGAGGCGCCGGCCTCGAGGCACTTCTCGCGATCGCCCTTCATCGCCTTGGCGGTCAGCGCGAGGATCGGCAGCGTGCGCAGCGTCGGATCCTGCCGGATCTCGCGCATCGTCTCGTAGCCGTCCATCTCCGGCATCATGATGTCCATCAGCACCGCGCTCAGATCGGGCGTGGCCTTGATCAGGCTGATCGCCTGGCGGCCGTTGGTCGCGCTCAAGACCTCCATCTCCTGGTGCTCGAGCAGCATCGTCAGCGCGAAGATGTTGCGAGCGTCGTCGTCGACGACCAGCACCTTGTGGCCGCGCAAGGCATCGGAGGTGCCGTGCAGGCGCTCGATCATCGCGCGCTTGGCCTCGGGCAGCTCGGCGATGGCCCGGTGCAGGAACAGCGCGGTCTCGTCGAGCAGCCGCTCGAGCGACTGCACGTCCTTGAGCACCACGCTCTTCGCCACCACCCGCAGACGCTCGCGCTCGGCCGGCGTCAGGTCCTTGCCGGTGAACACCACGACCGGCACGTCGCGCAGGCCGGGCTCGGCCTGCTGGCGCTCGAGCAGCTCGAAGCCAGTCATGTCGGGCAGGCGCAGATCCATCACGCAGCAGTCGAACGACTCCGCGCGCAGCGCGGCCAGCGCCTCGGCCCCGGTGCCGACCGCGACGATGTCGATGTCGTCGTGGCCGAGCAACGCGACGATGCTCGCCCGCTCGCGGTCGTCATCCTCGACGACGAGCAGCCGCTTGATGTGGTCCGCGGCGAAGGCCTTGAGCCGGTCGAGCGCGACCTCGAGCTCGCCGGTGGTCGCCGGCTTGACCAGGTACCCGAACGCGCCGCGCGCGAGCCCGTGCTGGCGCTCCTCCTCGACCGACAGCATCTGGACCGGGATGTGGCGGGTCCGCGGATCGAGCTTGAGGTTGTTGAGCACCGTCCAGCCCAGCATGTCCGGCAGGAACACGTCGAGCGTGATCGCGGTCGGCGTGAACTCGTGCGCGAGCGCGAGCGCCTGCTGGCCGCGGTTCGCGACCAGGCCCTTGAAGCCGCGGCCCCGCGCGATCTCGAGCATGATCCGCGCGTAGTGGGGATCGTCCTCGACGATCAGCATCGACGCGTCGCCGGCGCCGATGTGATCGCGATCGTCCGCGACGACCTCCTCGGCCTTGGCGATCGACAGCACCGGCACCACCGCGCTGGGCCGCGCCGCGCCCGGGGCCGCGATCTGGCGGGTCGGGCCGGCGTACGACAGCGGCAGGTACAGCGTGAACGTGCTGCCTTGCCCGGGCTTGCTGGACAGCCGGATCTCGCCGCCGAGCAGGTTCGCGAGCTCGCGGCTGATCGCGAGGCCCAGGCCAGTGCCGCCGTACTTGCGGCTGGTGCCGGCGTCGGCCTGCTGGAACGCCTCGAAGATCAGCTTCTGCTTCTCGGCCGCGATGCCGATGCCGGTGTCGGCGACCATGAACGCCACCGCCGAGCCCGCCGACGACAGCACCGGGTGATCGAGGTTCCAGCCCGAGGTCACGTGGCGGACGCTGAGCGACACGAAGCCCTGCGACGTGAACTTGAAGGCGTTGGACAGCAGGTTCTTGAGGATCTGCTGCAGCCGCTTGGGATCGCACGTGAACGACCGCGGCAGCGCCGGATCGATCTCGACGTTGAACGACAGCTGCTTGGTCTCGGACACGTGGTGGAACGTGCGGTTCACGGTGTCGCGCAGCGCGTTGAACGTGATCTCCTCGGGCTCGACCGACACGGTGCCCGACTCGATCTTCGACAGATCGAGGATGTCGTTGATGAGCGTCAGCAGATCGGTGCCGGCGGAGTGGATGTTCTTCGCGAAGTCGATCTGGCGCGCGGTCAGGTTGCCGCCAGCGTTCTCGCCCAGCTGCTGGCCGAGGATGAGGATCGAGTTGAGCGGCGTGCGCAGCTCGTGCGACATGTTCGCGAGGAACTCGGACTTGTACTTGCTGGTCAGCGCCAGCTCGGCGGCCTTCTCCTCGAGCGCCCGCCGGGCGTGCTCGACCTCCTTGTTCTTGCGCTCGACCTCGGCGTTCTGCTCGGCCAGCTGCTTGGCCTTGGACGCCAGCTCCTCGTTGGTCTGCTGCAGCTCGATCTGCCGGGTCTGCAGCTCGGTGGTCAGCTGCTGCGACTGCCGCAGCAGCCCCTCGGTCCGCATCGTGGCCTCGATCGTGTTGAGCACGACGCCGATCGACTGGGTCAGCTGATCGAGGAACTGCAGGTGCGTGTTGGTGAACGGCTTGAGCGCGGCGAGCTCGATGACCGCCATGGTCTCGCCCTCGAACAGCACCGGCAGCACCAGCACGCTCCGCGGCGGCGCCGAGCCGAGGCTCGACTGGATCCGGGTGTAGTCGCCGGGGATGTCGCTGAGCAGGATGCGCTGCTTGCCGGCGGCGGCCTGCCCGACGAGGCCCACGCCCAGCGGGATGTGCTCGGCCTGATCGGGCCCGAGCGCGTACGACGACAGGAGCCGCAGGAGTTTCTGGCCCTCGCCGGGCTCGCCCGGCTCGCGGCGATCCATCTGGTAGACCACGCCGTGCTGGGCCCCGACCAGCGGCGACAGCTCCGCCAGGAGCGTCGTGCCGACCGCGACCAGATCGCGCTGGCCCTGCAGCATGCGCGTGAACTTCGCGAGGTTGGTCTTGAGCCAGTCCTGCTCCTGGTTGCGATCGGTGGTCGCGCGCAGGTTGTCGATCATCGTGTTGATGTTGTCCTTGAGCTCGGCGACCTCGCCGCGGGTCTCGACCTGGATCGATCGGGTCAGGTCGCCCTTGGTGACCGCGGTCGCGACCTCGGCGATCGCGCGGACCTGGTTGGTCAGGTTGGCGGCCAGCAGGTTGACGTTGCCGGTGAGGTCCTTCCAGGTACCGGCGGCGCCCGGCACGTTGGCCTGGCCGCCGAGCCGCCCGTCGACGCCGACCTCGCGCGCCACGTTGGTGACCTGCTCGGCGAAGGTCGCGAGCGTGTCGGTCATGTTGTTGATGGTCTCGGCCAGCGCCGCGACCTCGCCCTTGGCCTCGACGGTCAGGCGCTGGCGCAGGTTGCCGTCGGCGACCGCGGTCACGACCTTGACGATGCCGCGGACCTGGTTGGTCAGGTTGGCGGCCATGACGTTGACCGAGTCGGTGAGATCCTTCCACGTGCCGGCGACGCCGGTGACCTCGGCCTGGCCGCCGAGCTTGCCCTCGGTGCCGACCTCGCGCGCGACGCGCGTCACCTCCGACGCGAACGAGCGCAGCTGATCGACCATCGTGTTGATCGTGTACTTCAGCTCGAGGATCTCGCCCTTGACGTCGACGGTGATCTTGCGCGACAGGTCGCCGCGCGCGACCGCGGTCGTGACCTCGGCGATGTTGCGGACCTGGGCGGTCAGGTTGGTGCCCATCGCGTTGACCGAGTCGGTCAGGTCCTTCCACGTGCCGGCCACGCCGGGCACGACCGCCGACACCCCGAGCCGGCCCTCGGTGCCGACCTCGCGCGCGACGCGCGTCACCTCCGACGCGAACGAGCGCAGCTGCTCGACCATCGTGTTGATGGCCTCCTTGAGCTGCAGGATCTCGCCGCGGACGTCGACGGTGATCTTGCGCGACAGGTCGCCGTTGGCGACCGCGATCGTGACGTCCGCGATGTTGCGGACCTGGCCCGTCAGGTTCGAGGCCATCGAGTTGACGTTGTCGGTCAGGTCCTTCCAGGTGCCGGCCACGCCGGGCACCTGGGCCTGGCCGCCCAGCTTGCCCTCGGTGCCGACCTCGCGCGCGACGCGGCTCACCTCCGATGCGAACGAGTTGAGCTGATCGACCATCGTGTTGATCGTGTCCTTCAGCTGCAGCAGCTCGCCGCGCACGTCGACGGTGATCTTCTTGGACAGGTCGCCCTTGGCGACCGCGATCGTCACGTCGGCGATGTTGCGCACCTGGTTGGTCAGGTTCGACGCCATCGAGTTGACGTTGTCGGTCAGGTCCTTCCACACGCCGGCGACCGCCGGCACCTGGGCCTGGCCGCCGAGCTTGCCCTCGGTGCCCACCTCGCGCGCGACGCGGCTGACCTCCGACGCGAAGCCGTTGAGCTGATCGACCATCGTGTTGATCGTGTTCTTCAGCTCGAGGATCTCGCCCTTCACGTCGACGGTGATCTTCTTCGACAGATCGCCGTTGGCGACCGCGGTGGTCACGTCGGCGATGTTGCGGACCTGGCCGGTCAGGTTCGAGGCCATCGAGTTGACGTTGTCGGTCAGATCCTTCCAGGTGCCGGCGACGCCCGGGACCTCGGCCTGACCGCCGAGCTTGCCGTCGGTGCCGACCTCGCGCGCCACGCGGCTCACCTCCGAGGCGAAGCCGTTGAGCTGATCGACCATCGTGTTGAGCGTGTTCTTGAGCGCGAGGATCTCGCCCTTCACGTCGACGGTGATCTTGCGCGACAGATCACCGCGCGCGACCGCGGTCGCGACCTCGGCGATGTTGCGGACCTGATCGGTCAGGTTCGAGGCCATGAAGTTGACGTTGTCGGTCAGGTTCTTCCACACGCCCGCGACGCCCGCGACCTCGGCTTGCCCGCCGAGCTTGCCGTCGCTGCCGACCTCGCGCGCGACGCGCGTCACCTCGGACGCGAAGCCGTTGAGCTGATCGACCATCGTGTTGATCGTGTTCTTCAGCTCGAGGATCTCGCCCTTGACGTCGACGGTGATCTTGCGTGACAGGTCGCCGTTGGCGATCGCGGTGGCGACATCCGCGATGTTGCGGACCTGGCCGGTGAGGTTCGACGCCATCGAGTTGACGTTGTCGGTGAGGTCCTTCCAGGTGCCGGCGACGCCCGGGACCTCGGCCTGACCGCCGAGCTTGCCCTCGGTGCCGACCTCGCGCGCCACGCGGCTGACCTCCGACGCGAAGCCGTTGAGCTGATCGACCATCGTGTTGAGCGTGTTCTTCAGCTCGAGGATCTCGCCCTTCACGTCGACGGTGATCGTGCGCGAGAGATCGCCGCGTGCGATCGCGGTGGCGACGTCCGCGATGTTGCGGACCTGGCCCGTCAGGTTCGAGGCCATCGAGTTGACGTTGTCGGTGAGGTCCTTCCAGGTGCCCGACACGCCCGGCACCTGCGCCTGCCCGCCGAGCTTGCCCTCGGTGCCGACCTCGCGCGCCACGCGGCTGACCTCCGACGCGAAGCCGTTGAGCTGATCGACCATCGTGTTCATGGTGTTCTTCAGCTCGAGGATCTCGCCGCGAACGTCGACGGTGATCTTGCGCGAGAGATCGCCGCGCGCGACCGCGGTCGTGACCTCGGCGATGTTGCGAACCTGGTTGGTCAGGTTCGAGGCCATCGAGTTGACGTTGTCGGTGAGGTCCTTCCAGGTGCCGGCCACCCCCGGGACCTCGGCCTGGCCGCCGAGCTTGCCCTCGGTGCCGACCTCGCGCGCGACGCGGCTGACCTCCGACGCGAACCCGTTGAGCTGATCGACCATCGTGTTGATCGTGTTCTTCAGCTCGAGGATCTCGCCCTTCACGTCGACGGTGATCTTGCGAGACAGATCGCCGCGCGCGACCGCGGTCGTGACCTCGGCGATGTTGCGGACCTGGCCGGTGAGGTTCGAGGCCATCGCGTTGACGTTGTCGGTGAGATCCTTCCAGGTTCCGGCGACGCCGGGCACCACCGCCTGCCCACCGAGCTTGCCCTCGGTGCCGACCTCACGCGCGACGCGCGTCACCTCCGACGCGAACGAGCGCAGCTGCTCGACCATCGTGTTGATGGCCTCCTTGAGCTGCAGGATCTCGCCGCGGACATCGACGGTGATCTTCTTCGACAGATCGCCCGAGGCGACCGCGATCGTGACGTCGGCGATGTTGCGGACCTGGGCGGTCAGGTTGCCGGCCATCTGGTTGACCGACTCGGTCAGATCCTTCCACACGCCCGACACGCCCTTGACCTGCGCCTGGCCGCCGAGCTTGCCCTCGGTGCCGACCTCGCGCGCGACGCGGGTCACCTCCGACGCGAACACCGACAGCTGCTCGATCATCGTGTTGACCAGCTGGGCCGAGCGCAGGAACTCGCCCTCGAGCGCGCGGCCGTCGACGTCGAGCGCCATGGCCTGGCCGAGGTCGCCCTTGGCGACCGCGCCGACCGCGCGGGTCACCTCGGTCGTGGGCCACACGAGATCGTCGACCAGCGTGTTGAGCGCGGTGATCTCGTCGGCCCAGCCGCCGACCGCGCCGGGCACGCGCATCCGCTCCTTGAGCTTGCCCTCCTTGCCGACCACGCGTGACACGCGCGCGGTCTCCTGGCCGCGGCGCATGCTGACCGCGAGGATCTCGTTGAAGACATCGGCGATCTTGCCCTCGATGCCGACCAGGTCGCCGGGCATGCGCGCCGTGAAGTCGCCGTCCTTGAACCGCTGCAGCGAGGCCAGCAGATCGCGCGAGAAGCCCGCGGCGAGATCGGCGCCGTTGCTCGGCGCGCCGCCGCTCGGGATCGCGCGGGCCGGGGATGCGATGGACGGCTCGTGGGAATCCATGAGCGGCCCCGTAATCGCAAATTGTGTACCCGGGCGCGCGCTCGCGGTGTGCGCACCCACGCCCCAGACGCCGCGGTAAGCACGCGCGGTTCAACGCGAAACCGTCGACGGCGCGGCACGCGCCGAACCTGACAGGACGTGCAGTGTGGCGAGAGCGCGCGGTGTGGCCGTGGCGCGCGGCGGCGCGCGTCAGTCCGGGGGCGGCCGGAAGCCGTGCCGCGCATCGGCGTGCCCGATCGGTGCCGGCGATGACGCGTGACCCAGCATGCGCGATCCGAGCAGCCAGATGGCCGTGACGGCGGTGGCGATCGCGGCGATCAGCGCGGCGACCGCGGCGCTGCGATTCGCGTCGAGATCGCTGATGTGGATCGCGAACGCCGCCCACGCCACGACCGCCGGCACGACCGGGTCCCGGTACCGCACGCCGATCCAGGCGCCGAGCGCGGCCGCGATCGCGAGCATGCCGACGGCCCAGGGCACCGGCCCCGCGCCGCCGCCCTGGAACCCCGTCGAGGTGAACGCCGCGGCGAGGTTGGCGATCGTCGCCACCGAGACCCACCCGAGGAACAGCGCGAACGGGACGCGCAGCCACGCCGATCCGCCGCGGATGACGGCGCCATCGGCCCGCGTGTACATCGCGATCGCGGTCACCAGCGTCGCCGCGATCACCGCCGCGCACGGCCACACCTGGTCGTACGAGAACAGCGTGATCCACAGCGCCGCGAGCGCGTTGGCGATCACCAGCAGCGCCGCGAGGCCATCGTAGGCGCGGTCCTCGCGATGCGCGCGGGTCAGCGCGACCACCGCGAACACGACGAAGCCCGCGTAGATGACGCCCCAGATCGCGAACGCGTACGGCGCGGGCGTGAACAGGTTGAGATACCGGTCCGAGACCTCGCGCATGCTGGGCAGGCCGAGCCGCGAGTAGAGGTAGTTGTAGAGCACGTTCCCGACCACCGCCGTCAGCGCGAGCCACCGGAGCAGGCGCGAATGCCGGCCCGGCAGGTGGGGCGCGATGGACGTGCGGGCGGAACCATCGGCGAATGGCGGCGACATGCGGCCGAGGTCTGCAGCGATCGTGCCCGCCGCGGGGAACGATCCGCGGCTGTCGACCGCGCGGTTCCGCGTGCGTGGCCGTCGAAGCGCGCCGCGGCGCACACCGGCCGACGCACGCTGGGCGCGAGCGCGCAGCGGCGCCGGGCCGCGCCGATGGATCAGAAGTCGATGAACTCGCCGGGCAGCGGGATCGCCGTGGTCGAGCCGTTGTGGCCGTTGTGGCCGTTGTGGCCGTTGTGGTCGTGATCCTGTCCGGGGTCCGGACGCGCGCTGTGGTGGATGATGGCGGCGCTGGGCGCCTTGCGCATGACGATCGCGGGGACCCTCGCGGGCGGCGAGCGTCGCGCCGGCGCGGGCTCCGGCTCGGCCGCCTCCTCGATCTCGCGCCCGTGCAGCACGCGCTCCAGCACCGACGACATCGACAGCATCGTCTCGGCCTGCCCGATGAGCTGCTGGGCCGCGGTCGCGACCTGATCGGCGAGCGCGGCGTTCTGCTGGGTGACGCGATCCATCTGGGCGACCGCGCTGTTGGTCTGCGCGATGCCGCGCGCCTGCTCCTGCGATGCGCCCGAGATCTCGCGCGACAGCTCGTCGATCTTGCGGACCTGCCCGGCGATGCCGGCCAGCGCCTGGTGGACGTTGCGCGTGATCTCGACGCCGCGGTTGCTGCGCCGGATCGACTCCTCGATCATGCCGGCGGTGTCGCGCGCCGCCTGCGCCGAGCGCTGGGCCAGGCTGCGGACCTCGTCGGCGACGACCGCGAAGCCCATGCCGGCCTCACCGGCGCGCGCGGCCTCGACGGCGGCGTTGAGCGCGAGCATGTTGGTCTGGAAGGCGATCTCGTCGATGACCTTGATGACCTTGCCGATCTCGTCCGAGCTACCTTTGATCGCGTCCATCGCGCTGACCAGCTCGTTCATGCGCTCGGTCGACTGATCGGCGCCGAGCCGCGCGTCGGCAGTGTGCTCGTTCGACTGGGTCGCCGAGCCGGCGTTGCGCTTGGTCATCGTCGCGATCTCCTCGAGCGCGGCCGAGGTCTCCTCGATCGAGGCGGCCTGCATCGACGCGCCCTGGGCCAGCGATCGGCTCGCGGTCGCGACCTCGTGTGCGGCGTCGTGGAGCGTGCCGCTGCTGCCGCGGAGCTGCGCGATGCTGCTCGCCAGCCGGCGAGTCAGCGACATCGCCAGCAGCCCGAACAGCACCAGCGGGCCCAGGAGCGCGACCGCCGCGGCGACGATCACGATCAGGTGGGTCCGGTCGACCATCGCCGTGGCCGAGGCCTCGGTCGCCTTGCTCAGGTCACCCGCGCGCGCGACGACCTGATCGATCGCGGTGCGGTGGCGATCGTAGGCGTCGCGCAGCTTGGTCATCGCCGCGGCGACGGCGATCGGATCGTTGCGGCGGCGCGCCGGGATGAGCTCCTGGTCGCGGATCGCGAACACCTCGCGGGCCAGGGGCTGGGCCTGGTCGAGCAACGCGGTGCGCAGCGCGGGGTCGGTCAGCCGTTGCGACCAGATCCCGAGCCGATCGTCGAAGTCCTTGGTGAGCTGGGCGCCGCGCGCGACCAGCGCGTCCTGGCGGGCCGGATCGACCGTCTGCGCCAGCTCCAGGGCGACGGTGTAGGTCTCGAGGACATACGCCGGGGGCGGCAGCACGTCCGCGACCAGCTCGGCCTGGCCCGACAGCGCCTCGTACATCGGGCCGTGGACCATCGCGTTGGCGGTCGTGTGCTCGACGAACAGCAGCACGGCAAGGGAGAACACGCCGCTCAGCGCAGCGCCGGCGAACAGCTGCTTCTTGATGCCCAGGCTCATGACGGACCTTTCGCGGGCCAGGCGTGGGGGCGCGCCATGGACCGGCAAGATCCCGTTTCGACCGGGCGCGGCGAACTTCGAGGCCCGGCGCGGCTATCGCGCCATCGAGCCGGCGTGGCGCACGTCGACCGAGCCGATCACGTCCTTGACGCGGTCGGCGATGTCGTCGAACTCCGACAGCTGCGAGGCCTCGCCCAGCTTGCGCGCGAAGTTCATGACGCGCACCAGGTAGGAGAACAGGCTGCCCTCCTCGTGCTCGAGGTTCTCGCGCTCGACCATCTCGATGAAGCCGAGCTTCTCGTCCTCCATCATCGCCCAGATGCGCTTGGGCTTCTTGCCGCCGTGGAGCTCGGGGTGCGGCACCTTCGCCGCGAACTCCTGCATGATCAGCTCGATCTGCGTGGGCACCTTCGGGAACTCGCGCTCGTAGTCGGCGACCACGTCGTCCCAGGTGATCTGCGGGTTGTCGAGGCGCTTCTCGCGCAGCTTGGCGCGGCACCACTCGCGCATCTTGTCCTCGTCCTTGCGGTCGAGCTGGCGCTGCACCGCATCGTGATCGATGAGGTACTCGACCATCGCGCGCAGGCCCTCGTAGTCGAGCTGGTGGTTGAAGAGCACGTAGTAGATGAACAGGCCGTCCATCCCCTGCAGCTCCTTGATCATGTGGCCGGCGACCTGGGTGCCGTGGGTGTCGATGACGTCGACGGCCTTCATGTTCTCGACCAGCCACGCGAGGGTCTTGTGCAGCTCCTTGCGCTCGCGCTCGGTGGTCAGGAGGTTGTCGATCACCGTCACCACATCGAGGCGCATCGACGGCGGCAGCGAGGCCTCGACCGCGGCGGACGCGGCATCGGCGGCGGTGGTCGCGGCATCGGCGGTCGGCGCGGTCACGACCGCGACCGGCGCGGCGCCGGGGAGGACCGTCTTGGTGAGATCCGGCAGGCCGATCGCGAGCACCTGCTCGGCGGAGATCTTGGTCTTCGAGCGCAGCTCGGCCGGCTCGCCCTTGATGAGGTCGGCGTGCTGCTCGGGCGTCCAGATGAGATCGCCGCGCTTCTGCGCGTCGCCGCGGGCGCGGGCGTAGACGGTGCGGCGCAGCTTGGCGAGCGCGATCTCGTCGCCGACCCCGCCCTTCTTGCCCGCCACCTTCAGCTCCTTCTTGAGATCGCTGACGACATCCTCGGGCGCGAGCGTGATCGCCAGGCCCTTGTCGTCGAACTGCGGCCGGCCGGCGCGGCCCGCCATCTGGTGGTACTCGGCGGGCGTGACCAGGCGCGGCTCCTTCTTGATGTACTTGCGCAGCGCCGGGAACACGACGGTCTTGGCCGGCAGGTTGATGCCGGCGGCGATGGTCTCGGTCGAGACCACGAACTTCACCAGGCGATCGAGCGTGAGCTGCTCGACCAGCTGCTTGTAGCGCGGGAGGATGCCCGCGTGGTGCACGCCGATGCCGTGGGTCAAGAGCGGCCGCAGCTCCTTGGCGGCGCCGCCTGACAGGAGCGCCTCGTCGCACGCCTTCTCGATCGCGGCGCGCTCCTCGTCGGTGGTGAAGCGGCGGCACGACTTGAGCAGGCGCGCGACCTCGAAGCACAGCTCGCGGCCGAAGACGAAGATGATCGCGGGCACGTCGCCGCCGTGGGCGAGCTCCTTGACCGTGTCGATCAGCATCTCCTCGCGGTAGTCGTGGACCAGCGGCACCTTGCGATCGCGCGACTCGATCAGCTGCATCGACACGCGCCGGGTCTGCTCGATCCACTGCACGAACTTGTCGGCGCGCCCGACGGTGGCCGACAGGATCACCAGCTGCGCCCGCGGATCGAGGCCGATGATCGACTGCTCCCAGACGTAGCCGCGCTCGAAGTCGTTGAAGTAGTGGCCCTCGTCCATGATGACGATGTCGGCGGGCATCGCCTTGCGGTCGGAGACGATCTTGTTCCAGAGGATCTCGGCGACCTCGACCTGGATCGGCGCCTCGCGGTTCACCTTGTAGTCGCCGGTCGCGAACCCGACGTTGTCCTCGCCGAAATCGGCGCACAGCTCGCGGTACTTCTCCTCGGTGAGCGCGCGCAGCGGCGTGGTGTAGACCGCGCGCTGGCCGCGCGCGAGGGCGGCGAACATGCCGGCCTTGGCCATCGCGGTCTTGCCGGTGCCGGTGGGCACCGTGACCATCACGCTCTTGCCGGCGATGATCGGCGCGATCGCCTGCTCCTGCACCGGGTACGGCTCGAGCCCCTTGCCCCAGAAGAACCGCTCGTAGAACGCGAGCTCGAGGTCAGCGGCGGACGGTGCGGAGGCCATCGCGCGACCGTGCCCGCCCGCCGCTGCCACGTCAAGGCGCGGGCCGGCGCCGGGCTACTTCTGCGTGCTCCGCGCGAGCAGATCCTTGGCCTGGTAGACCACCATGTTCCAGCGATCGTGCCAGTGGCGGGTCGCGACGTCCTGGAGCTCGGCCACGGCCTCCTTGTCGCGGCCGAGGGCGAACAGCGCCTGGGCGTCGCGGATCCGCCAGGTCGGGTTGGTCTGATCGATGACCACCGCCTGGTGCCAGTAGTCGCGGGCCTGCTCGAGCCGGCCGTCGCGCTCGAAGACCTCGGCCAGCATCGCCCAGCCGGTGCCCTCCATCGGCGCGCGCTCGATCGCGGTGGTCAGGTAGCGCATCGCCTCGTCGCGCTGGCCGACGGCGAGCAGCGCCGCGCCGATCTGCTGCTCGCGCGGATCGTAGGCCGGATCGATCGCCCGCCACGCGGCGCCGGCGTCGATCAGCTGGGCGATGGCGTGATCGCGATCCGCGGCGGTGGCGACCGCGGCGACGCGGGCCTCGAGCGCGATCACGCGGCTCCAGTCGCCGCGGACCTCGGCGAGCGGGCGCGGCCGCGCGCCATCGGCGGCGAGCGCGGCCTGG
>JAIOQA010000522.1 GCA_021413675.1 Deltaproteobacteria bacterium | reverse complement strand
CATGCGCCACGGTCGCGAGCCCGCTGACGAGAGTGTCAAGGGTGTCCGTGGGCAACGGGGCCGATGTGTCACGGATGTCCCGAGGCTGACCTGTCAAGGATGTATCAGGGCTGTACCCCCCCCGTCTCGAGAATGCCCTTGTCGTCATTCGGGGCTTTCGCTATGATGTCGGCGAAAACAAGATGGCGACGCAGAAGACCTTCGAGTTCCGGACGCATGGCGGCAAGCGACCGGGGGCAGGGCGACCGCCGCGCGGGCCGCGCTCGAGCGAGAAGCACAAGGCGCGACCTCCGGTCGATCCGCGGCACCCGTTGCATGTCGTGATCCGCGCGCGGCCAGGCCTCAAGCTCCGGCGCCGTGCCGGCTGGCTGGCGGTCCGCCGGGCGCTCGAGGTGAGCTATCAGCGGCGGGACTTCCGCGTGTGCCACGTCTCGGTGCAGGCGACGCACGTCCACCTGATCGTCGAGGCGGACGACCACATGGCGCTCGCGCGCGGGATGCAGGGCTTCCAGGTCGCGTGTGCGCGGCGATTCAACGCACAGGCCCGGCGGCACGGCGGGGTGTTCGCGGATCGCTATCACCCGCGACCGCTGGCGACGCTGCGCGAGGTGCGCAACGGGCTGGCCTATGTGCTCAACAACTGGCGGCGCCACCGCGAGGACCTCACCGCTCGCCACCTCGCGTTCGATCCGTTCGCCTCGGCACGCGCGTTCGATGGCTGGGCGCACGATCCGCATCGCGCGCATCTGGAGCCGGTGCCGGTCGTGATGCCGACAACCTGGCTGCTCACCCACGGCTGGCGACGATATGGACCGATCGAGCCATGTGTGCGACCAGGTCCGATCGGGCCCGGCGCATCGTCGCGGCGATAGCCCGGCGCCCTCCGTTGGCGTCGATGCCCTGCCGCGAACAACGGCTTCGTTGCAGGCCTCGCCTGCGATCCGCTGGCTCTCCGGATCAGGAGCGTGAGATGTGCCGATCCTCGCGCAGGGACGCGAAGGACCGCGATACGCTCCGCGACCGGAGGCGGGGATGTTGTTCTGTCCGAAGTGCGGAAGAGATCGACGTGCGGTGGCTCCGATCGCGCCATGTCCGTCGTGCGGGTTCGTGCTCGACCTGGGTGCGGGCACGCCGCGGACGGCGGCGGCGAGCGATCCGGACTCGGACGAACCGGCTGCGCGACCGACGGCACAGCGCACGTTCCTGATCGGCGGCCTGGCGAT
This sequence comes from Deltaproteobacteria bacterium, assembly GCA_021413675.1. Classification (GTDB taxonomy): domain Bacteria; phylum Myxococcota_A; class Polyangia; order Haliangiales; family Haliangiaceae; genus JAIOQA01. The sequence continues at coordinate 23,682 of JAIOQA010000522.1, read as the reverse complement.
CACCGCGGTGGCGCTCATCGTCATCATCGTCGTGGCGATCCGCGCTGGCAGTGGAGGCGCGAATGCGGTGGCCGCTTCGACGGGCCAAGCGGCGACGAACGCTGCGCCGCCTGCGCCGAGGCCCGCCGCTGAACCACTGCCACCGCCGAAGCCGGACCTCCCCGCGTGGGTCCGCTTGCGAGTTCAGCGGGTCCAGATTGCACCCAGCGATGTTGCGTGGGATGGCCCGACGCCGGACACGAGCCTGCGTTCGAAGTGCGACGGGCTAGCCAGTCTTGCGGCACTACATCCGACAACGCGACCGCTGGGGCTGGTCTGCACGTTCATCAATCGGCCGCAGAGACAGGCCGATCCGGCGGATCCAGACCTCCAGGTGCTCCTGGAGGTGCCGGGCGTGCGTTACGCGAGCTACGTGGCGTTCGATACGCGCTCGCACGCGTTCGACTACTCGTTCATCGTGCCCGCGCGAGCGGTGCCGGCTGACGGATTGCTCCTGACGGTGGTCGACGCGGATACCGATTCTCCGCGCGGGCGCGAGATCGGCTCCGTGCGGCTGGCGAAGGACGAACTCGCCGAGGCGGTGAGTCGCGGGACGCTACTGCCGCTGCACCCGGATGGGCTCAACTTGCTCGAGGTCGAGGTGAGCGCGTACGACGGTAGCTACACTCACCAGGAACTGTCATTGGCGACATCCGCTGGCGGCGCGTACGTCCGAGGCATCGAGGTCAACGCGGGAGATGTGGTCCGGATCGAAGCGAGCGGCAGCTGGCGGATCGGCACCTGGCACAATGACGTGATCGGGCCGGCCGGATTTCCCAACGGCGCGCTGCACGGCAGCAACCTGGCCCCATTCCCGGACGTGGCGCACGGCGCCGCGGTCGCGCTTGTGGGCGCGAACGGCGCGACGACGAATCTGCACGTCGATGGCTGCGCGAAGATGGTCTCGCCGTTCTCTGGCCTGGTGTGGGTCGGCGTGAACGACCGCGAGTTCGGCGACAATCGCGGTCAGGTCGACTTCGCGATCAAGAAGCGCGGAGCCAACGCTGCGCAGTGGGCGGATCCCGGAACGCTGATGAGCTGCGACTGACGGGCCCGGGCTGATCGCGCGGACGTCTCGCGCGGGCGACCGCTACCGGAACGACGCCATGTAGCCGGGATCCTCGACGCCGTACGCGGCGGCGGTCGGCGCGAGCGGCTTGAACGTGTCAGCCATCACCGCGAGCTCGTCGGTGCGGGTCGCGCCGATCGAGGCCTCGTAGGCGCCGGGGTGCGGGCCGTGCGGGATGCCGGTCGGGTGGAGCGAGATCGAGCCGGGCCCGACGCCGCGGCGCGAGGTGAAGTTGCCGGCGCAGTAGAAGATGATCTCGTCGCAGGCGGGCGACGAGTGGGGGTACGGGCAGGGGATGGCTTCGGGATGGAAGTCCACGACGCGCGGCACGAACGAGCAGATCAGCGCGCCGCGCGCGCCGAAGGTGCCGTGCCAGGTGGGCGGCAGGTGCACGAGCCCGGCGCGCGGCTGGAACGCGAGGATCGGGAACGCCCAGGGATAGACGGTGCCGTCCCAGCCGACGACGTCGAGCGGCGAGTGCTCGAGCGTGAAGCCGTGCCAGCGGCCGCCGCGGCGCACGACCAGCTCGCGGATGCCTTCATCGATCGGGGCGATGAGCTCGGTGCGCTTGAAGTCGCGGTGGCAGTACGGCGCGTCCATGCGCAGCTGGCCGGCGTCGTTGCGCCACTGCTTCAACAGATGGAGGCCGGTGCACTGGAACCACAGCCAGTCCTGCGGCCCCGGATCCGGAATCCAGCGGTGCAGGAGGCCGCCGGGCACGCAGACGTAGTCGCCCTGCGCGAACCGCAGGTCGCCGAGCACCGAGCGCAGCACGCCGCCGCCGGCGTGGATGTAGATCAGCTCGTCGCCGTCGCCGTTGGTGACGTAGACCGGATCGGGCGCGGTCGGGCGGACCACGCCGACGATCAGATCGTCGGACACGAACAGCGGGACGCGCGCGTCGATCTGCGGCCCGGTCGCCGCCGGCAGGCGCGGCGTCACGAAGTGGCGCTTGGCGAGTGGCAGCGGCGGCGCCGCGACGTCGCCGTGCCAGCCGTGCTGCGCGGTCGACAGCGCGTGGGTGTGCGGTCGGCGCTGGTGGTAGAGGATCGTGTACGGACCCTCGAAGCCGTCGCGCGTGAAGCACTCCTCGTGGCGCAGCTCGCCGGCGGGGCCGCGCAGCTGGATGTGGTGCTTGCGGGGCACGTCGCCCGCGACCACGCGATCGAGCATCTCAGGTCCCGCCCTGGGCCTGACGCTGCTGCTGCTCGCGCTCGATGCTCTCGAACAGCGCGCGGAAGTTGCCCGCGCCGAAGCCGCGATCGCCCTTGCGCTGGATGATCTCGTAGAAGAACGGCCCGGCCTTGGGGTCGTTGTAGAGGCCGGCGGCCTCCTTCAGGAAGATCTGCAGCATGTAGGCGTGGTCGTGATCGCCGTCGACGAGGATCTCGAGATCGCGGAGCACCTGCAGGTCCTCGTCGATCGCGTTGATGCCGCTCTTCGCGATGCGCTCGGGCAGCATGTCGTAGTAGCTCGGCGGGGTCGGCATGAAGTGGATGCCCGACGAGCGCATCGCCTTCACCGCGCCGACGATGTCGGCGACCGTGAGCGCGGCGTGCTGCACGCCGTCGCCGCGCAGCTCCTCGTTGAAGATGTTGATCTGCGATTGCTTGAAGAACGGCCGCGCCGGCTCGTTGTTCGCGAACTTCACGTTCGACGCCGGATCCCACATGACGATCGACTTGAGGCCCGAGCCGGTCTTGCGCTCGGGGTTGACGTCGCTGGTGTGGAACTCGACGTGCCAGAGCTGCTCGAAGCCGAGCACGTGCTCGAGCCAGAGCAGCATCGGCTTCATCGTCTGGAAGTTCGACGTGACGTGATCGATGTCGCCGATGCCGAAGCGGTTGCCGCCCGACCGCGCGCCCCGGATCGCGCCCGGGTAGAACGCCTGGTAGCCCCGGCGCTCGCGGAACCGGAAGGTGCAATCGCCGAACGGCGTGGTGATCGCGAACTGGCGCAGCGTGCCGCCGTCGTCCTGGAAGGTCTGGATGTCGTCGATCGGCGTGCCGCCGCGCTCCTCGAGCAGCGCGAACGTGCGCGCGATGTCCTCGACCTCGAAGATCAGCGTGCCGACGCCGTCGGGGTGCTTGGCCAGGAACCGCGCGGCGCGGCCGCCGGGCCCGAGCGGCTGCGAACAGATCACGTTGACGTTGCCGGCCGAGAAGCAGATCGACTTCTGGCGGCCCTCGCGATCGAGCTCGGGCGACGACTGCCAGCTCTCCGAGAAGTCCATCAGCTCGCCGTAGAAGCGGCGGCTGCGCTCGAGGTCGTAGACGTAGTAGTGGATGCCTTCGAGGCGCTTGATGCCGAGGGGGGCGGGCTTGGCCATGGCGGGCTCCGGTGCTGGTGCGAGGTCAGTGAATCGCGTCGGTCTGGGCGTCGGGCATGGCGGCGGCGAACGCCGGGAGGCGCTCGCACTCGTCCGCGATCCGGACGAGCAGGTCGAGGCCGGCGAGCGAGGCGCCGAAGCGCCGCGCCGAGTGCATCTGCGGGACCAGGAAGACGTCGGCCAGGGTCGGCGCGTCGCCGAGGCAGTAGCGGCCGGCGGTCGGCCCGACGAGCGCCGCGAACGCGCGCAGGCCTGACTCGATGAAGCCGCGCGCGAACAGCTGGTCGTCGCCGCCGAGCGCCTTGATCGAGCGGGTCGTGGACAGGTTCTGCAGCGGCTGGATGCCGCTGTTGACGATCTCGGCCAGCGCGCGGGCGTGGGCGCGCGCGTACGGATCCTGCGGCAGCAGTGCCGGCGTGGGGAACCGCTCCTCGAGGAACTCGATGATCGCGAACGACTGCACCAGATCGTGGACCGTGCCGTCGTCCTCGGTGACCTCCAGCGTCGGCAGCTGGGCCATCGGGTTCCTGGCCCGGTAGGCGTCGGTCTTCTGCTGGCCGCCATCGGCGATCAGGCTGACGGCGACGTAGTCGTAGGCCAGGCCCTTGAGGCCCAGCGCGATGCGCACGCGGTGGCTGGCCGACGAGCGCCAGTAGTTGAACAGGCGGAGCTTCACGAGGCACCTCCAGGAGCGATGACGTGCTGGACGATCGATCCGAACGGGCTCGTGCCCGCCGCGTCGAACGCCTCGATCTCGATCGTGTCGCCGACCTTCATGAACGGCGTCGCGGGCGCGCCGCTGTCGATGGTCTCGATCATCCGGCGCTCGGCCAGGCACGAGATGCCGCGGGCGCGGTCGGCGTTGGACACCGTGCCGCTGCCGAGGATCGTGCCGGCGGTGAAGCGCCGGGTCTTGCTGATGTGGGCGATCAGCTGCGCGAACGAGAAGTGCATCTCGGGGCCGCTGTCGCAGTCGCCGACGACCGCGCCGTTGTAGGTCGAGCGCACGCGGACGTGGACGCGGCCGCCCTGCCAGGCGCCGCCGAGCTCGTCGGGCGTGACGGCGAACGGCGCGAAGCCGGTGGCCGGCTTGGAGTTGAAGAAGCCGAAGCCCTTGGCCAGCTCGTTCGGCACCAGGTTGCGCAGCGTGACGTCGTTGAGCAGCACGACCAGGCGCACGTGGCGGCTCGCGTCGGCGGCGGTGGTGCCGAGCGGCGTGTCGCCGAGGATCACCGCGACCTCCGACTCGAAGTCGAGGCCCCAGGCCGGATCGTGGAGCGTGATCGGCTCGCGCGGGCCGAGCATCTCGCTCGAGCCGCCCTGATAGATGAGCGGATCGGTCTCGAGGGTCGGCGGCGGCTCGGCGCCGCGCGCCTTGCGGACGAGGATGACGTGGTTGAGGAACGCCGAGCCGTCGACCCACTCGTAGGCGCGGGGCAGCGGCGCGGCGAGCCGCTCGGGATCGACGGGGATGCCGTCGATCGCGCCGGCCTCGAGCTCGGCGGCGAGCGCGGCGAGCACCGGCGCCGCGGCGTCCCAGTCATCGAGCGCGCGCTGCAGCGTGGGCCAGCGATCGTCGGAGGGGGTGGCGACCGCGCCGTCGCGGCGGACGACCAGCAGGCGGCCGTCGCGGGTTCCATCGCGGAGAGTGGCGAGCTTCATATCAACTCCTGCCGAAGCGCGCGCACCTTATCACGCGAGGTCGCGATGGCTGCCCCGGCGATGGCCGGATCTCGGTCGGACCTCGGGCCAGGCCGTGCATCCATCGCGATCGGCTGACGTCATCCCTCGCATGACCGAGCGCGTCGTCCTTCCACCTCTCGATCTGCCCCTCCCCGGGACCTTCGACGGTCCGGCGCTGGCGCCCGGCGACTTCGTCCACGAGCTCGACCGGTCGGTGCGCGCCGAGCTCGATCGCCTGCTGTCCGCGCTCGACGACGCACCTGGACGCACCGCGGCATCGCCGGACCCCGAGGTCGCCGCGGCGATGACCGAGGCCACCGCCCGGGCGAGCGCCGCCCTGACCGGAGGCCACGGCTTCATCCTGATCCGCGGCGTGCCGGTCCACGGCCACTCGCGCGCCGCGCTCGCGACGCTGTACGCCAGCATGGGCCGCGCCCTCGGACGCCCGGTCCCGCAGAACCTCGACGGCGAGCTGATCACCGACATCCGCGACACCGGTGAGGATCCCGGCGATCCCGAGGTCCGCCTGTACCGCACCCGGGCCGAGCAGGACTTCCACACCGATGGCGCCGACGTCATCGGCCTGCTGTGTCTGGCGACCGCCGCGCGCGGCGGCGCCAGCCGGGTCGTGAGCTCGGTGCGGGTGTTCGAGGCGGTGCGTGCCGCGCGCCCGGACCTGGTCCCGCTGCTGTTCGCGCCGTGGTTCTTCCATCTGCCGGGCGCGCGGGCGCGCGGCCTGCCCGAGGCGTTGCCGCGGCCGATCGCGCGCTTCGACGGCCGCAAGCTCGAGACCTTCTTCATCCCCTGGTACATCCGCCGCGCGCAGGGCCTGCCCGGGGTGCCCGATCTCGATGTCGCGCGCGGCGACCTGCTCGCGCTCTACGAGGCGACCGCGAACGATCCGGCGCTGTACCTCGACATGACCTTCGAGCCGGGCGACGTGCAGTGGCTGCGCAACGCGTTCATCCTGCACAAGCGGACCGCGTACGAGGATCCGGCGCCGCCGGCGCCGCCGCGCCACCTGCTCCGGCTCTGGCTGGTGCGCGTGCACGACGGCGTCGATGCGCTGCAGGACGACACGCGGTTCGTCGCGTGGCTGCATCGCGTCGCGCGCAACGTGATCATCGATCACCACCGCCGCGTCGCGCGTCAGGACGCGAAGCACGAGGCGTTCGTGGCCGAGTGGCGCGACGAGGACGAGGAGCGCAACGACGGGGAGACCTCGCTCGCGGTGTTCGTGCGCGCGTTCATCGAGGCGCTGCCGTCGCCGTACCGCGAGGCGCTGCGGCTGACCGAGCTCGAGGGCCTGACGATGCGCGAGGCCGCGGTGCGCGAGGGCCTGTCGATCCCCGGCATGAAGTCGCGGGTCCAGCGCGGGCGGCGGTTGCTGCGCGAGCTGTTCGAGGCGTGCTGCGAGATCGCGCTCGATGCGCGCGGCGTGGTGATGGACTACACGCCGCGGCAGCGCTGAGATCAGCCGCCGGTGCGCGGGCGCGTGGTCCAGGCGTGCTTGACGCGCAGGTTCCACTGCGCCGCGAGCGGCACCAGCGCGACCGACGCGACCAGCGTCAGGGCGAGCCAGCCGAACGGCTCGAGCGCGCCCTGCCAGCCGAACAGGTACGGCAGCAGCTGGACCAGCACGTACTGCGCGACGTAGACGAACAGCGAGGTCTTGCCGATCAGCGTGATCGCGCGCGGCACCGGGTGGCTGAGATCGAGGCGGCTCGCGATCGCCAGCAGCAGCAGCGTGCCGGCGAGGTACGCCGGGTAGAGCGTGTTCTCGTAGTCGGGATAGAGCAGGCGCGCGACGTCGTGGTGGATGCCGTGGTGGACGGCCGCCCAGACCCCGATCATCGCCGCCGAGAGCACGAACAGACCGGCCGCGATGCCGACCAGGCGCAGGAGGAACGCGCGCTCGCGCCCGGCGAGCTGCGCCGACGCCAGGCGATCGCCGATCCACGAGCCGATCAGGAACATGCCGGTGATCGGCAGGAAGCCGTAGTCGGAGAACAGCACGTGGCGATGGTTCGGATCGACGCCATCGAACAGATCGTGCAGCAGCGCGGTGGCGCGCCCGACCGGGTGGACGAGGTTGGCGATCGAGTTGATCAGGAAGAACGCGATGCCGATCGCGAGGCGCGCGCGCGCCGGGATCCGGATCGCGAGCGGCACCAGCACGAAGAACAGGACCGCGAGCGTGTCGGTCACGAACAGCGTGCGGGTCGCGAACCGGAGGAAGCTGGTGTCGACCGGCGCGTGGGGCAGGAACAGGATCAGCGCGAGCAGCGGATGCGCGATCAGCAGCAGGCGCCCGGCCTGCAGGCGGTAGCGCGCGGCGATCCGATCGTAGCGGTCGCGCTTGACGATCGTGAACCAGCCGACCAGGAGGCCGGACACCGTCACGAACCCGACCGTGCCCGACAGGAAGTAGTTGATGCCGAGCGCGAAGCCGTGGTGCTCGGGCGCGAGGTTGGTCAGCGCGTGGCCCGCGACGATCGCGAGCATGAGCGCGCCGCGCGCGAAGTCGACGGCCCCGACGCGGGCGACCGGAGACGCAGGCGGGGTGGGCACGCGCGAATCCTGCACGAGGGAGGTCGAGGCGGCCACCCTCTTACGCTGATCGCCGCTGGTTTGCCGTCGGTGGAGTGAGGTGGGCGGGCTTCAGGCCGGGATCGCGGATCCGGCGGCGCTCGCGGCGGCGGCGTTCGAGCTCGAGGCGTGATCGCCTCGAGCGATCAGGCGCTGAGGCGCATCGGCTCGGCGGCGATCGTCGCCATGCCGATCGGGCGGCCCAGCGAGCGGTCGCGCTGCTCCGAGAGCCACGCGCCGAGGTCGCTGGTGTTCAGGCGGACGATGCCGCCAACCTTGAAGACCGGCAGCGGATCCGACACCCGGCGCGCCATGTAGCGGCACCAGCGCTCCGAGCGGCCAAGTGCGTGCGCGATGCCCTTCCAGGTCTCAACGAAGTTGCTCATGTCTGATTCCTAGAGCACGTCGCGTGCCGAGACCGATCGAGCTGTAACTGCTTGTTTCCAGGTGGGCCCGTCAACGGTGGGTCACATACGATTCCGGCAGGTTGGGAGCACCGTCCCGCGGACTGTCACGCCGAAGCCTGTTCGGTCGAGCCAGGTGGGACGGGTTCTTCGGCAAGGCGTGACACCAACCTGGCAAAGTGAGACAGGCAGGGGGCACGGACAGTGACAGGCCACGAGTGGTGAGTCACCGGGCCCAGGCAAATCGCGCCAGCCCGGGCGACGGTCCGCCCGGCAAGCCGAGGCTGACGAAGCCTGCGTCGTCGCCGCCAACGACCCTGCCGTACTCCGGGCACATCGCGACCTCGCTTCGCACCGCGCCGGTGGCGGCGTCCAGGCGCACGACCCGGGCGTTCGCCGAGCCGAGCCCGGCGCTCTCGGAGGTCGTGGCGACGAGATCGCCGTCAACCGTCTCGAGGACGCTCGCGACGAGGTGGTCGCTGAACTGGCGGCGCCAGATGCTGGCGCCGCTCGCGTCGCAGCGCTCGACGATCCCTCGCGTCACGTCGGTCACGATCACGCCGCCATCGGGCAGCGCGACCGGCGGAAACGGATACAGGGCGACGCCGACGGCGCACAACGGGACCTCCGAGACGACCGCGCCATCGGCGGCCGCGTGGCGGCGAATCTTGTCATCGAAGACCACGACCACGTCGCGCGACGGCGTGAACCGCACCGCCGCGGGGTATCCGTCGAGGTCGCGCTGCCACTGCTGCACGCCACTGGCGTCGAGGTCGTGCAGGACACTCGCCGCGCTGGGGCTGCCCCCGGGCTCGACGTATGCGACGTCGCCGTTGGCGCCGACCGTGATCGTGCTGATCCGGGGGACGCGCGTCTCCCAGCGAATGTGCAGCTGTGGGTCGTAGCCGTCGAGGCGGTAGCCGGCGCCGTCCTCGGTCGCCGTGACGGGGCGGCCCTGGTCATCGATCCCGATCGCGCTGGCGCCCGCGCTGCGGTCGGCGGCCTCCAGCGCGACGATGGTGCCGTCGGTGCCGACCCGCGAGAGGTACGGGCGCTGGTCGAGGACGGTGTCGCCGTACTGGACCCGGCCGAACGGCTCCGTGAAGACGATCACCAGCGAGCGATCGGGGGCGACGATCGCCTGGGCCTCGGCGCCCTCGTTCGTGGGCCCGGAGTCGTAGACTCGCCAGACCGGGATCGCCCAGGCGAGCGACCCATCGCAGGATTGCCAGCGATCGCAGCCCGCGCAGATCGTCGCCACTGCGATGAGGATCGAGACGCGCATGGTTTCTCCTCGGAGTCAGTCCAGCCGGAGCCCGACGCGCACGCTGATCGCGAGCGCCTCGAACGAGAACCCCGGGCCGATGGCCGGCTGCACGCTCACGCTCCACGTCGTGCCGCGATCGCCGTCGATGCCGAGGCCGAGCATCGGCATGTGGATCCACGCGTGCGGGAACGCCTCGACACGCCACGCGCCGACCAGCCCGAGCCGGCACGTGAGGCGCCGCCCCGCGGCGACCGCGCCGAAGACGCTCGCGATCTGCGGCCCGCGATCGCGGACCACCGCCGCGCCGAGCTCGGCCTGCGCGAACGCGTCCGGCGTGCGCCACGCGGCGTCGACCGCCAGGCCGACGGCCAGCTCGTGCACGAACACGCGCGCGTCGGCCAGGCCGTCCATGCGCGCGAGGCCCTCCAGATCGCGCGGCTGCGCGCCGGTCGGGATCGCGAGGAACGCCGACGGCGCGATCGTGATGTCACCGCGCCGGCGCAGGTAGCGCGCGCCCGCGCGCAGGTTCCCCAGCGAGGTCTCTTTGCGCGACGGGATGCCGTCTTCGACCCACGGCGAGACCACGGTCGTGCGGACCGCGATGCTCGCGAACAGCTCGAGGTCGGGCCGGGGCGCGTAGGTGCCGCCGATGCTGACCGCGATCGTGGACAGATCGCCGGTGGTGGCGATCGCGGCGACGGCGAGGACGCGCGCGCCCGCGGTGAGCTCGGGCAAGGTCGCGGGTGCTGGCGCGGCGGTCGCGCCGCCATCGTCGGCCCCGGCGCGGGCCTCGCGCGCCGCGCCGATCGACCCGAGGACCAGCCACGCCACAGACCGCCGCACGCGGCCACCGTAACAGAGCCTGGAGGCGCAGCGCGCGCGATCTAGGCGGGCAGGTGCAGCGCGCCGGTCGCGACCAGGACCGCGTCGCCGGTGAGCAGGACCCGGTCATCGACCAGCCGGGTGTGGATCACGCCGCCGCGGCGGCTGATCTGGTGGCCGATGAGCGCGGTGCGCTCGAGCTTGCTCGCCCACAGCGGGACCAGCGTGCAGTGGGCCGAGCCGGTCACCGGGTCCTCGTCGATGCCCTCGCGCGGCGCGAAGAACCGCGAGACGAAGTCGGCGGGCGCCTCGGGGGTGGCCGGGCGATCGGCGAGGGCGCCGCGCGCGGTCGCGACCACCGCGAAGACATCGAGGGCGCGCAGCGCGGCGAGGTCGGGCGCGAGCTTCGCGACATCCTCCGGATGATCGAAGACCGCGACCACGTCGCGCGAGCGCCAGACCTCGCGCGGCCGGCGACCGAAGATCGCCGCGAGCGCGTCGCGCAGCGCCGGATCGGCCTCGGGCTCGGGCGGCCGCGACGGGAAATCGAGCGTGAAGCGCGCGCCCTCGCGGGTCACGCCGAGCCGGCCCGAGCGCGACTGGAACTCGACCGCGGTGCGCGCGGGCTCGAGCTGGGTCATCAGCACGCACGCGGTGGCGAGCGTCGCGTGGCCGCACAGATCGACCTCGTGCTCGGGGGTGAACCAGCGCAGGCGGAGATCGTCGCCCTCGCGCACGAGGAACGCGGTCTCGGACAGCGCCATCTCGCGGGCGATCGCGAGCAGCGTGGCGTCGGGCAGCCAGGCGTCGAGCGGATAGACCGCGGCGGGGTTGCCGGCGAACGGTCGATCGGTGAACGCATCGACGACGAAGTAGCGGAGATCGGTCATGCGGAGATCCTGGCGGTGGAGGGCCGGGGCGCGGGCCGGCGGCGCTCGAGCTGCTCGCGCGCGATCTGGCCGACGACGCGCAGCGCGCCGTCCGGGCGCGGGCCCCAGGGCAGGCCGCAGCTGACGCGGATGAAGTTGCCGAAGCGGCTGCGCGCCGAGAAGATCGGGCCGGGCGCGACCGCGATGCCGCGGGCCTGCGCGCGCTCCTGCAGCTCGAGCGCATCGACGCCGGTCGGCATCTCGACCCACAGCACGAAGCCGCCGCGCGGACACGACACGCGCGTGCCCTCGGGGAAGTGGCCGACGGTGGCCTCGCGGAAGCGCTCGACCTGGCCGGCGAGGTAGCTGCGCAACCGGCGCAGGTGGCGATCGTAGCCGCCCGACGCGAGGAACTCGGCGACCGCCATCTGCGGCAGGGTTGCACACGCCAGCGACTGCGAGAACTTCAGGCGCTCGACCTGCTCCTGCCAGCGGCCGGGCGCGACCCAGCCGACGCGATAGCCCGGCGCGAGCGTCTTCGACACCGAGCCCACGGTCAGCACGTTGCCGCCCTTCGCGAACGCGCGCAGCGGCCGCGGCCGGGTGCCGTCGAACACCAGATCGCCGTAGACGTCGTCCTCGATGATCGGCAGATCGTGACGCTCGGCGGTGCGGACCAGGCGCTCCTTGGCGTCGTCGGGCATGACCGCGCCGAGCGGGTTGGAGACGTTGGCCGACAGCACGATCGCGCGGATCGGGCCGGTGCGGAGCGCCTCGTCGAGCGCATCGAGATCCATGCCGGTGCGCGGCGAGCCCGGGATCTCGACCGCGCGCATGCCCAGGCTCTCGACCGCCTGGAGCAGGCCGAAGTAGCACGGCGACTCGACGGCGATCGTGTCGCCGGCGCGCGCGACCGCGCGCAAGGACAGCGTGATCGCCTCGGTCGCACCGACGGTGGTGACCAGCTCGTCCTCGTGGAGCGCGACGCCCCACGACACCGCGCGGCGCGCGAGCTGGTGGCGGAGCGTGGGCAGGCCGGGCGGGACGTCGTAGCGCGCGCCGGCGGTCGAGGCCTCGCGGGCGATCTGCGCGAGCAGGCGGTTGAGCGCGACGATCGGCAGGATGTCGGCGTCGAGGTAGGCCGAGCCGAGCGGCACCACCGACGGATCGCGCAGCGCCTGCGACAGCCGCAGCACGCCGTCGGAGACCGAGACGCGCGCCGGCTGCGAGGCCTTGCGCGGCGCGCGCGGCTCCGCGGTGCTCTCGGTGCGCCGGCGCACGAAGTGACCGGACTTCGGTCGCACCTCGATCATGCCGGCGTTCTCGAGCCGCAGGTACGCCTGCAGCACCGTCGCGACCGAGACCGCGCGGTCCTCGGCGAGCCGTCGCACCGACGGCAGGCGCTCGCCGGGTCGCAGCGAGCCGCGATCGATCGCGTGCCCGAGCTCGGTGGCGAGCTGTTCGTACAAGAAGTCGCTGGCGGGATCGTCCATGGCCGGCACCTCGCGACGAAGTGTATATGTCGCGACAGGAACAGACCGGTACAGATTTCGGCGACCCTCGGGCGCACAGCACCCGCGTGCGCCACGCCGCATCGGGATCGCGCCAGTTCGTCGTCGGTGAGACACGTCTGCGGCGAGGTGCGACCAGGTGCGACGCGCCGCCTCGATTCGCTGTGCTGGTCGGAACTCCAGTTGGCTGCATCTGTGTGGGTCGCGGTTCTGCGCCATGCTGGAGCCCGTGAGCGCCTCGACGTCTGCCGTCATCCCCGGAGTTGCCGCACCACGCGCCGCGATCCTCACGCCGCGCGTCCAGCTGATCCTGGCGCTGGCGGCGGTCTACGTCATCTGGGGCTCGACCTACCTCGCGATGCGCTGGGCGGTCGCCGGGATCCCGCCGCTGTTCATGGGCGCGGCGCGCTTCCTGATCGCGGGCGCGGTGCTCATGACCGTCGCGCGGGTCCGCGGCGTGCCGATGCCGACCGCGCGCGAGTGGCGCGGCGCGACGATCGTCGGCGGGCTGTTCTTCCTCGGCGGCAACGGCCTGGTCGCGATCGCCGAGCGCGACCTCGGCTCGGGCGTCGCGGCGGTGGTGTGCGCGACGATGCCGGTGTGGCTCGCGGTGATGACCTCGATCTCGGGCGAGCGGCCGCGGCCGCTCGAGTGGCTGGGCCTGGGCCTCGGGCTGGCCGGCGTGGTCGTGCTCACCAGCGGCGCCGACGTGCGCGCCGCGCCGCTCGCGACCGCGGTGCTGGTGGGATCGCCGATCGCGTGGGCGCTCGGCTCGTTCCTGTCGCGCAAGGTGGCGCTGCCGCGCGGCGTGGCGTCGTCGGGCGCGCAGATGCTCGCGGGCGGCGCGCTGCTCGCGGTCGCGGGCATCGCGCACGGCGAGCGCATCCCGAGCGCGCCGCCGACCTCGGCGCTGCTCGCGGTCGTGTACCTGATCGTCGCCGGCTCGCTGATCGGCTTCACGGCGTTCGCCTGGCTGTTGCGCAACGCGCGGCCCGCGGTCGCGACCAGCTACGCGTTCGTCAACCCGGCGCTCGCGCTGGTGCTGGGCGCGGTGCTGGGCGCGGAGGCGATCGGGCCGGCGACGATCGCGGGCACGGCGCTCATCATCGTCGCGGTCGCGGTGATCGTGCTCGCGCCCAGGCGCGCGCCGAAGGCGTGACGTCAGGCTACGGCCGGCGATCGCGCGGCGCCGGAAACGCCGGGCCGGGCGGGGCGAACAGGAAGCCCTGCAAGAGCTCGCAGCCGAGGTCGGCGAGCGTGTCGCGCTCCGCGCTGGTCTCGATGCCCTCGGCGATCGTGACGATGCCGGCGCGCCGGGTCATGTCGACGATCGCCGCGACGATGTCGCGCTTGAGCGGCGCGGCGTCGACGCCGCGGACCAGCGAGATGTCGATCTTCGCGAAGTCGGGGCGCAGCTGCACGAGCGTCATCAGGCCGGTGGGGCCCTCGCCGAGATCGTCGACCGCGACGCGGTAGCCCATCGCGCGGATGCTCGCGAGGTCCTCGTCCAGCCGCGGCCCCACGACCAGCCCGGCGCGCTCGGTCACCTCGAGCACGACCCGGCGCGCGAGCGGCATGAGCGGATCGGTCGCGACCGCGAGCAGCTCGGGGCGGAGCTCGGCGGGATGCACGTTGACGAAGATCGCGTCGATGCGATCGCGATGCGCGCGCATCGTCGCCGCGACCGAGGCGCGGACCGCGGCGCCGACCTCGCCGACCCGACCGAGGACCTCGGCGGCCGCCAGCAGGCGCTGCGGCGTCGCCATCGACGGCTCGTCGCTGCGCAAGAGCGCCTCGTAGCCGAACACCGAGCCATCGCCGCTGCGGACGATCGGCTGGAACGCGACCTGGATGCGCGGCAGCGCGTGCTGGAAGTGACGCGCGGTCCCGGCGACGTCGCGCGCGAACTCGTCGCCGCCGAAGCGCGCGGTCAGGAGCTTGGTGCGCAGCCGGGCGACCCGACCGGTCGCGACCACGTTGCGCACGACCCGGACGAGATCGTCGGCGGCGAACGGCTTGGGCAGGTAGTCGCTGACGCCGCGCCGCATCGCGCTCGCGACCACCTCGCCCGACGGCGCGTTGCCCAGCAGGATGATCGGCAGGTCGGCGTTGCCGCCGCGCCGCTCGTCGACGAGATCGAGGCCGCCGCCGTCGGGCAGGCGCAGGTCGGTGATCAGCGCGTCGAACTCGCGCTCGGCCAGCGCGACCTTGCCGGCGCTGACCGTCGTGACCGCCACGACCTCACAGCCGGCGCTGCCCAGGATGCGCGCGATCGCCGCGATCAGCGCCTCGTCGTCGTCGACGACCAGCACGCGCTCGCGGCGGACCTGGGGGCCGGCGGCCAGCGGCGGCGCGGGCGACACCGGGCGCGGGCGCGGCGGCGCGGCCTGCGCGGCACGGGCGGCGGTCGCGCCGTCGGCCACGAGCTGGAGCAGCTCCTTCGAGGGCACCGGCTTGGTCACGACCGCCACGCCACCGCGCTCCAGCTCGCGCCGCGCGTCGCCGACCGGCATGCTGCCGGTCATCACGATCACCCGCGGGATCAGCGCGGGGCGGTGCTCGCGGATCCACGCGACCAGCTCGCCGCCGGAGCCATCGGGCAGCGACAGATCGCTGATCACCGCAGCCACCGCGGGCTCGCGCGTGAGCGCGGCGCGCGCCTCGGCCAGGGTCGTCGCGGCGAGCGTCTCGTGCCCGGCCATCGCCAGGAGCCGGGTCGTGACCTTGAGGACCGGCTCGCTGTCCTCGACGACGAGCACGACCTCGCGGCAGGGGACCGGCGCGGTCGAGGTCGCGCTCGACGCCGCGATCGCGTCGGCGATCGCGCGCACCAGCTCGCGCGGCGACGCCGGCTTCCAGACGATCGGCAGGTCGTCGCGCGGCGGGCGCGTGGCCGCCGCGTCGACGTACCCCGAGGTCAGCACGATCGCGGCCCGCGGCGCGACCCGCGCGGCGTGCGCCGCGACCTCGTAGCCGCTCGCGCCCGGCATGACGACGTCGGAGAAGATCGCCGTCAGCTCGGGGCCGAGCGCGTCGATGTGGCGCTGCGCGTCCTTGCCGTCGACCGCCGTGACGACGCGATAGCCCGCGCTCTCGAAGACGCGCGCGGTCGAGCGCCGCAGCCCGGGCTCGTCCTCGACCACCAGCACGGTCTCGCCTCGGCCAGGGCGCCGGAGGTCGGGCTCGACCAGCGGTGCGGCCGCGACGAGGTCGTCGCACAGCGGCAGCGTCACGATCACGGTCGTGCCCCGGCCGACCGCGCTGTCGACGCGCACGGTGCCGCCGGCGTCCTGCACGATGCCGAAGCAGGTCGCCATCCCCAGGCCGGTGCCCTTGCCCTGATCCTTGGTCGTGAAGAACGGCTCGAACACCCGCAGCCGCGTCGCCTCGTCCATGCCGACGCCGGTGTCGCGCACCGTGAGCTCGACCTGCCGCGCCTGATCGGGCGGCTGCGCGAGGGCGATCCGCAGCACGCCGCCGCGCGGCATCGCGTCGCGGGCGTTGACGACGAGGTTGAGCACGACCTGATCGAACTGCACCGGATCGATCGAGACCACCGCGCGGCGCGGCGACGGCAGCACGTCGAGCTCGATGTCCTCGCCGACGGTGCGGGTCAGAAGGCGGTGCAGCTGATCGAGGCTGTCGTTGAGATCGGTCGGGCGCTTCTCGGTCGGCTGCTGGCGCGAGAACGTGAGCAGCTGGCGCGTGAGGCCGATGCCGCGCGAGACCGCCGACAGCGCCTCGACCATGTCGGCGCGCCGCGCGTCGCCCTCGGGCAGGCTGTCGCGCACGAACGTCCCGTACGACAGGATCACCGCGAGGATGTTGTTGAAGTCGTGAGCGACGCCGCCGGCGAGCCGGCCGATCGCGTCCATCTTGCGGGCCTGGACCAGCGCCTCCTGCAGCCGCGTGCGCTCGGTGACGTCGAGCACCACCGACGAGATGCCGACCAGCGTGCCGTCGGTCAGGCGGAGCGGCGCGTTGTGCCACTCGCACACGATCACGCGCCCGTCGCGGGTCGTGTTCTCGCGGGTCGCGATCGTGCTCGGGCTGCCGGTCACGTCGCGGAAGCGCGCGGCGATCGTCGCCGCCGCCACGCCGGGCGCGAGGAACGAGGCGTGCTGGCCCAGGGCCTCGGTGAGGCGGAACCCGAACAGCCGCTCGGCCGCCGGGTTCCACGCGGTCACGCGCTGCTCGTTGTCCCACTCGATGCGCGCGACCGGGGACTGCTCGAACGTGAGCTGCAGGCGGTGCTCGGTCTCGTGCAGCGCGCGCTCGACGGCGCGCACCGACAGGTCGCGCAGGCGCCTGAGCTCCATCAGCGTGCGGATCTTGAGCGCGACCTCGAGCCGATCGATCGGCTTCGACAGGAAGTCGATCGCGCCAGCGCTGAGCGCGTCGATGCGGAGTTGCCGGTCCTCGAGCGCGGTCACGACGACGACCGGCAACGCGGGCAGCGCGCCCTGCCGCTGCAGCTCGGTGAGGACCCCCAGGCCATCGAGCCCCGGCATCATGATGTCGAGCAGCATCAGGTCGACCGGCTCGCGCAGCAGGATCGCGAGGGCCTCGGCGCCGCCGCTCGCGAGGATCGCCTCGCAGCCCTCGCGCGCGACCAGATCGGCGAGCAGCTTGCGGTTGGCCCGGTCGTCGTCGACGACGAGGATGCGGGGCGGCCGGGTCATGGCGTGAGTCCGCGGCCATGGGCGAGGAGCCGCGCCACCTCGGCGAGGAACTCCTTGTACGCGATCGGCTTGGCGACGTAGCCGTCGCAGCCCGCGGCCAGGATCCGGTGCTCGTCGCCCTGCATCGCGTGCGAGGTCACCGCGAGCACGGGCAGGGCGCGGGTGCGCGGATCGGCGCGGAGGAGCTGGGTCGCGGTCAGGCCGTCGGTGCCGGGCAGCTGGATGTCCATCACGACGAGCGCGAACGGCTCGGCGAACGCGCGCGCGATCCCGGTGTCCGCGGTCTCGACCTCGACGACCTCGTGGCCGACGCGCCGCAGGTGGTCGCCGAGCAGGCGACGGTTCGCGGGGTTGTCCTCGATGAGCAGGATCCTCGCCATCACGCGGCTCCCGGGCGGCGCAGCCCGACGCGCGCGGCGAGCAGGCGGCGCGCGTGCTCCAGCACGTCGCCGCGGCCGGCGACGGCCTTGCCGAGCACCGCCTGGACGCTGGACGCGAGCAGGCCGTGGTCGGCGGCGGTCAGCTGCTTGGCGGTCAGGATGATCACGGGCAGCTCGAGCCACGCGGGCTCGCGCCGGAGGCGCGACAGGACCTCGAAGCCGCTCATCTCGGGCATGAGCAGATCGAGGATCAGCAGATCGGGCCGGCGGCTGCGCATCAGGTCCAGCGCCTCGCGCCCGCCGCGCGCGCGCACGACCTCGATCGGCTCGTCGAGATCGCCGAAGTACGCGCAGATGATCATCGCCGCGAGCGGATCGTCGTCGACGACGAGCACGTACGGCCGCGCGCCTTCGCGCTCCGCGAACAGGCGGCCGACCACCGCGAGCAGCTCGCTGCGCACCACCGGCTTGGTCAGCACCGCGTCGGCGTCGAGCGCGGCGGCCCGCTCCGGCGGCCCGCCGGGCGCGATCAGCAGCACCGGAACGCCGCGCAGGTGCGTGCTGGTGCCCAGGACGGCGAGATCCTCGGCGCGCGCGTCGCCGAGATCGAGGGCGATCAGGTCGGGGCGGCGACCGCCGAACTGCCCGTCGGCCTCCGCGGCGCTCGCGATCGCCGCGACGTCGAAGCCGGCCTCGTCGAGGAACCGCCGCAAGAGCTCGCGCGCGGTCGGCGGCCGCGCCAGCACGAGCACGCGCCCGGGCGCCCGCGGCGAGGCGGTGGCGCGCGCGCGGGCCGAGGCGTCGGCCCAGGTGGTCTCGAGGGCGCGGCGGTGCGCGGCGCGGATCGCGTTGCGCATGACCTGCAGGAACTGGCCGTCGTCCCAGGTCGCCTTGGCCAGCACCGCCTCGACCTCGTGCTCGAGCGCGGCGCGATCGGCGGCGTCGAGGCTCATCGCGGTCATGACGAGGATCGGCACGAGCGTGGTGGCGGTGTTGCGGCGGATCGCGTGGATCACGTCGACGCCGCGCATGTCGGGCAGGAGCAGATCGAGCACGACCGCGTCGAACGGGTCCGCGGCGAGCGCCGCCAGGCCATCGCGGCCGGTGTACGCGCGCGCGACGACGATGCCGTGCTGCTCGAGCCGCAGCGCCACGTGCTCGACCGCGCTGGGATCGTCGTCGATCACGAGCACGTAGGGCGCCGGGCCGGCGCCGCGCGCGGTCAGCCCGAACGACGCGACCGCGCTGGCGAGGTCGGCGCCGGACGGTGGTTTCTCGAGCACGGCCAGCCCCGCCTCGGGCGACGCGCTGGCCCGGTCGGCCTCGGCGGCGATCGCCATCGCGACCACCGGGATCGTCGCCAGCATCGGGCTCGTGCGCAGGCGATCGCGCAGCTCGCGCCCGCCCGCCCGCTCCTCGAACTGCACGCCGAGCAGGATCAGCTCCGGGCGCCGGGCCTGGATCGCCGTCCACGCCGCGTCGATGTCGGGGGCGCTCTGGACCGCGTAGCCCTCGCGCTCGAGCCAGCGCCGCGCCGCGCCGACCGGCGCGGGATCGCCGTCGACCACGAGCACGTAGGGCGCCGGATCGCGCGCGAACGGCGGCGTGGTCGGCGCGCCGGTCCGCGGCTGCGCCACCAGCGGCAGCCGGACCCAGAACCGGCTCCCCGCGCCGGGCGCGCTCTCGACGCCGACCGAGCCGCCGTGCAGCTCGGCGATGTTCTTCACCATCACCAGGCCGAGCCCGGTGCCCTCGAACTGGCGATCGAGGCCGCCGTCGAGCTGCTCGAACGGCTGGAACAGCCGCGGCAGATCGTGCGCGGCGATGCCGATCCCCGAGTCGGCGACCGCGAGCTCGATCGCGTCGCCCTGCCGGGTGGCCTCGACGCGCACCCAGCCGCCGCGCGGCGTGAACTTCACCGCGTTCGAGAGCAGGTTGTAGAGCACCTGCCGCACGCGCCGCACGTCGGCCATGACCTCGCCGAGGTCGCTGGCGATCACGCGCGAGGTCGAGACCCCGCCGCGCACCGCGGCCTCCTTCACGACCGTCATGGCGTTGGCGACGATCGTCTCGATGTCGACCGGCTCGAGCACGAGCTCCATCTTGCCGGCCTCGATCTTCGACAGATCGAGGATGTCGTTGATGAGCGAGAGCAGGTGGCGGCCGCTGCGATAGACCTCGCCGATGTAGTCGCGCTGATCGGGCGCGAGCTCGCCGAGCAGGCCGTCCTTCAGCACCTCGGAGAACCCGATGATCGCGTTGAGCGGCGTGCGCAGCTCGTGCGACATGCTGGCCAGGAACTCCGACTTGAGCCGGCTGGCCTTGGCGAGATCGCGGTTCTGGGCCTCGATCCGGCGCGAGCGATCGTTGAGCTCGGCTGACAGCCGCTTGAGCTCGTGGAACTGGCCGATCGAGTGCAGGCCGACCGCGACCTGCGCGACCACCAGCGTCAGCCACGAGCGATCGCCCGCGGTGAGCGGCGTGCCCGAGGCACCGGCGATCACGCCGAGCAGCTTGTCGCGATGGACCAGCGGGATCGCGAAGACCGTCGCCGCGCTCATCCGCCCCAGGCCCACGGCGTGGCCGATCCGGCCCTCCGTCGCGTCGACGAACCGGGCCTCCCGTCGCGCCGCCGCCAGCCCGATCTGGCCGCTGCCGATCTTGAGGACCGGCGCCGCGTCCGCGGCGACGCCGGTGCGCGCGATCGCGGTCAGCTCGCCGGCCCACTCGTCGAACTCGAAGTACGCCAGCGGCCCGTAGCCCGCCTCGTCGGCCAGCACCCGCAGCACGTCGCCGATCGGCGACGCCGCGCCGTCGTGGTGGTTCAGCACCGAGAGCACGCGCGCCCCGATCCGATCGATCCGGGCGGCGCCCTCGACCTCGCGCGAGCGCGCCAGCGCCGCCTCGGCGGCCTTGCGCTCGGTGAGATCGCGGACCACGCCGGTGTAGCAGCGCGCGCCGTCGACGCGCATCTCGATGACCGACAGATCGAGGGCGACCCGGCTGCCGTCCTTGCGCGCGCCGACCACCTCGCGGCCGATGCCGATGACCTTCGCGATGCCGGTGTCGCGGTAGCGCTCCAGGTACTGGTCGTGCGCGCCGCGATCGGGCTCGGGCATGAGCATGCGGATGTTCTGGCCCACGACCTCGCTCGCGGCGTAGCCGAAGATGCGCTCGGCGCCGCGGTTGAAGGTCGAGACCGTGCCGCGCTCGTCGATGACGAGGATGCCGTCGAGCACCGCGTCGAGCACCGCCGCGGCGCGGACCTCGAGGCTGGCGCGCGCGGCCTCGTCGCGACGCTGGCCGCTGAGGTCGCGCGCGCTCGTGGACACGCCGGTGATCCGCCCGGCGTCGTCGTGGATCGGCGACACCGTGAACGAGATCGCGACGTCGGTCCCGTCCTTGCGACGGCGCACGCTCTCGAAGCGCTCGATCGGGTCGCCGCGGCGCAGGCGCTCGAGGATCGTCGCCTCCTCGTCGACGCGGTCGGGCGGGAAGATGCGCAAGAGCGATTGCCCGAGCATCTCGTCCGCGGCGTAGCCGAAGATCGCGGTCGCGCCGGGGTTCCAGCTGGTGACGATGCCATCGAGCGTCTTGCTGATGATCGCGTCGGCCGAGGCGTCGACGAGCGCGGCGAGGCGCGCGCGGGCGAGAGCGGCGTCGTCGGCGTGCGCCGCGTCGAGGATCGCCCCGCGCGCCTCGTCGAGGCGGTGGAGCGCGATCCGCACCGCGCCGTCGGGCCCGCGCAGCGGGACGGTCGACGCTCGCCACTCCCGCGGATCGGTGTCGAGGTCGATGCGCGCGAGCTGATCGCCGTGGCCGTGGGCCCGGACCCGCGCCAGCGCCCCGCCGAGCGCCGCGGCGTAGCGGGGCAGCGGCAGCGCGGTCGCGGTCACCCCGACGAGCACGTCGCGACCGAGGCCGAGCGTGCGCGCGTAGTCGTCGCTGACCGCGAGGATGCTGCCGTCGACGAGATCGATGACGGCGTGGCACCCGGGGACGGCCTCGAAGATCGCGCGGAAGTCAGGCGTCGTCACGCGGTCCTTGGCAGGCGGCGCGGGTACGCGACCGCCGCGGGAGATCGATGTCCTCGTCGTCGGTGCGTGAACCTGCCCCTGCCCATCCGCCGATCATTCTCACCTCGAACGTGCGCTCGCGCCAGCGCTGGCATGGTGGGACCCGCTGGGACGCGGCCGCGACCCGGCGTGAGATCACAGATCGTCCGGCATCCGGACCGTCGCACGAGAATTTTCGGCGCGCGCGCGATCGCCGCGCGGACCGTGGCGGCTTGACGCCGTGGGCGCCGGGCTGCTCTCCTCGAGAGATGATGAGGATCGCGTGCAGTCTGATTGCGAGCGCGTGGCTGGCCGGCGGCTGTGGATCGTCGAGCGGCAAGCCGAGCGCGCCGAGCGCGCCGACCTCGGCGCCGCCGTCGATCACCTGGGACACGACGAGTGATGGGGACCACATGATGGCGAGCGGTGTCTTCGCGCTGACCGGGCTGCCCGCGGTCTCGGCCGATGGCACGGTCGTGCTGCTGCCGATCGAGGAGGTCGTGGCAGGGCCGCTCGCCCCCAACCTCACCCTGGTCGAGAAGGGCCGCGACGATCACGAGATCGCCACGCTCGTCGTCATGACGGTCGCGGAGGCGACCGGCGAGACCGCCGCGCCCAAGGACGTGCCGGGCGCCAACCGCTGGCTCGCCGAGCAGCACCAGGCGCACGACTGGCGACCGCTGACGGCGTTCCCGGAGCCGGAGCCGTCGGAAGAGGGCACGCCGGATCACCTCGCGCAGGGCGACGTCGCGGTCGACTGGAACGAGGGCCACCTGACCGTCACCGCGGGCGGCAAGACCGTCGTCGACGGGAAGCACGACGACTGGCTCGCGCCCTCGACCCAGATGTGCCCCGACTGTGAGGAGCAGTGCTCGAACCCGTCGAAGCTCGCGGGCGTCGCCGGCGATCTCGCGCACCGCCTGCTGGTCGTGACGATCGGCTATCACGGCACCGACTCGTGCTGGGAGCCGTCGCCGCAGGTCCACGTCGTCAGCTGGTGATCGTGGAGTTGGGGAACCGAGCGCGCTTGACCGCGATCGCGCGGTCAGTTCTGATCGCGCGATGAAGACAACCCGCGCGGCTGTGCTCGTGCTGCTCGTCGCGTGCGGCGCGAAGACCCCGGCAGGTGGGATCGGCAACCAGGGCGCCGGCGCGACCACGACCGGCCCCGCGCCGACGGTGACGTGGAACGGCGGCACCCCGGAGACCGGGTTCGGTGGCTTCACCACCACCGGGCTGCCGGCGATCGCGGCGGATGGCAGCGCGGTGCTGCTCGCGGTCGTCGATGACGACGGCGCGCGGGGGTTCCCCAACCTCGCGCTGGTCGAGCGCGGCCGCGACGATCGCGATCTCGCGACCCGCGTGGTGCTGGCGCTGCCCACCGGCAACGACGAGCCGGCCGCGCCCACCGATGTCGCGGGCGCGAACCAGTGGCTCACCGAGCGCCACCGGCTGCACGACTGGAAGGCGCTGACCGCGGCGGGCAGCAAGCCCGCGCCTGACGAGGCGGGCGGCGACGAGAGCGAGGAGCAGGTCGTCACGCTCGGCGCGGTCGAGGTCCACTGGAACGAGGGCCACCTGGTCGTGACGTCGGGGGGCGCGACGATGGTCGACGCGACCCACGCCGACTGGACGGTCAAGCCGTATCCGATGTGCCAGTCGTGCGCCGAGACCTGCGAGAACCCGTCGTCCTTGCGCGCGGTCGTGGGCGACGTCGCGCGGCGCCTGATCGTCGTCACGATCGGCTATCACGGCAACGACTCGTGCTGGGAGCCGACCGCGGTCCAGCACGTCGTCAGCTGGTAGCGCGTGCGTCACACGAGCGGCGGCGTCCGTCTATCGGATGTGCGTCCATCCACCATCGCGGGTCGCGTGACGGGCGTGCTCGTCGGGCTGGCGCTCGCCGCGTGCGCGGCCGAGCCCGACGCGCGGCCGTCCGCCGAGCGGGTCGCGGCCCCGCGCGGGGCTGGCCTCGACGCCGCG
>JAIOQA010000496.1 GCA_021413675.1 Deltaproteobacteria bacterium | reverse complement strand
GCGCCCGCGGCGCAGCCCGCCGCGCCGGCGCCCGGTGCGGCCCCGGCCCCTGCGCCCGCCGCCGCCGAGGAGAAGGCGCCGCCGAAGCCATCGGCGGCCGAGCCCGCGCCGGTCGAGGTCGCCGCGGTGGCGCCGGATCCGGTCGCGCGCGGCAAGGGCGCGACTGCGCAGGACAAGGCCGATGACGGCCTCGGGCTCGTCGGGACGGGCGAGGGCGGCGGTGGCACTGGCGAGGGGATCGGCCTGGGCAACGTCGGCACGATGGGACGCGGCGGCGGCACCGGCGGTGGCACCGGCTACGGCGCGGGCGCGGGCGCGGGCTCATCGCACCCGGGCACGGTCGCGCTCTCCGAGGTCGCGGTTCCCGCCGACAGCCCCGCGCCCGTCGCGGTCGCGCGCCGCGTGGTCGTGGCCCGCAGCGGCCTCTACCGCGCGTGCTACCAGCGCGAGCTCGCGCGCGACCCGAGCCTGCAGGGCGCGATCACGTTCGCGCTCGACGTGAAGGACACCGGCCTGGTCGCGAAGGTGACCGCGGCGCCGCCCGCCGATCTGGTCACGGTCTCGGACTGCGTGCGTCAGCAGCTGTCGCGGCTGCGCTTCCCGACCCAGGCCAAGGCCTGGACCGCGAGCGTCGCGATGACCTTCAAGCCGTAGCGAGCGTCAGCGCGTCGGCAGGTTCAGCGACGCCGGCGCGATGCCGAGCTCCTCGCACACCGCGGCCAGCGCCGGCGCGTCGGCGCCGCGCCACGCGATCGCCGCGGGCGAGGCGTCGATCGGCGCGTCGGTGCGGAGGGTCGCGAGCGTGCGATAGAGCAGCGCGTCCGCGCGGTGCGCCGCCAGCTCGCCCGCGAGCGCCGCCGCGCCGCGCACCGTGACCTGCCAGCGCGCGGCCTCGTCGGGGATCGCGTCGACGTGGAGGTAGTGGGCGAGCACGGTCGCGGCCGAGCGCGCGCCCCAGCGCGCGATGCCGGGGATGCCATCGGCGTCGTCGCCGACGAGCGCGAGGTAGTCAGGGATCGAGGCCGGGCCGATGCCGAACTTCGCGATCACGCCGGCCTCGTCGCGCGTCGCGTTGCGGATGCGATCGAGCGTGACCACGCGGGTCCCGCGCACGCACTGCGCGAGGTCCTTGTCGGGCGAGGCGATCACGATCTGCTCGAACGCCGGATCGTTCGCGAGCCGCGCGGCCGCGGTCGCGAGCCCGTCGTCGGCCTCGAACTCGACCATCGGCCACATCGCCACGCCCAGCGCCGCGACCGCGCGCTCGGCCAGCTCGAACTGCGCCATCAGCGCTGGCTCGACGCCCTCGCCGGTCTTGTAGCCGGGGAACAGCTCGTTGCGGAACGACTCGATCACGTGATCGAACGCGACGCCGATGTGCGTGACCTCGCCCGAGCGCAGCCACGCGGCCAGGCTGCGGACCAGGCCGCGGGTCGCGCCGACCTCACGCCCGGCGACCTGCGCCGGCGGCGCGCCGAACCAGGTCCGGAACAGCTCGAAGGTTCCGTCGACGAGATGGGCGCGCATGCGCGCATCCTGCCACGAGCGCGCGCCGGTCGCGCTACAACCGGGCATGCACCGCCGCGCCGCCTTGCTCGTGCTCCTCGCCGCGTGTGGTCCGAGGGCCGCGCCGTCCTCGCCCGCGCCGACCGCGCCGTCGCCGCTCGCCGATCAGGCGGTGCGCGGCGTGCACGATCCCGCGCTGCGCGCGCTGCTCGCCGACGAGTGGGAGACCTCCATGCGGCGCGCGCCGACCTGGGCGACCTCGCTCGGCGATCACCGCTACGACGATCTGCTGAGCGACGAATCCGCCGCGGGCATCGCCCAGGCCCAGGCCGAGACCCGCGCGTTCCTCGCGCGGGCGCGGGCGATCGATCCGCGCGGCCTCGATCACGGCGACGCGGTCACGCTGCAGCTGGCGACCGAGGGCCTCGCCGCGAGCGACGCGATGACCGTGTGTCGCTACGACGAGTGGTCGGTGTCGGCGCGCGGCAACCCGCTCGGGGAGCTGTCGAACCTCGCCGAGCAGCACCTGATCCCGACCGCGGCCGACGGCGATCACCTGCTGGCGCGGTTCCGCGCCGCCGCCGCGCACGTCGACGACCACACCGCGAACCTCGCCCGCGGCCTGGCCGCCGGTCGGGTCGCGCCGAAGCAGTCGGTCGCCTTGACGATCGAGCAGCTCGATCGCGAGCTCGCCAGGCCGACCGACGCCTGGGCGATGGCGGCACCGGCCGCCGCGCCGCACCCGGGCTGGTCCGCGGATGCCCAGGCCGCGTTCGCGCGCGCGCTGCGCGCCGAGATCGCCGACCACGTCAAGCCGGCGCTCGTGCGCTATCGCGATCTGCTCCACGACCGGATCCTGCCGGCGGCGCGCACCGACGAGGGCCTGCACAGCCTCCCCGACGGCGACGCCTGCTATCGCGCGATGATCCTCACCCACCTCGGCCAGGCCCACACGCCCCAGGAGCTGCACGAGCTCGGCCTCCGCGAGATCGCCCGCACCGACGGCGAGATCGCGGCGCTCGGCAAGACGCTGTTCGGCACCACCGATCTCGCCGCCACGATCGCGCACCTCCGCACCGATCGCTCGCTGTACTTCACCTCGAAGGAGGAGCTGCTCGCCGCCGCCACCGCGGATCTCGAGCGCGCGCGCCAGGCCATCCCGCGGTTCTTCGGCCGGTTGCCGGTCGCGGCGTGCGTGGTCAAGGAGATCCCCGATCACGAGGCGCCCTTCACGACCATCGCCTACTACAACCAGCCCAACTACGACGGCTCCAAGCCGGGCGAGTACTTCGTGAACACCTACCAGCCCGAGACTCGGCCGCGCTGGGAGCTGGCGACCTTGACCGCGCACGAGTCGATTCCCGGGCATCACCTCCAGATCGCGATCGCGCAGGAGCTCGGCGAGCTGCCGCTGTTCCGCAAGCTCGACGGCTCGACCGCGTTCGTCGAGGGCTGGGCGCTGTACACCGAGCGCCTCGCCGACGAGATGGGCCTCTACGCCAGCGATCTCGATCGCCTGGGCCGCTCGAGCTACGACGCGTGGCGCGCGTCGCGGCTGGTGGTCGACACCGGCCTGCACGCGATGGGCTGGACGCGCGCCCAGGCCGAGGCCTACATGCTCGCGCACACCGCGCTGACGCCCGAGAACATCAAGAACGAGGTCGATCGCTACATCTCCGACCCGGGCCAGGCGCTGGCCTACAAGGTCGGGCAGCTCGAGATCCTGCGGCTGCGCGCGAAGGCGGAGGCGGCGCTCGGCCCGCGCTTCGATCTGCGCGGCTTCCACGACGCGGTGCTCGGCGGTGGCGCGGTCAGCCTGACGATCCTCGGTCAGCAGGTCGACGCGTGGATCGCGGCGGTGCAGGCCGCTGAGCCGCCTGCCACGACCCGCTGACCGCCCGGGCGAGGTACCGTGGCGCGCATGTCGGATCCGCTCGCCGATCAGATCACCGCTGGCATCACCGACCCGGCGCTCGCCGCCGCCGCCACCGCGCACTGGGCGTGGGTCACGCGCTGGCAGCCGGTGCTCGCGACCACGCTCGGCGATCATCGCTTCGACGATCGGCTCGCGCCCCGCGATCGCGCGGCGATCCGGCGCTGCCACGACGAGCGCCGCGATCTGCTCGGGCTGCTCGGCGCGATCGATGCGGGCCCGCTCGACGCCGCCGATCGCCTGACCCTCATGATGCTCGCGCAGGAGGTCGCCGCCGCCGGCGCCGCCGATCTCGCGCGACTGCACGAGTGGCACGTCTCGCCCCGCGGCGGGTTGTTCGAGGAGTTCACCTACCTCGTCGAGATCCACCCGCTGGCCACCCCGACCGATGGCGACAACCTGCTGGCGCGGCTGCGCGACGCGGCGACCGCGGTCGAGGCGACGATCGCCAACCTCACCGTCGGCGTGCGCAACCAGCGGGTCGCGCCGCGCCTGGCGATCGCGCGGACGATCGCGCAGCTCGACGCCGAGCTGGCCCGCCCGGTCGACACCTGGGCGATGCTCGCGCCGGCGCAGGCGTCCCTGTCCACGTGGCCGGCGGAGGCGCGCGCGCGCTTCGCCGCGGCGCTGCGGTCGCGCGTCGTCGACGAGCTGCGCCCGGCGCTCGTGGTCTACCGCGACTTCCTCGAGCGCGAGCTCCTGCCGCTCGGCCGCACCGGCGCCGACGAGGGGCTGCGGTCGGTGCGCGGCGGCGAGATGGGCTACTTCGCGCTCATCCAGGCCCACCTCGGCGAGCCCCGCGATCCGGCGGAGCTGCACGCCCTCGGCCTCGAGGAGCTGGCGCGCACCGACGCCGCGATCGCCGCCCTCGGCGCCGAGCTGTTCGGCGCGCCGGATCTCGCGGCCACGCTCGCGCACCTGCGCGCGGATCCCGCGGGCTTCTTCGCGAGCGGCGAGGAGATCGTGACCGCGGCGCAGGCCGCGCTCGATCGCGCGCAGGCCGCGGTGCCGGCGTGTTTCCGCGCGCTGCCGCGCACGCCGTGCATCATGCGCGAGATCCCGCCGCACGAGGCGCCGTACACCACGACCGCCTACTACCGGCAGCCGCACCTCGACGGCTCCAAGCCCGGCGAGTACTTCGTCAACACGTTCGAGCCCGCGACCCGGCCGCGCTGGGAGCTCGAGGCGCTGACCTATCACGAGTCGGTGCCCGGCCATCACCTGCAGATCGCGCGCGCGATGGAGCTGGAGCACGTGCCCCTGTTCCGGCGGATCAGCGTGCCGACCGGCTACGTCGAGGGCTGGGCGCTGTACACCGAGCGCCTCGCCGACGAGCTCGGCCTGTACAGCGGGCCGCTCGATCGCCTCGGCATGCACAGCTACGACGCCTGGCGCGGCTCGCGGCTCGTCGTCGACACCGGCCTGCACGCGATGGGCTGGACCCGCGACCAGGCCGAGCAGTTCATGCGCGCGCACACCGCGCTGTCGTTCGCGAACATCGCCAACGAGGTCGATCGCTACATCTCGGATCCCGCGCAGGCGCTGGCCTACAAGGTCGGGCAGCTGACGATGTTCGAGCTGCGCGATCAGGCCAAGGCGACCCTCGGCGCGCGCTTCGAGCTCGCCGACTTCCACGAGGTCGTGCTCGCGACCGGCGGCGTGTCGCTACCCGGGCTGCGGATGGTGGTCGCGGAGTGGCTGCGCACCGCGGGCGGCGACGGCCACGCGCACGATCACGACCACGACCACGACCACGATCACTGACCCGAGGCGGCGGAGGGCTTCGGGCACGTGGGGTCTTGCGGATCCATCGTCGTGTGCCAGGTCGTGGTCCATCCCGCCTGATCGGTCGCGACGATGTCGGCCTCCACCGCTTCACAGAACGGCCAGGTCACCGCGAAGCCGCCCTCGACCGGAAGCCCGCGCAACACCTTGCCGCTGGCGTCGACCTCGACAGCGGCGACGCCGTAGTTGTCGCTGACCGTGATCGTGACCTGCGAACCTGTCTCGACACCGGAGAAGTACGCGATCGACGGTGGGGTGTTGTCGAACACGACCGAGATCCTGCCGCCGACGTTCGTCCCGTCGGGAAGGTATCCGAGCGCCTGGAGCGTCGTCGGCCCCTCCGGGAACACGGTCGTCGACCAGTCGATCACGAACGGCGCGAACGGCGCCTCGCCGATCCGCTCGCCGTCGCGATAGAGCTCGACTCGCACCACGGGCTGCGCCGCGTCGACGTGGATCGGCGTGTGCTGGGGGCCTCCGATGATCGCTCCATCCAGCCATCCCCCGATCGCGACGGACGCGTCATCCGCGACGCACCCGGCGAGCGCGGCGGACATCGGCAGCGTGAGGAGCCAGCGGTTCATGGCGTCAAGGTAGCCGAGCGGCGCGGCCCAATCGCCGGAGAGCGCGAGGGTGCGGAAGGTTGCCGTCCCTCGCCACCGCGGTCGCTACGCGCCGAGGCGCGCGAGGAGCGCGTCGAGCTCGGCGGCGGTCGGCAGCGCGCGCACGCGGCGATCGTAGATCTCGACCAGGTCGCCGCCGCGATCCCAGACGTAGATCGTGGGGATCTTCGACGGGCGACCGAGCTGGGCGTAGAGCGCGTCGTCGGCCGGGACCACCGGCATCCACGGCGCGTGATCGCGCACGTAGGCGCGGACCGCGAGCGCGTCGCCGCGGCCGTCGTACTCCTCGTGGCCGCGGTAGTTCACGCCCAGCACGCGCAGGCCCGGGTGCCGGGCGCGCAGCCCGTCGAGGATCGCGATCTCGTCCTTGCAGTGCGGGCACCACGACGCGAACACGACGACCACCGTGGCGGTGCCGCGCGCGTCGGCGGCGAGCGGTCGCCCGTCGAGATCGGGCGAGGCGAGGACCGAGGTCAGGAGCGCCTGGCCCCGGGCGCGCGCGGGATCGATCGCCGGCGTGGGCGCGGGCCCCGGCATCGCCGGCGCGATCACGCACCCGGCGAGGGCGAGCACGACAGCGGCGCGGCGCATCCCGTGTCTATAGCAGGTCGACCGTCCGGGATCAGGGCAGGACCGCCGCCGCCGTCGCCGACAGCACGGTGTTGCGCTGCCCGGCGGGCGCGCCCGCGCGGTAGCCCTGGTTGATCGTCCAGATCATCGCGCCGCCGTAGCCGTGCGCGCGCACGAACGCGCCCTTGGCGGCGATCGACCGCTCGTCCTCGTACGAGAGGAACGTGCAGCCGCGCGGACCGTGACCGCCGGCCCACGCGAGGTACGGCGCGTCCGCGGCGGTGTCGTAGTGATACGCGGCCTGCTGGTAGTACGTGTTCATGATCGCCGCGAAGCTCATCTCGTTGTCGCTCGCGACCACGCCCGAGCCGTTCGGGCTCTGGCCCGGGCCGGTCGCGCCGCCGGTCCAGCACGACCCGTAGAACCCGATGCCCGCGCCCAGCTTGGCCGCGGGCACGCCGCCCGCGACGTAGGCCTCGAGGCTCGAGGACACCGACGACGGCGTCGTGCCGCCCTGGCCGGCGAGCGCCGACGAGTGCCAGGTCGACCAGCCCTCCCAGCCGTCGGCCATGCTGTAGCTCATGAGGTTGAGCTGATCGAGGTCGGGCGCGAGCTGCGCGTAGACCGCGCTCACGTCGGGGAAGTTCGCGTTCACCCAGCCGAGCGGCATCGTGATGATCATCCCGGGCCGCGCCGCGCGCAGATCGTGGACCAGCGCGGTGAGCGGCGCCTCGTCGGCGGCCTCGATCGGCTCCCAGTCGAGATCGACGCCGTCGTAGTGGTAGGCGTCCATCGCGTCGAGGAGCGCCTGCACGAACGCGGCGCGGTGAGCCGCCGACGCCGCGCCGACCCAGCCGTCGTGCTCGCCGGCGCCGCCGACCATCAGCACCGCCTTGACGTGCGCGGCGTGCGCGCGGTCGGCGAGATCGATCGCCATCGCCGGGCCCTGGGTCGCGTCGATGTCGAACGTGGTCGTGAGCCCGCCGGTCGCGGTCGGCGTCACGCGCCCCACGATCAGGTGCGTGAGCGACGCGAAGTCGACCGCCGCCGGCGGATAGAGATCGCGCTGGTAGCCGACGTAGTAGCCGCTGACCCAGTGGCCCGGATCGCCGGGTGCGGCATCGGGCCGCGGCGCGCTGTCGGCGCCGGGCGCGGCGTCGGGATCCGTGGTGCTGGCGTCGCCACCGCCGGCCGAGGCGGCGCCGCACGCGCCGAGCAGCGCGGAGACGAGGAGTGTGGTGAGCGTGCGCATGCGGAGCGGTAGAGCAGGGGCCGTGCCGACGCGCGTCCAGGGCAAGTCCGCGAAAGCGTGTGACCCGCGCGGCCACTGTAGGCTGCGATCTACAGCGCCGCCCTTGCCGTCGGGGGCGCGGAGCCGCACCGCGCACCGCGAACCGCCCTCTCGCCCGGACCGGCGCGTAGGATGCGCGCATGGATCGCTCCTTCAACGACCGCACGGTCATCATCACCGGCGCGACGGCCGGCATCGGCCTCGCCTGCGCGCGGCGCTTCGCCGACCTCGGCGCCAACCTCGTCGTCGTCGCGCGCGGCCGGGCCGACCTCGACAAGACCGTCGCCGAGCTCAAGCGCAAGGGGCCGATCACCGCGGTGTGCGGCGACATCTCGGATGCCGCGGTCCAGGAGCAGATCATCACCGAGGCGATCACGAACTACGGCGCGATCCACGTGCTCGTGAACAACGCCGGCATGAACACCCGCGGCGCCGTCGAGGACGTCGCGGTCGACGACCTGGGCAAGCTGGTCGACGTCAACCTGCGCGCGCCGATCACGATGTCGCGGCGCGTGCTGCCGCACCTGCGCAAGGCCGGCAAGGGCGCGATCGTCAACGTCGCGTCGCTGGCGGGCCGCGTGCCGCTGGCCCACGAGGCGGTGTACTCGGCGACCAAGTTCGGGCTGCGCACGTTCTCGGCCGCGCTCGCCGACGAGCTGCGCGGCACCGGCATCACCGTCTCGGCGGTGTCGCCGGGCCCGGTCGACACGCAGTTCATCATGGCCGATCTCGATCAGGTGCCCGACATCGTGCTGTCGCAGCCGATCGTCACCGCCGACCAGGTCGCCGCGCTGGTCGTGGCGTGCGCGCTGGATGGTCGGGTCGAGCGCGCGACCCCGCGGCTGTCGGGCGCGCTCGCGACGATGGGCTACGTCGTGCCGGGCGTGCGCCGGATGCTGCGCCCGCTGCTCGACGCCGCCGGTCGGCGCCGCAAGGCGCAGCTGCGCAAGGACGCGAAGGCCTGACGCCGCGAACGCCTGGCGCGGCGCTTGCGCGCCGTCGGCAACGGCCGCACGCTCTCGACAGGCGGCGACGATGATCGGGCTCTACCTCGCAGCACTCGGGTTCGGCGGGACCCTGCTCGGCGCGACCCTGGTGTTCGGCGGTGACCACCACGGGGGCGCGGGCCACCAGGGCCACGAGCTCGGCGACGTGCTCGGCTGGTTGCCGCTCACGTCCCTGCGGTTCTGGACGTTCTTCCTCGGGTTCGGCGGCGGCATCGGCGCGCTGCTCACCTACGCCGCGATCGGCTCGCCCGCGCTGATCGCCGCGCTCGCCGCGGGCTCGGGCTGGGCGATCGGCGTCGGCGCGGTCGCCACGATCCGCATGCTGCGCGCCGGGTCGGTGTCGAGCCAGCTCGGCGTCGGCGACCTGCCGGGCGCGACCGGCGTCGTGACGGTCGCGATCGACCCGGGCGATGTCGGCAAGGTCCGGTTCCTGGCCAAGGGCCAGCAGGTCGACGTCCTCGCGGTGAGCGATGATCCGGCGCCGTTGCCGCTCGGCACCGCGGTCGTCGTCGTCGAGCAGCGCGGCGAGCACCTGGTCGTCGCGCGCGAGCCCGACGCGACCGACGCGACCTAGCCAGACCTCGCGACCTGCGGCTGGCCTCCGGCATCGAAGCGGTAGAAGTGCGGACGGGGCGGGGAGCGAGAAATCGAATTTGGTGAGAACTTCTCAAGGGGAGGGACCATGAACGAGCTCTTGCACAAGATTCCGGGGCCAATCCTGGCCGGCATCGCGGGCGCCCTCGCGCTCGTGATCGTCTTGACGCTGGTCTTCAGCCAGCTGCTCTACATCTGTCGACCGAACGAGATCCTGATCTTCTCGGGACGGCGACAGGTCACACCCGACGGGCGCGAGGTCGGGTTCCGGGTCGTGTTCGGCGGTCGCGGCTTCCGCATGCCGCTGGTCGAGAGCGTGACCCGCATGAACGTGTCGCTGATCTCCGTGCCGATGTCGGTCTCGGGCGCGTACTCCGAGGGCGGCATCCCGCTGACGCTCAACGCGATCGCCAACGTGAAGATCTCGACCGACCCGCGGGTCATGGGCAACGCGATCGAGCGCTTCCTCGGCGTCGGGCGCGATCAGGTCGCGCGGGTCGCGAAGGAGACGCTCGAGGGCCACCTCCGCGGCGTGCTCGCGACGATGACCCCCGAGGAGGTCAACGAGGATCGCCTCAAGTTCGCCAAGCACCTCGAGGCCTCGGCCGGCCCGGATCTCGAGAAGCTCGGGCTGCACCTCGACACGCTCAAGATCCAGCACGTCTCCGACGATCGGAACTACCTGCAGAGCATCGGCCGCCAGCGCATCGCCGAGATCCTGCGCGGCGCAGAGATCGCCGAGTCCGATGCGGTGCGCGCGGCGCAGGAGCAGGAGGCCGCCGCGGCGGCGCGCGGCCAGGTCGCGACCACCAACGCCCAGGCCGCGGTGTCGCGCAAGCAGAACCAGCTCCGCCAGGTGAAGGGCGAGCTCGACGGCCAGGCCAAGGCCGAGGAGGCCAAGGCCGAGGCCTCGGCGCAGCAGGCGCGCGCGGTCGCCGAGCTCGAGCTGCAGCAGATGCGCGGCGAGCTCGAGCAGCTGCGCCTCGAGGCCGAGGTCACGATCCCGGCCGAGATCGATCGCCAGGTGCGCGAGCTGTTCGCCGCCGGCCAGGCCGCGCCGATCGCCGCCGACGGCGAGGCGATGTCCTTGTCGCTGGCCGAGGTCACGGCCGCGTGGCGCGAGAGCGGCGGGCGCGCGATGGACATGTTCGTGCTCCAGCACCTCGACGCGATCTTCGGCGAGGTCGCCAAGGCCGCCGGCCGCATCAAGGTGCGCGAGGTCAACATCATGGACGCCGGCGATGGCGCGATGGTCGCGGCCTACGCGTCGGCGTACCCGCAGACCGTGTCGGCGCTGCTCGACCAGGTCACGCGCACGCTCGGCATCGACGTCGCGCGCGTGATCGCGGGCGACTCCACCACCCCGAGCCGGACGTGATGCCATGAGCGACACCCTCATCATCCTCGGCAGCGCCGGCGCCTCGGCGGTCCTGCTGGTCATCGTCATCGTCACGCGCCTCATCTACATCTGCCCGCCCAACGAGGTGCTCGTGTTCTCGGGCGGCCACCGCGCGGTGTCCGACACCGACGCGCGCGTCGTCGGCTATCGCGTCGTCCAGGGCGGCCGCGGCATCCGCGTGCCCGTGCTCGAGAAGGTCGATCGCATGAACCTCACGAACATGCCGATCGAGCTCAAGGTCTCGGGCGCGTACTCCAAGGGCGGCATCCCGCTCAACGTCCACGGCGTGGCCAACGTGAAGGTCTCGTCGGAGACCACCAAGCTGGCCAACGCGATCGAGCGCTTCCTCGACCGCAGCCGCGAGGAGATCATCGCGGTCGCGCGCGAGACCCTCGAGGGCAACCTGCGCGGCGTGCTCGCGATGCTGACGCCCGAGGAGGTCAACCAGGATCGCGAGAAGTTCGCGAAGGAGCTCCTGCACGAGGCCGATCACGATCTCGCGCGGCTCGGGCTCGAGCTCGACACGCTGCGCATCCAGCACGTGTCCGACGACAAGGGCTACCTCGACTCGATCGGCCGCCGGCAGACCGCGGAGCTGCTCAAGCGCTCGCGCATCTCCGAGGCCGAGAACCAGGCGCTGTCGGCCGAGCGCGCGGCCTCGAACTTCGAGACCCAGGAGCTGGCCCGCGTCGACGCCGAGATCGCGACCGCGCGCGCCGACGCCGCCAAGCGCATCCTCGAGGCCCAGACCCGCGGCGAGGCCATGGTCGCCGAGCAGCGCGGCGAGGTGCTCGCGCTGCTCGCGCGCGCCCAGGCCGATCTCGAGGTGCAGCGCGCCCGCCTGCAGCAGGTGCGGCTCAAGCTGGTCGCCGACAAGGTCAAGCCGGCGGAGGCGCGCAAGGCCCAGCTCACCGAGCAGGCCCGCGGCGCGGCGTCGAAGATTGTCGAGGAGGGCAAGGCGACCGCCGCGGCGATCCGCGCGCTCGGCACGACCTGGAAGGCGGCCGGCGACAACGCGCGGCAGATCTTCGTCTCGCAGAAGCTGTCGTCGCTCATCGCCACGCTCATGCAGACCGTCGGCGAGGTCGGCATCGACAAGGTGACCGTCATCGATCGCCGGCTGCTCGCGGCGGGCGGCGGCGGCAACCTCGCGGTCCAGGCCGCGGTCACCGCCGAGCAGCTCAAGCAGACCACCGGCATCGACGCGGCCGCGGTGATGCGCGGCCTCGCGAGCCGGGCCGGCGGCGCGACCGAGCAGATCGCCGCTGCAGCGCCGCGACCCCAGGCCGCTCCGGCGGCAGCGCCCCCCGCGCCCGCGCGCGCGCGCCGCGGCACCGAGCCGGGCACCGGAGGCTAGCGGTTCGGCGTCAGTCGACGACGCCGCGCGGCCCGAGCACCGGCGTCTTCGCCAGCGCGCGCTCGCACACCGCGATCGCCGCGTCGACGACCTCGTCGAGCGGCGCGCCGGCGAGCGGCCCGCTCGACGCGACGTAGGCCAGGATCAGCGGGCCGAGCGTCTCGATCACGAGCTCGTGCTCGGGCGCGAGCGCGCCATCGCCGATCAGCGCGCTGGCCAGGCGGCGATCGTCGTCGGTCGCCGCCGGTGGCCCCCACGCGCGCCAGTCAGCGGGCAGGGTGATCGCGAGCGCCTCGCGGCCGAGCGTCTTCGGCGCGGCCTCGGCCATGTCCTTGAACTCGGTCAGCGCGCGCGCGACGTGCGCCGCGGCGCCGAGCGCGATCGCGTCGACCAGCACCGGCGCACCGACCGGGCCGGCGCGCAGCGCGTGCTCGGCGGCGCGCGGCGCGATCGTGTCGCCGGGGCCCGCCCGCTTGATGAGCAGGTGCGGTAGCGCGCGCGGGATCCGGCACGCGACGATCGTCAGCGGCGTGTGCAGCCGGAACGGCGTCGCGACGTCGAGCCACGCCCACTCGAAGCGCAGGCGCCGGTGATCCTCGAGATCGAAGCACGTGATCTCGACGTCGTGCGCGGCCAGCGACAGCACGCCGCCGACCACGCCGCGTTCGGTGCCGCCCTCGGTCAGCGCCCACAGCGCGGTGCCCTGCAGCTCGCTCGGGACCTCGGTGAGATCGGGCCGCGGCGTCATCCCCAGGCGCGTGCTGCGCGCGGCGGTCGCGGCCCCGCGCTGGCGCGCGGCGAGCGCGAGCACGCCCGAGCCCGCAGCGATGAACGACCAGAACATCCAGTCCACGCCGGCACCGTACACGATCGCCGCGCGCTGTCTCGGGCCAGCGTGTTATCCACGCCCGATGCTCCCGATCTCGTCCGTCGATGCGGTCGTCGTCGGCGCCGGCTCGTCCGGCGCGGCGACCGCGGCGTTCCTCGCCGAGCGCGGCGCGCAGGTGCTGCTGGTCGATCGCCGCCCGCTCGCGCGCGCCGGCGCGTGCTGGGTCAACGGCGTGCCGGCGGCGCTCTTGCGCGAGGCCGGCGTGGTGCTGGCCGCGCCCGGCGACGCGCGCGCCGAGCTGCGGTCGGCGCCGATCACGACACACCTGATCGCGGGCAAGGCCCGGGTCGTGATCACCGATCACGATGTCCTCGAGATCGACATGCGCCACCTGGTCGCGCGGCTCCACGATCGCGCGCGCCAGGCCGGCGTGCACCTCGTCGATGGCGTGACGGTCCACGCCGTCACCGACCGCGGCGTCGACACCAGCGCCGGCCCGGTCGCGGCGCGCTGGGTGATCGACGCGTCGGGCGTCGCGGGCGCGCGGCTGCTCGATCAGCCCGTGGTCGAGCGGCGCGATCTGTGCGCCGCGGCGCAGGAGGTCCGCCACGTCCTCGACCCCGCGGCCGCGCGCGCGTTCTTCGCCGCGCACCAGGTGCCGGAGGATGAGGTGATGACGCTGACCGGCGTGCTCGGCGGCTACTCGATCATCAACGTCCGCCTGCACCACGACGCGCGCGAGGTCTCGGTGCTCACCGGGACGATCCCCGACGGCGTGCGCCGCGGCGGCAAGGCGCTCTTGAACCAGTTCGTCGCCCAGCAGCCGTGGATCGGCGCGCGCATCTTCGGCGGCGCCGGCGCGATCCCGCTGCGCCGGGCCTACGATCGCATCGCCCACGGCAAGGTCGCGCTGGTCGGCGACGCCGCCTGCCAGGTGTTCCCGGGCCACGGTTCGGGCGTCGGTTCGGGGCTGGTCGCGGCCCGGCTGCTCGCCGACACGCTGACTCGCGGCGACGATCTGCGCGCCTACGAGCACGCGTGGCACCGGCGCGCCGGCGGCCTGCACGCCGCGTTCGGCGTGATCCGCCGCTGGAACCAGGAGCTGCGGATCGAGCAGCTCGAGCGGCTCATGGCGAGCGGGTTCCTCGATCCCGATCTGTCGAGCGCCGGCCTCGACCAGCGCCAGCCGCGGGTGTCGCCGCGGGCGGTGCTGCGCAAGGCCCGCATCCTGGCCGGCGAACCGGCGCTTGGCCTCGCGCTCGCCAGCACCGTGGTCCGGGCCAGCGCCGTCCGCGCGTTGTACGCGCGCTATCCGCGGTCGGCGCGCGCGATGCCGGCGTGGGGCCGGATGGTCGCGGCGGTGGTGGGCGAGCGCCCGGATCCGCCGATCGCGGCGTGACCGCGATTCTGTGCTACGCGGCGATCGCGCCGCGCGCGGCGGGCGCGTCCTCCACGACCTCGTACGACTCGTAGTCGTCGGCGACGTCGCGCATCGCCACGGCGTGCGCCGCGCCGAGCAGCTGGGCGCGCGCGATCGCGTCGAGCGCCTCCCACTCGTCGGTGGTCCAGAAGAAGCCGGCCAGCGCGATGTTCCCCCGCATGATCTCACCTTCGGCGCGGGCCGCGGGGCCGGCAACTTTTCGGCGCGACGACAAACCGCCCCTCGGCCGCGCGTATGCGCGCACACGCGCGCGCGCGTCCGTGGCGTAAAGTACGGCCCACCATGTACGACACCCTGCGCCTCGATCGCGATGACCGCGGCATCGCCACCGTCACGATCACCGCCTCCACGATGCCGCCGACGTTCTTCGCCGACTGCGAGCACGCGTTCACCGCGCTCGCCGACGACGGCACGCTGCGCGCGGTGGTCGTGCAGAGCGACGCCAAGGGCTTCTCCTACGGCCTCGACCTCGCCGCCGCGTTCCGCGACTGGGGCACGATCCTCGCCGGCGGCGGCACCGCCGCGCCGCGCACCCAGCTCCTGCAGCTCGTGCGCAAGCTGCAGCGCGCGTTCAACGCGGTCGCCGCGTGCCCGGTGCCGGTGATCGCCGCGATCCACGGCTGGTGCATCGGCGGGGGCCTGGATCTCGCCGCCGCCTGCGACATCCGGCTCGCGACCAGCGACACGAAGTTCTCGCTGCGCGAGACCAAGGTCGCGATGGTCGCCGATCTCGGCAGCCTGCAGCGCCTGCCCCGGCTCATCGGCCAGGGCCTGACCCGCGAGCTCGCGTTCACCGGCAAGGACGTCGACGCGACCCGCGCGCTCGCGATCGGCCTGGTCAACGAGGTCGTCGCCGATCGCGCCGCGGTCCACGCCGCGGCCGCGGCAATGGCCGCCGAGATCGCGGCCAACCCGCCGCTGGTCGTCCGCGGCGTCAAGCAGGTGCTCGACTTCGGCGAGGGCAAGTCGGTCGCCGACGGCCTCGAGTACGTCGCGGCCTGGAACTCGGCGTTCCTCGCGTCCGAGGATCTCGGCGAGGCGACCGCGGCGTTCGCGTCGCGCCGGCCGCCGGTCTTCAAGGGCAAGTGATGGGCCGCGAGGTCCACCATCGCTACGTCGATCCGCTCGCCGCGATCTGGCTGGCGTGCGCCGCGCGCATCGGGCTGCGCGTCGTCCGGTCGTCGGACGCGTACGCCGCGACCGACGGCGCCGGCACGCTGGTGATCGGCGCCGACGACACGCTCGACGCCGACGATTCGCTGGCGCAGATGATCTTCCACGAGCTCTGCCACTCGCTGGTCGAGGGCGAGGATTCTTTCACGCGCCCCGACTGGGGCATGGACAACGTCGACGACGGCGACTTCTGGCGCGAGCACGGCTGCCTGCGCACCCAGGCCGTCCTGTGCGCCCGCCACGGCCTCGGCGGGCTGTTCGCGCCGACCACCGACTTCCGCGCGTTCTGGGATCGCCTGCCGGCGCGGCCGCTCGCGGATCGCGCGGATCCATCGGTCGGGCTCGCGATCGCGGCGGTCCGGCGCGCGGACAAACCGCCGTGGGCGCCGTTCCTCGGCGAGGCCCTCGCCGCGACCGCGCGGATCGC
>JAIOQA010000541.1 GCA_021413675.1 Deltaproteobacteria bacterium | reverse complement strand
CGACGCGGTCGCGCAGGTCGTGCTCGCCGACGTCGCGTCGATGGAGCGCCGCCGTGCGGCCTGATGCCATGGCCCTCGCTGGCGTCGCCTTCGCCGGCGCGGCCCTGGCGCCCGCGACCGCCGCGGCCTGGCTCGTCGGCGTGGCGCGCAAGGCCCGGCTCGCGCGCGAGCTCGCCCGCGTACTCGCCGACCTCGGCGTGCGCGACGCGGTGCGCGCGATCGAGCCGCTCGGTGGCGGCCGGTCCAACGCGGTCTGGCGCCTGCGCCTCGCCGACCACACGATCATCCTCAAGCGCGCGCTGCCGGTCGGCACCGTGCTCGCGTTCGGCGCGCGCTGGGCCGGCCCGCAGCCGTTCGCGCTCGATGTCCGGGCAACGGCCCGGGTCGCGCGCGAGGCCCGCGCGCTGCGCGTGCTCCGCGCCGCGGGCGTGAAGGTCCCGCGCGTGCTCGCCGCCGATCCCGCGCGCGGCGTGCTCTTGCTCGAGGATCTCGCCGGCCTACCGCTGCCGCGCGCGCTGGCCGAGCCCGACGGCGCGCGCTGGCTCGCGGCCTACGCCCGGGCGATCCGCGCGGCCCACGCCGCGGGCGTCGTGCTCACCGATGGCCACGCCGGCAACGCGCTGGCGTGCCCCGACGGCGCGGTCGCGCTGCTCGATCTCGAGTTCGCCGAGCTCGCCGCGGAGCTCGGCGCCGGATTCGACACGCGCCGCGGCTTCGACCTCGCGTACGCCGCGATGTACCTCACGCCCGCCGAGCGCGCGCGCTTCCTGGCCGCCGCCGGCGATGCGCCGGGCCTCGCCGCCGCGCAGGCGCGGGTCGCCGGCTTCGCGCCGCTGTTCGATCGCGAGCGCGCCCGCCAGCGCGCGCCCCGGAGGGCCGCGTGAACGCCCGGGCCATCGCGCGCCTGGCCCTGATCACGCTCGTCCTCGCCGCGCTGCTGCTGATCGCCGGCAAGATCGACCTCACGAGCGCGCGCGCCGCGATCGCCGGGCTCCACCCCGGCTGGGTCGCGCTCGCGATCGCCGTGGTGCTCGGCGCCAAGCTCGGCGCGAAGGTCGTGCGCTCGCAGCGCGCGCTCGACGACGTCGCCGGCAGCGCCGCGCCGCGCTGGCCGAGCACCGCGCGCCTCCTGATCGCGAGCCACGCCGCCGGCCAGCTCGCGTGGGCGCCGCTCGGCTTCACCGTCCGCACGATCGCGCTCGGCGCCCACGGCCTGTCGCTCGGCGCGATCGCGCGGGTCCACGTCCTCGAGCGCGTGGCCGAGGCCGCCGCGCTCGCCGCGATCGCCGCCCTCGCGCTCGCCTGCGCCCCGCACGCCGCCGGCGCGATGCTCGCGCCCGGCGTGACGACCGTGATCGCGCTCGCCGCGCTCGCGATCCTCGCCATCGTCGCGGCGACCTCGCGCCGCGCGCGCCGCGCCTTCACCGCGCTGCGCGCCGATCGCCGCACGCTCGCGCACGTCAGCGCCTGGTCGATCGTCGCCGGCGCCGCCGACGTCGCCGTGGTCGCGCTCGCGCTCGCCGCCGCCGGCCAGGATCCGCTCGCGCTCGGCCTCGCGCCGCCGCTGCTCGCCGTGCTCGCGCTCAACCTCGCGTGCGCGGTCCCGGTCGTACCGGCGCAGCTCGGCGTGCAGGAAGCCGCGATCGTCCTCGCGCTCGCTCCCGCCGGCGTCTCGACACCCGCGGCGCTGGCGGCGGCCCTCGCCTATCGCGCCGCCCACGTCGTGCCGCTCGTGCTGGTCGGCCTGCCGGCGCTCGCCAGCCTGGGCGCGCTGCGCCTGCGCGTTCGAGCGCCGCGTCCCGGTCTCGCCGCCCGCTGACGCCGC
This sequence comes from Deltaproteobacteria bacterium, assembly GCA_021413675.1. Classification (GTDB taxonomy): domain Bacteria; phylum Myxococcota_A; class Polyangia; order Haliangiales; family Haliangiaceae; genus JAIOQA01. The sequence goes on along the minus strand of JAIOQA010000541.1, from coordinate 2,468 downwards.
CTCGCGACGCCATCTTGATACGTTCTATATACCGGCGCGCCGGGTCTTGATCCGCCGCGCGCGGGCCGACGGGTACCCCTGTCGGACCCCGCATCGGTCGGGGCCGTGGCCTCGATGAATGCCTTCTCCCGTCGGTTGTTCGGCAACGCTCGCGATCTCCGCGACCCCTCGGTCTTCCACCACCTCAGCCTGGTCGCGTTCCTGGCCTGGGTCGGCCTCGGCGCCGATGGGCTGTCGTCCTCGGCCTACGGCCCCGAGGCCGCGTTCACCGCGATCGGCGAGCACCGCTACCTGGCGGTGTTCCTGGCGCTGGCGATCGCCGCGACCGTGTTCATCATCTCGTGGGGCTACACGCGGATCATCGAGCAGTTCCCCAACGGCGGCGGCGGCTACATGGTCGCGACCAAGCACCTCGGCGCCTACGTCGGCGCGCTGTCGGGCTGCGCGCTGCTCGTCGACTACGTCCTGACGATCGCGACCTCGCTCGCCGCCGGCGCCGACGCGATCTACAGCTTCCTGCCCGAGAGCTGGGCCAGCGCCAAGCTGACCTCGGCGCTGGTCGTGCTCGGCCTGCTCACGGTCATGAACCTGCGCGGCGTGAAGGAGTCGGTCACGACCCTCACGCCGATCTTCCTGATCTTCCTGCTCACGCACCTCATCCTCATCGTCGGCGCGGTCGGCGCCAACGTCGGCAACATCGGCGCGGTCGCCACCGACGTCTCGACCAGCCTGTCGCGCGACGTCCACGGCATCGGCATGGGCGCGCTGGCGCTCATCTTCCTGCGCGCGTTCTCGCTCGGCGGCGGCACCTTCACCGGCATCGAGGCAGTCTCGAACGGCCTCGCGATCATGCGCGAGCCGCGGGTCCGCACCGCCAAGCGCACGATGATCATGATGGCGGTCTCGCTCGCCCTCACCGCCGGCGGCATCATGCTCGCGTACCTGCTGCTCGACGTGCACCCCGTCCCTGGCAAGACCATGAACGCGGTGCTGGCCGAGAAGTTCGTCGGCGACGGTGGCTGGGCCCGGGCCTTCACGATCGTCACGCTGGTGTCCGAGGGCGCGCTCCTGTTCGTCGCGGCCCAGGCCGGCTTCGTCGACGGGCCGCGGGTGATGGCCAACATGGCCCTCGACCAGTGGCTGCCGCACCGCATGGCGGCGCTGAGCGAGCGCCTGACGATGCACAACGGCGTCTACCTGATGGGCGGCGCCGCCGCGGCGCTCCTGGTCTACACCGGCGGCCACGTCGAGCTCTTGCTCGTCATGTACAGCATCAACGTCTTCATCACGTTCACGCTGTCGAACGTCGCGATGATCCGCCACGCCCGCCGCGCGCGCGAGCCCGGCTGGAAGAAGGCGATCGGCATCCACGGCCTGGCGGCGGCGCTGTGCGGCACGATCTTGATCGTCACGCTCGCCGAGAAGTTCACCGAGGGCGGCTGGGTCACGATGGTGATCACGTCGGCCCTGGTCGCGCTGTGCATGATGATCCGCAACCACTACCGGGTGGTCGCGCAGAAGGTCGCGACCCTGTCGCAGGAGCTGTCGCTCGCCGACGTGCCGCCGGTGGTCGAGGTCGCGCCGCCGCTCGAGCTCGATCCGACCAAGCCGACCGCGGTCGTGCTGGCCGGCGGCTACGGCGGCCTGGGGTTGCACACGCTGCTCCAGATCCCGCGGGTGTTCCCGCACCAGTTCGAGCAGGTGGTGTTCGTCGCCGCCGCCGTCGTCGACGCCGGCAGCTTCAAGGGCCAGGACGAGCTCGAGGCGCAGCGCGCCCAGGTGGAAGGCGACCTCGACAAGTACGTCGCGTTCGCCCGGACCCACATGGGCTGGGCCGCGGATCGCGACTTCGCGCTGGGCACCGAGGCGGTCGCGGATCTCGATCGGCTGTGCCGCGAGGTCGCGCTGCGCTTCCCGCGCTCGGTGTTCTTCGCCGGCAAGCTGGTGTTCCAGCGCGACCGCTGGTACCAGCGCGCGCTGCACAACGAGACCGGCACCGCGGTCGAGCGCCGGCTGCAGTTCGCGGGCTTGCCCATGATCGTGCTGCCGATCCGGGTCTTCCACTGACCGAGGCCGCGCAGCTTCTTGACGCGATCTTGATCCCCTCGCCGCGGCTCTTGACCCCGCCGGCACGCTGCGCGCGATACGACAGGGCTCGAGGATCCCATGCCCTACCGCGAGACATCATCGCCGCCCGCTGCGGCCACTGCATCCCGGGCGGTCCGCCCGGCGACCTTCGAGGAAGGCATCATCTACGCGATGCTGGTCTTCTTCGGCGCGATCCCGGTGTGCGGGCCGCTGATCGACGGCACCGAGTTCGGCGCCGCGCCGACCATCGGCCTGGTGCTGGCGATGCTCGGCGTGTGCGGGTTCGCGGTGATGGCGACCCGGCGCTGGCGCCACCGGGCGCCGTGACCGGCGACGCGCATCCCTACCGCGCGCTGACCTGCGCGCCGCCACCGCCGCCC
>JAIOQA010000540.1 GCA_021413675.1 Deltaproteobacteria bacterium | reverse complement strand
GCCGCGAGCGCGACGACGAGGCCGCGTACCTCGGGCTGGCCTCGACGTGGATCGCGCTGCGCCGACCGGATCGCGCCGAGCAGGTCTGGCGCGATCTGCTCGCGCACGTGCCGGGCTCGATCGATGGCCATTTCCGCCTCGCCGATCGGCTCATCGCGCGCGGCGCCTCGCGCGAGGCCGAGCCGCACCTGCGCGCAGTGCTCGAGCGCGATCCCGACCACATCGACGCGCGCCTCGAGCTCGCCCACGTCATGCGGCGCACCAACCGCCTCCCCCTGGCGATCGCCGAGACCCGGCGCGCGTTCGATCGCGTGGGCGGCACGATCGATCTGGGCGAGGAGCTGTTCTGGCTCCTGCTCGAGTCGGGCGACCGCGCCGGCGCGCTCGATCTGCTCGGGCTCTACGATCAGACCGAGGGCGGTGCCGAGACCCGCGCCGCGGTCGCCCGGCTGTACCTCGCGATCGACGAGCCGGGGCTCGCGCGCAAGCAGATCGACGCGATCCTCGCCGCCGACCCGACCTCGGGCGAGGGCCTCGTGCTGCGTGCGCGGGTCCGCCGGGCCGCCGACGATCCCGCCGGCGCGCGCGCCGATCTCGACCTGGTCGCCGACGGCACAACCGGCGCGGGCACCGCGCGGGCGCTGACCGCCGAGTACGCCCTCGCCGACGGCGACGCCGCCGCGGCGCTCGACCTCGCGACCCGCGCCCGGGTCGCGCATCCGCGCTCGGCCGCGCTGGTCCAGACCGCGGCGCGCGCGCTGCACGCGCTCGGCAAGGACGCCGACGCCCGCGCGCTGATCGCCGCCGCGATCCGCGCCCGCCCCGACGACGCGGCGCTGTTCTACGCGTGGGCGCAGTTCGAGGACGAGGCCGGGCAAGAGGACACCGCGCTGCAGGTGATCGAGCGCCTGCTGCTGGCCCAGCCCGACCACGTCGACGCGCTCAACTTCGCCGGCTTCGCGCTCGCCGATCGCGGCACCGACCTCCCGCGCGCCGAGTCGCTGCTGCTCCGCGCCCGCGATCTCGCGCCCGGCGATCCGCTGATCCTCGACTCCTGGGGCTGGCTCCGCCACCGCCAGGGCCTCGACGGCGACGCGCTCCGCGCCCTCGAGCGCGCCACCCGGATCGCGCCCGGCCAGGCCGACATCTGGGTCCACCTCGGCGAGGTCCGGCTGTCGTCGGGCAATCCGCGCGGCGCCCGGGCGGCCTACGAGCAGGCCCGCCGCGCGCACCCGACCGCGGCGCAGGCCCGGCGGATCGAGGTCAAGCTGACCGCCCTGCCCCCGGCCCCGTGATACGCTTCCGCGCATGCGCCGCTTCGTGACGCCGCTGCTCATCGGCTTGCTGGTCCTCGCGCCCTTCACCGCGTGCGGCGGCGGGCCGTCGCAGGACAGCTGCGAGCAGCTCCTCGATCACCTGATCGATCTGGAGCTGCAGAAGGGCGGCGCCAAGACGATCACCGATCAGATGAAGGCCGACCTGGCCAAGCAGAAGAAGCAGCTGACCGAGTACGTCCACGAGAAGTACATGGCCAGCTGCATCAAGAAGACCGCGTCCGGCCTCGTCGAGTGCGGCCTCGCCGCCAAGAACGAGGACGAGCTCGCGAAGTGCGACGAGGTCAAGTAGCCGCCTAGCCGGACGGCGTCGCCGATGGCCGCCGTCGATATCCAGCTCGGGCCGATCCAGATCGCGCGCGGTGAGCTGCGCGTCCCCTACGTCGTCACCAACCGCGGCGACGTGCCCGTGTACATCTACAATCTGGTGCCCGACCGCTTCGCGCAGCTCGGACGCAAGCCCGACCTGTGCCCGTCGGCGCAGCTCGCCCAGACCTGCTACGAGCCCGAGGGCATGGCGCGGTTCATCCTCGGCCAGGTGCGCCGGCCGGTGGTCAGCGGGTTCCAGCGCTCGCACTACAGCGAGCCCAAGCCCCTGGCCTCGCGCATCCCGCCGGGTCGCTCCTTTCCGGCCACGATCCGCGCCGTGCTGCCCCTCGTCGAGTGGAGCGAGATCTGGGTGCCGCAGCGAGCCGCCGCCGAGCTCGTGGAGACGCCGATCCGGATCGTCCAGGTGATCGTCGAGTACGCCCGCGAGCCCGACCTGACCGTGAAGCGCGAGGACGCAAAGGGCGCGTTCGCGATCAGCGAGACCGTGCGGCACCGCACCAGCGCAGAGCAGGATGTCGCCGCGCTCGGGATCAGGATGGGGGTGCATCCCCTCGCGCCCCGCTTTGCGTGACGGTCGCGAGGCCGCCGCGGATCACGGAACCGGGTCGCGACCGCGCGCGAGCTCGAACGCCGCGCGCTCGCCGACCGCCGGGCTCGCGGTCGCGCCGTGGCCCATCAGGCCCGCGACCCAGTACAGCCACGGGCGCTCGGCGTCCCAGCCGATGCGCATGCGGTGCTCGGGCGTGAACGTCCGCAGGCACGCCCACGTGCGCTTGACCTGCGCGCCGACCAGATCCGGCGCCGCGACCCGGATGCGCTCGGCCAGGCGATCGGCGGCGTCGGGATCCGGCGGCACCTCGGCCGGCTCGACGATCCGGCCGTCGCAGTGCGATAGCAGCACGCCCGCGCCCTCGGGCCGCACGTAGAACGGCTCGGCGCCGAGGTGCCAGACGTACGGCTGATCGCGCGCGACCCGGTCGTGCGCCGCGACGAACAGGTGGCGCTTCACCGGCTCGAACGCGGACTCGACGCCCGCGCGATCGCCGACCACGCCGGCCCACGCCCCGGCCGCGCACACGATCGTCGTCGCACGGATCGCGCCGCGCGAGGTCTCGATGCTGCGCACGCCCTCGCGATCCTCGATCGTCAGCAGCTCGCAGCGGGTCACCACGCGGACGCCCGCGCGCCGCGCACCTTCGAGGTAGCCGGTCAGCACCGCACCGACATCGATCACGCCGTCGTCGTCGAAGAAGATCCCGATCCGCTCGCGCATGCCGGCGAGCCGCGGCCACTGCAGCGCCGCCGTGGAGCCAGACATGATCGCGTGCCGAACGCGGTGCGCGCGCGCGCGCGAGCAGCACGTCGCTCGCCGCCGCGGTATCCGTGACGAGGAACCCACCGGTGCGAGACATGAGCGGCACGTCGCTGAAGCCCGGCGGCGGCTCGCGCAGGAACGCCGCGCCGCGCACGGTCAGCACCGTCGTGTCGTCGTCATCGGCGATCTGCCGGCAGATCGCCGCGTTCTTGCCGCTGGCGTGCGCGCCGCAGATCGGCTCGCGCTCGAGCACCACGACATCGGTGATCCCCGCGCGCGCGAGCCACCACGCGGTCGCCGCGCCGGCGAAGCCGCCGCCGACGATCACGATGGCGGCGGCCGCCGGTAGCTCGTCCATCCCGGGCTTCTACCGCGCTGTCAGCGCGAGGACCAGCGCCGGCAACACCTCGGCGAGGGGCGCATCGATCTTCACCGCGGCCTCGCCGTCGCCGCGGGTCGGCCCGAGGTTGACGATCGCGACCGGCACGCCGCGCTCCGCCGCCTTGCGCACGAACCGGTAGCCGCTCCAGACGGTCAAGGACGAGCCGACCACCAGCAGCGCCTCGCCGCGATCGAACAGCGCCCACGCGTCGTCGACCACCGCGCGCGGCACGTTGTCGCCGAAGAACACCACGTCCGGCTTGTACGGCCCGCCGCAGTCGCACGCCGCCACCTTGAAGCCCTCGATCAGCGCCGCGGGCAGCTCGGCGTCACCATCGGGCGCGCCATCGAAGCCGCCCTGGCCGCGCCGGCGGGCCAGCGCCTCGACCATCGCCGGGTTGTCGGCGATCAGCCAGTCGTGCAGCGCCGCGCGATCGATCCGCGCGCCGCAGCCCAGGCACCGCACCCGGGCCAGCGCGCCGTGCAGCTCGACCACGCGCCGGCTGCCGGCGGCGTGGTGCAGCCCATCGACGTTCTGCGTGATCACGCCCTCGATCGCGCCGCCGGCCTCGAGGGCGGCGAGCGCGCGATGCACGCGGTTGGGCGCGGCCTGCACCATCCGCGGCCAGCCCACCGTCGCGCGGGCCCAGTAGCGCTGCCGCGCCGCCTCGCTGCCGACGAACTCGCGGTGCTGCATCGGCTTGCGCGGTCTCGCCGTTGGGCCGCGGTAGTCCGGGATGCCGGAGTCGGTCGAGCAGCCCGCGCCGGCCAGCACCACCACGCGCCGCCCGCGCAGCACCCCGGTCAGCGGCGCCAGTGCCCCCGTCTCGACGTCCATCTGCACGGTCACGTCGCAGCCTACGTCACCGGAACGCCATCGGCGAATGCGGCCCGGCGCACAGCCGGCTCGCCCCCGCGTCGCTCCCTCACCATCGCCCCGGCCGATCGGTTACTCTGGCCGACGTGCCTCGACTAGGAGTGGTGATGGCCCTGGCCTGCGGTGTGCCCGCGTGCGTCCGCGACGCCGAGCCCGCGCTGTGCCCCGAGGTCGTCGCCGGCGATCTCGTGATCACCGAGCTGCGCGGGGCGCAGAGCGGCGGCGACACCTACGGCCAGTGGGTCGAGCTCTACAACGCCTCGGGCGCGGATCTCGACCTGCTCGGCCTGCACCTCGAATTCACCCGCATCGACGGCGGCGCCGCGACCCGCGTGATCGTGCGCGACAGCCTGCCGGTGGCCGCCGGCGGCTACGTCGTGCTCGGCCGCGGCAGCGCCGCCGATCACCCGACCGTCGTCGACTACCCGATGGGCACCGACTACGCGGTGTCGTGGTTCAACGCCGCCGGCGTGAAGGTCACGAGCTGCGATCTCGTGATCGATGCGATGCAGTACAGCGCGCTGCCGACCGGCGGCACGTACTCGCTCGGCGTCGCCCCGCCGACCGCGACCGCCAACGACACCGCCGCCAGCTGGTGCACCAACGCGCAGCCCGGCACTGACACCACCCAGCTCGGGCTGCCCGGATCGCCGGGCGCCGCCAATCCGCCATGCGCCATCAACTGATCGCCCTCCTCACCGCGAGCGCGGTCGCCCTCGCGACCACGTCGTGCGGCCCCGCCCACTCCGGGCGCTACACCCGCAAGGCGGCGCAGGCCTCGCTCAAGAAGCTCGACGATCCCGGCCTGGTGCTCGGCGAGTTCACGCTCACCAAGGTCACCGACGGCGACACCGTGCGGGTCGACGGCCTCGACAGCTCGCTGCGCCTGCTCGGCATGGACACCGAGGAGATCTTCCACAACAACAAGGAGCGGCGCGCGTTCGAGGTCGGCTGGGATGCGTACCTGCGGAACTCGCGCGGCACCTCGAAGCACCCGGTCAAGATGTCGACGCCGGTCGGCGAGGACGGCAAGAAGTTCGCGGAGAGCTTCCTGACCGTCGGCGCGAAGGTCCGCATCGAGCGCGACGATCCGCGGCAGATCCGCGACCGCTACAACCGCTACCTGGCCTACGTGTTCGCCTTCAAGGACGGCAAGTGGGTCAACTACAACGTCGAGTGCGTGCGCGCCGGCTGGTCGCCGTACTTCATGAAGTACGGCTACTCGCGCCGGTTCGACGCCGAGTTCCGCCAGGCCGAGGCCGAGGCCAAGGCCGCCAGGCGCGGCATCTGGCAGGACGGCACGCAGCACTACCCCGACTACCCCGAGCGCGAGGCCTGGTGGATCGCGCGCGGTGACTTCGTCGCCGAGTTCCAGAAGGACGCGACCGGCAAGGACGACTTCATCGATCTCACCGACTGGGACTCGCTCGATCGGATCGAGAAGTACCTGGGCAAGCAGGTCACGCTGCTCGGCACGGTCTCCGACATCCGCCGCGGCGATCGCGGCCCGACCCGCGTGATGCTGTCGCGCCAGATGCACAGCGACTTCCCGCTGGTGTTCTTCGACAAGGACGTCTTCGGCACCTCGCACCTCGACGACTACAAGGGCGAGTTCATCCGCGTGACCGGCACGGTGAGCGAGTACACCAACAAGCACACCGGTCGCTCGAACCTGCAGATCGTCGTCGACCGCCCGTCGCAGATCACGCTGCCCACGATCCCCGGCATCGATCCGCCCACGGTGGGCGCGCCATGACTCGAGGAGTCCTCTCTATGAACCGCGCCAAGGCCACAGCCCTCGCCTCGCTCGCCCTCGCCGCCTGCGGCGGCGGCGGATCCTCGACCGTCGAGTGCAAGGCCAACCTCCTGCCCGGCGATCTCGTCATCACCGAGATCATGGCCGACTACGACGCGCCGGCCGGCTCGTCGGGCGCCGACACCGGCAAGGAGTGGTTCGAGATCTACAACGCGTCGTCCCACCCGATCGACCTCACCGGCGTGGTCCTGACCCACAGCCGGCCGGACGGGTCGTCGGTGAAGTCGCACACGATCACCAACGGCTCGATCGCGCCGTCGGGCTACCTCGTGCTCGGCGACGTCGATCCGTCGCTGTTGCCGGCGTGGGTCGGCTACGGCTACGGCGCCGAGCTCGGCGAGATGTTCAACACCAACGGCGGCAAGCTGGCGATCAGCTGCGGCGCGACCGAGGTCGACCACGCGCTCTACGCCAAGGTCACCGCCGGCCACTCGCAGCAGTTCGACGGCAACACCGCGCCCGACTACACCGCGAACGACGACCTCGCGCGCTGGTGCGTCGCCGATCCGGCGGAGTCGACCGCGTACGATCCGCCCAACGTCGGCACGCCCGGCACCGCCAACCAGGGCTGCCAGGTGATCTCGTCGGGCCAGTGCAACGACAACGGCACGATGCGCGACACGGTCACGCCCGCGCCCGGCGAGCTGGTCATCACCGAGATCATGACCGGCCCGTCGAAGGTGGCCGACGCCGCCGGCGAGTGGTTCGAGGTCCAGGCGCTGGCCGATGTGGATCTCAACGGCCTCGGCCTCGATCGCGCCGGCGACTCCGCCGATCCGAACCTGGTCGCGGGCGCCGACTGCATCCACCTCACCGCTGGCCAGTTCGCGGTGTTCGCGAAGAACGCCGACACCACGATGAACGGCGGCCTGCCGCCGGTCGCCGGCACGTTCACGTTCAGCCTGGTCGGCGGCACCGCGACCAGCCCCGGTGACATCCAGCTGCTCGTCGGCACCACGGTCATCGACGCGGTCACGTGGACCAAGTCGCCGACCGGCAAGTCGCGGTCGCTCGATCCCGACTTCGCGAGCGCCGACAACAACGACGCCGACACCCCGTGGTGCGATGGCATCCCGCCCTACGGCCTCGGCGATCTCGGCACGCCGGGCGCGGCCAACGGCCAGTGCACGATCCTGCCGCCCGCCGGCATGTGCATGGATGGCGCGACGCTGCGCCCGATCGTCAAGCCCGGCGTCGGCGACCTCGTGATCTCCGAGATCATGCCGAACCCGTCGGGCGACGACACCAAGCAGGAGTGGTTCGAGGCGATCGCCAAGAAGGATCTCGACCTCAACGAGCTCGGCCTCGATCGCGCCGGCGACAGCACCAACCCGAACGTCATCAACTCGGTCGACTGCCTGCACCTCGCCGCCAACGACTACGCGCTGTTCGCCCGCTCGGCCGATACCACGGTCAACGGCGGCCTGCCGGTGGTCGACGCGACCTTCACGTTCTCGATGGTGACCGGCTCGGCGGCCTCGCCTGGCGACGTGCGCATCATGGACGGCACCACGGTCATCGACGCCTACGCGTGGATGGGCTCGCCGGCCAAGGCCGCCAAGCAGCTCGACCCCGACAAGCTCGACGCGGTCCTGAACGACACCGACGACGCGGCGACCTGGTGCACGGCGACCACGCCGTACGCGGCAGGCACCGACAAGGGCACGCCGGGCGCGCCCAACGACGTGCAGTGCCAGTGATCCCACAGCTGCTGATCGCGGCGGCGCTGACGCTGACCGCCTGCGGCACCGACGGCGGCGGCAGCACCTGCGGCCCGAGCGAGGCCGTGGTCGCGCGCGTGATCGACGGCGACACGGTCGAGCTCGATAGCGGCGAGCGCGTGCGCTACTTGCTGGTCAACGCGCCCGAGACCACCAACGGCCACAACGACTGCTTCGGCTCGAACGCCGCGCAGTTCAACAGCGACCTGGTCCTCGGCAAGACCGTGCAGCTGACCTACGACAGCCAGTGCACCGACGTCTACGGGCGGCTGCTCGCGTACGTCGAGGTCGGCGGCCAGGAGGTCAACACGCTCGAGGTCCAGCGCGGCTACGCGTGCGTGCTGTACATCCCGCCCGACGGGAAAGCCCGCCACACCGAGTTCGAGCAGTACGAGGCGGAGGCCAAGGCCGGTGGCAAGGGCCTGTGGTCCGCATGCATCGGAATGGTGACCTGCGAATGACCCGAGCTCTCTTCGCTACCGCGACCGGCGCCGCGCTCCTCCTGCTCGCGCGCCCGGCCGCCGCGCATCCCTACGAGACCTTCGTCGACATCGAGAACGAAGAGGACCTCTACGATCTCCAGGCCACCGGCCAGATCGGCGACGACACCTTCGAGGCGCTCGACGAGCTGCTCGCGCGCGGCGTGGATCTCAACACCGCCGATCGCGAGGAGCTCTACTCGCTGCCCAACCTCAGCTACGACGATGTCGACGCGATCCTCAAGTATCGATCGCTGCGCGGCGCGATCACCGATCCCACGGACCTGGTCGGCGCCGGCGCGCTCACCCAGGACAAGCTGCTCGCGATCTCGGCGTTCCTGGTGATGCGGACCCCGTCGGGGCTGCCGCTCGCCACCCACGGCAAGCTGCTGGTCCAGACCCGCTGGGCGCAGAAGGACACCAGGCTGCCGCCGGTGATGCTGCGCGCGCGGGTGACCACCGCCAAGCACCTGACCGCCGGCCTCGGCGCGACCTTCACGCGGCTCAAGCTAGGCGAGGTCGTGTGGGATCCCAACCGCGGCGCGATCCTCGCCGATCCGCCGGGCGCGCAGCTGCACGTGCCCAAGGTCTACGTGCGCTGGGACGACGGCAAGACCGACGCGATCGTCGGCTCGTTCCGCGCCGGCTTCGGCGAGCGCCTCACGTTCGACAACGCCTCCGACTACACGCCGAATGGCCTGTACGGCGACGATCTCATCAACCACTCGAACTACCTGGTGCGCGGCTGCAAGGAGTCGACCGGCGAGCTCGACGCGCCGCCGTGCGATGGCACGACCTACACCACGCCCGACTACGCGTGGCGCGATGGCCTGTTCGGCGCCGCCGCCGGCGTGCGCCACATCGCGGCTGGCTCGGGCTGGGTGCAGGTCTACGGCTGGGGCTCCTTCCACCGGCGCTCGATCTACCAGTACGAGCTCTACGATCGCGACAAGTGCCAGGATCCGCGCAACGACGCCGATCCCGACTGCGCCGCGCCGCAGGTGCTCAAGCACCCCGACGGCGCGGTGCTCGATCCGACCGCGGGCTACAGCTTCCAGGTGCTGCCCGACATCCTGCGCGAGGCGGTCGCCGGCGGCAACGCGACCTACTTCGCCGATCGTCGCAACTACGTCGGCGTGACCGGATATGGCGCGAAGCCATTCGACCTGATGGACGGCGTGCACCTCGACTACCAGGAGTGGTCCAATCGCCCCAGCGGCGGCGGGTTCGGCGCGGTCGGCGTCAACGCGGCGTTCGGTCGCAAGTGGCTCGATGTCGCAGCCGAGGTCACGCGCAGCTTCGATGCGATGACGCCGACCATCGGCCCGACCCAGGGCGGCGGCGGCGAGGCCGCGGTGCTGCGCGCGACCGCGACCGGCGACAAGCGCGAGCTCGAGGTCTCGTTCCGCTACTTCGGCCTCGACTTCGTGAACCCGTTCGCGCGGCCGATCGCGGCCGCGGACGAGTACGACGGCCAGCGCGCGCGCGACGAGGTCGGCGGCCGGGTCCGCTACACCGCCAAGCACGGCGACCTCAACGTGCGCGCCGCGATGGAGGTCTGGAACCTGACCACCGAGAAGGTGCCACGCACCGACGACTACGTCCGGATCGACTACGCGATCAACGCGCCGGTCGGCTGGGGCTTCTGGGTCGAGTACGAGGACAAGGACCTGACCTCGGGCGGCCGCGGCGAGTGCTTCGCGGTCGAGACCTTCGTCGACGAGGTCACCGGTGCGCCGGTGCTGTGCAAAGGCCGCCGGCTGTCGACCACCGGCCGCCTCCACATCAATCCCGACAAGAAGCTGCGGCTGACCGGCCAGCTGACCCACAAGCTCCTCGACGATCCCAAGCACCCCGACGGCTTCCGCAACGACGTCTCGGCCTGGCTCATCGCCCAGTACCACCTGAGCGATCTGGTGCGGCTGCGCGGCCGGCTGCGCTACCTCAACGAGGACATCGGCGATCCGGCGACCCTGGAGACCTCGATCTGGGCCTACGCCGACGCGACCTTCCGGCTGCGGACCCGCGATGCGCTGCGGATCCGCGCCGACCTCTACAAGTGGCTCGACACCCGCGACTCGACGAAGGCGCGCTCGCCGAACCCCGAGCTCTGGCTCTGGCTCGAGTACCAGGCGAAGTTCTAGCGAGCCCGAGTCGGTGTTCTGGCCCCCTGCTGACGGTTGTTCAGACAGGGAGTCAAAAAAACAGTTCACGCGATCACCGGGCTGATCGCTTATCCTGGTTCCGTGAGCCCGAACGACAGCACTCATATCCTGCGCGCGGGACTGGCGCGCATCCTCGAGATCTGGCGTACCCGCGAAGGCGGTGAGCGCGATCTGCTGCAGGGCGTGCTGCGCGAGCAGCTCGCCGATCTCGGCGCCGGTCCGGTGGGCTCGCCGTCGCCCGAGGTGCGGCGTCAGCACGACGCGACCCGCGCGTACTTCGACAACGTGCGCTACACGCTCCTGTCGCCGACCGCGCGCATCTGGGGCACCGTGACCAACGCGCTGCGCGTCGCCGCGGACGTCGAGAACGTGACCGCGACCCAGCGCGCGGTGTTCTCGTTCACGCCGGCGTCGCTGGCCGGGTTCTTCCAGGCCGCGCAGCACGAGCCCGCGCTCGCCGCGTCGCTCCGCGAGGCGTTCCGGCCGATGCCCGCCGCCGACTGCCAGACCCTCGCCGCGCTGTTCGAGCTGCACGGCCCGATCGATGGCGCGACGGTGCTCGCGGTGACCCGCGTGCTCGGCAACGAGGGCCCGCTGACCCGCGAGGAGGCCAACGCGCTGGCCACGCTGCGGTCGACCGGGCTCATCGGCGTCGCGTTCGCGGGTATCCGCGGCGACGGCTGAGCGCGAGGCGGGAGTACCTCCCGCGATGATTTTGCCGCCTCGATTGGCCGGACCGCGTGGTACCAACGGGCCATGTTGCGAGGCCTGTCGACGGGTTCGAAGGTGCGGGTGGGGATCATCGGCGTGGGCCTGGTCGGCGTGTTCGGCTACGCGCTCGCGCAGGGCCAGCACACGATCGATCCCGACGACGACGAGGCCTACGCGCGGATGAGTGACGATGACGACGATCTGTTCGCGCCGCGGCGCGAGCGCGGATCCTCGCTCGACGAGTACGCCGACCAGCAAGCCGAGCTGGGCCGCGCCGACATCGCGCGCCACGACGCCCGCGACGCGCTGCTGGCCGGCCGGGCCCAGTTCGGCGCCGCGCTCGGGGACATCACCTGGCATGGCCCGATCCCGTCGCTCGCCGATGACAGCCGGGTCTCGTCGCGGCTCGATCCGCTCGACCCCACGGTCACGATCGATGAGGCTGCGGGCACGGTGCGCGCCGACATGGGTGCCCCGCTCACCCGCGACGAGATCGAGGTCGCGTGGGGCGCGCCCGATCGCAACGACGACACCTGGATCGACGCGGAGACGCACACGTGCGCGACGCTGTCGCCGAGCAGGCTGGCGTGGCGGCGCTGCCAGTCGCTGGATGACCTGCTGGGAGCGGATGCCCCGCGCCGGTTCGCCTTCGAGGCTACCTCGGCCGTTGGGTCGGGCATCGCGCCGCTGCGCGACGCGCTCGAGGACAGCGATCTGGCGGAGTTCGACGAGCGCGCGCGCTGGCACGTCGCAGGCCTCGTCGAGGCGCACGAGCCGGTCGAAGTGACCGCGGTGTTCGACCGTCACGGCATCGTGACCCGGGTCGAGGTCGTGATCCCGGCGTTCGATCCCGAGGCCGTCCACGCGCAGCTGCTCGAGCGCATGGAGGGTCACGCGACCTGGACCACCAGGGGCCGCACGGTCACGCTGCAACCGGCGAGCGCCGACGGCGTCATGCTGACGATCAGCCGATGATCCCCAGCTCGTTCTCAGACAACCTGTCGCGCGGCGCCCGCACCCGGCTGGCGATCGCGAGCGCGGTGATCGTCAACGTCTTCGCGGTCGCGGCGATCCACGACTGCAAGGGCACGCACACGTCGGCGGCCGGCGGCCGTGCCATGCGCCTGCCCGAGCCGCGTGGGCCTTCGCCGGAGGACACCCGCCGCGCGATGATCGCGCGCCAGGCCGCGGTCAACCACCTGCTCGGCGTGCGCGGCGCGCCCGGCCCGGCGCTGAAGGGGATCCGCTGGATGGGCCCAACCCCGTACGCGCAGGACGACGGCGCGGTCGCGCGCATGACGGCCGAGCTCGCGCCGCTGGGGGCGTCGGTGGGCTACGACGACGAGCCGAACAGCGACGGCACGCTCGCGGTCTCGATGACGTCGCCGCCCGAGCGCGCCGAGGTCATCACGATCTGGGGCCAGCCCGATCGCGGCCGCGACACCTGGACCAGCGCCGAGGATCACGCGTGCGCGACCTTCCGCGACGGTACGCTCACGTTCCGGCGGTGCCAGGACCTCGGCGAACTGCTCGGCCCGCAGGCGCCGCGCCTGTTCGCGTTCGAACCCGGCCCGCTGCTGGGCGCGAGCACGGAGGCCGCCGAGCGCATGGCTGGCGATGGCGCGACGATGCGCGAGGACGCCCTGCGCTGGCACGTCGACGGGCTGATCGATGGCGCCCAGCCGGTCGAGATCACCGCGCGGCTGGCGAACGATCGCGTCGTGCGCATCGAGGCGCGCATCCCCGCGACCGACGTCGGCGCGGTCCGCAACGCGGTGATGGCCCGTCTTGGCGGCGCGTATTGGACTCGCGCGGGCCGCGCCGTCGCGCTCAGCGAGGACGACGACGCCGTGACGATCGCGATCACCGCGGCGCGCTGATGCTGTCGTCGGCGGCCACGCGGCGGCTCGCCGCGGTCGGCGCGGGCGCGGATCCGGGGCGATCCTTGGCCGACCGCGCACCACCGACCGACGACAGCAGCCGTGCGCTCGGGTAGGCTCGCGTCATGGGCATCGCGCGTGTGGTGGCTGCGACCGACTTCTCGCCGGAAGCCGACCTCGCGCTCACGCACGCCGTCGCGATCGCCCAGCGCCACGGCGCCGCGCTGACGCTGGTGTTCGCCGAGCCCGACGCACCGCCCGAGAAGGACACCTCGCGCAGCGCCACCGCCGAGCAGTTCGCCGCGATGGCCGCCGCCGAGATCGCCGAGGCCCAGCGCCAGCTCGCGCGCCGCGCGGAGGACCTGCGCGCGCGTGCGCCGGGCCTGGTGATCGAGACCGTGCTGCGGCCGGGCGCCCCCGACGAGGTCATCGCCGACGTCGCCGCCGAGCTCGGCGCGCAGCTGACCGTGGTCGGCACCCACGACCACCACGGCCTGCGCCACTTCTTCCGCGGCTCGGTCGCGGAGCGGGTGGTCAAGCGCACGCCCGAGTGGTCGCTGGTCGCGCGCGGCCCCGCCCCGCCCGCAGGCGCGTTCGCGCGCGTGCTGGTCGCGACCGACTTCTCGGATGCCGCTCAGGCCGCGCTGCGCGCCGCGATCGCGCTGGTCGCGCCCGACGGCGTGCTCGATGTCGTGCACGCCTGGCAGCACCCGCTGGGGCTGTGGAGCTCGGTCATCGAGAAGGTCGGCGCGTTCGCGGCGCTGCGCGACGCGATCATCGCCAAGGCGAGCGCCGGCGCCAAGCAGGTCACCGACGACGCGGCCGCGCTCGGGCGGACGATCGCCGTCGAGCTGCGCCAGGGCGTGCCGGGCACCACGATCAGCCACGTCGCCGCCAGCGGCAACTACGACCTGGTCGCGGTCGGCACCCACGGCCACCGCGGCATGCGCCGGCTCTTGCTCGGCTCGGTCGCCGAGGGCGTCGTGCGGAGCACCGCCTGCTCGGTGCTGGTCGCGCACGCCCCGCCGCGCGCCTGAGCCGCAGCGCGCCCGATCGAGGCGCTCGCTACTCGTGCACGATCGGCGGCTCCGAGGGCGGCCGCCCCATCATCCGCGCGACCACCGCGCGGGTCTCGACCGCGCCGCGCGCCACCATCCGCAAGAGCTTGTACATCGCGCTGTCGCGCGGCACCTCGGCCGGCGGCTCCGCCGGCGTCATCGGCGGCAGCGTCAGCTCGACGCGCACGACGCCGGACTCCACCGACAGCGTGCGATCGACCGACACGCTCTTCAGGAACTCCTGCATGCCGTGGTTCGAGCCCAGGACCTCGCAGCGCACCCGCTCGACGCCGCGCTCGCGGGCCGCGGCGACCAGCCGCATGAACAGCAGGCTGCCCAGGCCCTTGCCCTGCATCTCGTCGAGCACCGCGATCGCGGCCTCGGCGGTGCCCGGCTCGTCGCGCAGCGAGATGAAGCGCGCCACGCCCAGGCCCTCGTCCTCGCCGCCGGGGTGCTCGCGGATCGCGCCGATCGCGAGGTGGTGCACGTGATCGATCTCGGTCAGGTAGCGGAGCTCGTCCTCGGTCAGGCTCAGCTTGGGCGTGAAGAACCGGGTGTAGCGCGACTCCGGGGACAGCTTGGCGAAGCCGCGCCGCATCAGCTCCTTGTCCGACGGCCGGACGAGGCGCAGCACGACGGTCTCGCCGTCGCGAAGGGTCGCGACCTCTCGATAGCTGTCATCGAAGAACCACACGCAGAACCAGTATTGCCCGACACCGACGAAAACGGGTGTCCAGCGGGTGACGGGTGGGTTGCCGGGAGCGCGCGAACCCCGGTCGTGAGGCGCGGTCGCGACGGCACGCGCATGATGCCGTGGAGATACGTCCGTCGACGACGCGTGATGCCTGGTCACGCGCGCGTGCGGTCAAACGCCGCGCGACCCGTGCGACGGTGCGCGGTGTACGTGCGCCGACGCGGTTCGCTTACCCGTCCTCGTCGCGGACCGGCGCGGTGAGGATCGCGCGGATCTCGGCGTCGACGTCCTTGCGCCACGCCCGCAGCGTCGTCGGCGCCTCGCCGAGCACGGCGGCATCGACGACCAGGCGCGCGTCGTCGGCATCGGCGTCGAAGTAGCGCATCGCGACCGTGAACCACCACTCGTCGCCGAAGGCATCG
Organism: Deltaproteobacteria bacterium; assembly: GCA_021413675.1. Classification (GTDB taxonomy): domain Bacteria; phylum Myxococcota_A; class Polyangia; order Haliangiales; family Haliangiaceae; genus JAIOQA01. The sequence continues at coordinate 28,992 of JAIOQA010000540.1, read as the reverse complement.
GTGCTGGCGAGCATGGCGCGCACGCGATCGACGTACGCGCGCTTCTCGCGCTTGTCGCGCGCGCCGGCCCACGGCCCGAGCTGGGCCGCGAACGCCTCGAACCGCGCCGTGGCCGCGCGCCGCCGCACGAGGTACGGCGCGACGTCGGCGCGCGCGAACTCGGCGGCCTCCCAGTCGAGCCCGTAGCGCGCGAGCGACGGCAAGAGCATGTGCTCGTCCTCGAGGTCGAGCAGCCAGGCGATCTTGAGCGCGCGCGCGCCCGCGAGCCGCGTGCGGTAGGCGTGCAGCCGCAGGTAGTCGGCGGCCTTGATCTTGATCAGCCGCGGCGCGCCGTCCTCGTCGAGGAAGCGCGCGACCACGCCCTCGCGGCCCTTCCACGCCCGGACCTGGGCCAGCGCGCCCTCGAGATCCGCGGGCAGCGGGTGCAGCGGCGCGACCGGCACGCCGGTCGCCGCGCTGACGCGATCGAGCGTGGGCGCGTCCCACGCCGGCGCGACCCGGCCCTTGTCGACGTAGCCGAGCAGGAACAGCGCCTCGCGCTCGGGCCGCAGCACGATCGTCCGCGCCGGCGACACGAACTCGAACAGGAGCGAGTGCGCGTCGAGCAGCGGGTCGTCGCGCAGGAACGCGAGGAGCTGCGGATACGCCGCGGCGATGAGGCCCTGGACCTCGGGCTCGAACTCGCCGAGCGTGCGCAGCCCGCGCGAGCGCAGCCGCGGCGCGCCGAGGACCCGATCGGCGACGATCAGCGAGCCATCGAGCTTCTCGGGGAACTCGACCGCGCCGCGCGCCATCGCCGCGGCCAGCGCGCGATCGAGCGCGGGCCGCTCGCCGAGGTTGAAGAACTTCGGGAAGCCCGCCGACCGCACGTAGCCGTCGCGATCGAGCACGAGCGAGCGCAGGTGCAGCTCGTCATCGCGCCAGGCGAACTTGTCCTTGCGCGGGATGACGAGGCACTCGTCGGCCTCCTCGACGACCTTGAACTGGTCGCGATCGAGCGTGCTGGCATCGACGCGCAGGGGCGGCATGGGCCGTCATCCTAGCAGCGATGGTGCGCGGCGCCCGCAGCCGGGACGCGCGCCCCCAGCGGCCAGCACGCCGGAGCGTGCGCCGCTGATCGAACGAGTCTGGACGAGCCGCGCGGCCGAGGCCGCGGGCTCAGCGGGGCTGGTCCGCGCCGATGCCCGGCGCGGCGCCCCGCGCGATCACGAGCCGCCTTCGAGGGTCAGCGCGGTGATCTTGTTGTCTTCCTTCGCGGCCGCATCGGCGCCCGCGAGGGCCGGCTTCTGCTCGGTGATGTTCGGCCACGCCTCGACGCCATCGAGCTGCGCCTGCAGGTTCGCGGGCCACTTCGACGTGTCGATGTCGCCCTTGGACTTCACGCCGGTGACCAGCGCGTTGATGTCCTTGTACACGGCCCACTTCCCCGGGAGCTCGCTCTCCTCGAAGATCGCGGTCGACGGGCACTCGGGCTCGCACGCGCCGCAGTCGATGCACTCGTCGGGGTTGATCGCGAGCGAGTTCTTGCCTTCGTAGAAGCAGTCGACGGGGCAGACCGCGACGCAGTCGGTGTACTTGCACTTCACGCAGGGGTCAGCGACGACGTATGCCATGTGATCTCCTCGTGCCGGCGGGCTCGCCCAGCCGCACTTCTCCGTTCATACGGCAAAAGCCGCGCGGGTTTCCAGATGTCGACGCCGGTTTCCCCGGTCTGGCCGGCCGGGCCTGCGACCACCGACCGCGGGTCACCGGGGCGGTGCGGTCGCGCTGGACGCGCCGCCGTTCACGCGCTACGCCCGGCGCATGGTTCGCGCCCTCGCTCTCGGACTGGTCCTCGCCGCGTGCTCGTCGAGCGAGCCACCCAAGCCGACCCCGCAGGACACGCCCTACGCCCACGACATCGGCCACCTGTGCAACGCCGAGAAGGAGTCGGGCGCGCTCGAGCAGCCCGAGGGCGCGCGCCAGCTGCACATCGCGCGCTGGCTGCCGGGCGTGCTCGAGACCCAGCGCGCCCACGATTTCCTGGTGGCGCTGGTGCCGATGGACGCCGCCGCCAAGGCCGCCGCGCTCCGCGCCGAGGCGCGCTCGGTCGGCCTCGAGGACTGCACGCTCGCCGCGGCGTGGAAGCCCGAGACCAAGTGACGCTGCGCGCGGCGACGGTCGCCACGCCCGGCGGCGCCTTCCAGGCGCTGGTCGGCGCGCGGCCCGGCGCGCCGGTCGCCCTGTTCCTGCACGGCTTCCCCGATCACCCGCCGACCGCGACCGCGTTCCTCGAGGCGATCGCCGCCGCCGGCTACGAGGTCGTCGCGCCGTGGATGCGCGGCTACGCCCCCAGCCCGCTCGGCGGGCCCTACGATGGCGCGCAGCTCGGCGCCGACGCGATCGCGATCGCCGATGCGATCGCCGGCGATCGCCCGGTGCACCTGATCGGCCACGACTGGGGCGCGCTCGCGACCTACGCAGCGTGCGCGATCGCGCCGGCCCGCTTCCGCTCGGCGATCGCGATGGCGGTGCCCCACCCGCGCGCGTTCGTCGGCTCGCTGGTGCGCACCGGCCAGCTGGCGCGCAGCTGGTACATGCTCGCGTTCCAGCTGCCGGGGGCGCCCGCGGTGGTCGGCGCGCGCGACCTCGCGTTCATCGACTGGCTGTGGCGCGCGTGGTCGCCGGACTTCGCGCTCGACGAGGACGCGCGCGTCGCGCTGCACCGCTGCCTCGCCGCCAGCATGCCCGCGCCGATCCGCTACTACCGCGCGATGGTCTCGCCGCGCGCCCTCGCCCGCGTGCTGCGCGCCGGGCCGCTCACCCGCCCGATCGCCGTGCCGACCCTGCAGCTGCAAGGCGCGCGCGACGGCTGCATCGCGCCGTCGGCGGCGCGCGGTCAGGCGCGGTTCTTCGCGAGCGAGCTCGCGGCCGAGGTCGTCCTTGGCGTCGGGCACTTCCTGCACGTCGAGCTCCCCGAGGCGATCGCAGCCCGCGCGATCGCCTGGCTCGGCGCGCACGCCTGAGGCGACGAAGTCGCCGGTTCAGGTTCCGGAGGAGATCGGGACCGTCGTCCTCGACGGGGCCGATCGATCGAGAGAGAGCCTGGAAGCGAAAGCTTCACAGGCTCTGACGCGCGGCGGACGGCGGATCGTCAGAAGCGCGCGAACGCGCCGACCCGCGCCGAGATCCGCTGCGACCCGTCGAAGGCGGTGGCCTCGAGCTCGGCGCCGACCTCGGCGCCGACCCGCGGCCCGACGTGCAGCGCGGCGCCGACCTGGAGCGCGCCGGCCGCGTACGTCTCGGTCCCCGCGGCGAAGGCCGTGCGGCTCGGGCTCTGCGTCGCGCCGACCGCGCCGCCGGCGTACATCGCGAACAGCCCGTCGCGCACCACGACCCGCGCGTAGACGCGGGTCTCGGTCACCCGCGAGCGGACGTGCGGCGTCTTGAAGGAGAAGGCCTCGAACAGGCGGAACTCGCCGCCGATCGCGAGGCCGACCTGATCGCGACCGAAGGTGTAGCCCGCGCGGAACGCGGGCGTGAAATGCGTGATGGCGCCCCAGCGGCCGTCGACCGCGGCCGCGAGATCGACACCCGACCGCACCACGCGCGCGGACAGCGGGCGCGGCTCACCGGCGCGCGCGGCGGGGGCGCACGCGAGGATCGCGCCGGTCACAGCGAGCAGCCCGAGCGTTCGTGTCATCCGCGCACCACAGGTCGACATGGTCCACGTCTCGACCGTGCCTGGCCACGGTTGCGCGCCGCATCCTGCGGATCTCACGCTTCGCAGGTTCGTTCACCTCGAAGCGCCACCTCGAAGCGCCACCGACGGGCACGCGCGCACCGACCGCTCAACGCGCGCGCACCCACCGGGGCATCTCGACCGTGACACGCCGGGGACCGCGATCGCGTCGCGGAGCCAGCGTGCGCCGCGCTCTGCCCATCGCTACCGTCGGGGATGCGGGCGATCACGACCTCGCGATCGCGTGAGGTGCCTCACCCGAACGAACCGGCGTTTGAAGTTTTTCCACCTCGCGCGCGGTCTGCCGTAGGCTCGATGCATGCGCTTCACCCGCCCGTTGCTGATCGCCGCCGTGTTCGCTGCTGGCTGGTTCGTCGGAGCGAGCCGCTCGGGCACCGCGGACGCGAAGCCGTCGGCGTCGAGCTCGTGCCGCGACGATCTCGGGCGCACCCGCACCCAGCTCGCCGCCGCCAGGGCCGAGACCGCGGCGGAGCGCGCCCGCGCCGATGCCGCCGTCCAGCAGACCAACGAGCTGCTCGCCGCCGAGCGCGCGCGCATCCAGCGCCTCGAGGCCGCCACCGGGCCCGCGGCGACCACGCTGCGATAGGCAAGACGCTCGCAGGCGCTCAGCGCCCGAACGTGTAGCCGACGTTGACGTTCACGAACGGCGGGAGCTCGTGCCGCGCGTGCTGGTACACGGTGCCGTCGTCGCGCGTGAACGCGGTCGCGGTGTAGCTCGACGCGACCGTCGGCCACCAGCGCAGGCTCGGCTGGATGAACAGGCCCTTGTACAGGTAGAGGTCGTAGAACACGCCGGGCCCGACGGTGAACGAGGTGTAGCCCGCGCGCTGGTTCGCGTCGGCGCCGGTGATCTCGTAGTGGTGCAGCTTGAGCTCGACCAGCACGTGCAGGTTGGGCGTGATCCGGAACCCGAAGCCGCCGCCGGTGGTCCAGCGCTGCTCGACGTTCACGCCCGCGTCGCGCTCGGCGGACGTCAGCGCGATCGCGCCGATCTTGCCGAAGTCGAGCGCCTGTCCGTGCGAGTACTCGACGACCCAGCGGCCGTGCGCGACCTGCGCGGCGACGTTGCCGCCGCCGAACAGCACCCACTGGTTGAGGCCCATCATGACGCTGGCGCGCGTCGGGTAGCGCGTTTGCGCCACGCGCGGGCGCGGCGGCGCGGGCTCGTCGGCGGCGGCGAGCGCGGGGACCGAGGTGATGGCGACGAGGAGCGCGAGGCGGAGGAGGTTGGCGTTCATGGGCTCACTCTCGCTGCGCGCTGATGATTAGGGAAACAGCGCTTCCGCATAGCGGGCATAATCCCGGCTAATGACGGTCGACCTGCCCGACGATCTCGAGCTGTTGCGCGCCCTCGACGTGCTGCTGCGCGAGCGCCACGTCACCCGCACCGCCGCGAAGCTCGGCATCACGCAGAGCGCGGCGAGCCAGCGCCTGGCCCGGCTGCGCGCGCACTTCGGCGACGCGCTGCTGGTGCCCGGTCGCCCGCTCATGTTCGCCACACCGCGCGCGCTCGCGATCCAGGCGCCGCTGGCCCACGCGCTGGGCGAGCTGCGCGCCGCGGTCCGCGCCGCCGCGCCGTTCGCGCCCGCGACCTCGACCCGGCGCTTCACGATCCTCGGCAACGATCTCGTCGAGGCGCTCGCGATCCCGACCTTGGTCGCCGCCACCGCCGCCGAGGCACCGGGCGTCACGTGGGCGGTCGAGCGCGCCGAGGCCGACTACGCCGCGCGGCTCGAGACCGGCACCGCCGACCTCGCGTTCCTGCCGGCGTTCATGGTCGCGGCGTCGCTGCGGCGCATGCCGCTCGCGCCCGAGCCGTTCGTCGTGCTCGCGCGGCGCGGCCATCGCCTCGGCCGCCGCCTCGGAGCCCGCGAAGCTTTCGCTTCCCGGTCCTCTTCGATCGATCGGCCCGCGCGAGGACGCGCAGTCCGATCTCATCCGGACCCTGAGCCGGCGACCTTCGGTCGCCTCACGCTCGCGCATTACCTCGAGCTCGGCCACGTGCTGGTCGCGCCACGCGGCGCGCCGGGCGGCCTGGTCGACGCCGCGCTCGAGCGCATGGGCCGCGCGCGCAACGTGGTCGTGCGGGTCCAGCACTTCCTCGCCGCCGCGTTCGTGGTCGCGCGCAGCGACCTGGTCGTGACCTGCCCGCGCACGCTGCACGCCGCGGCCGCGCCCGAGCTCGGGCTCGAGGCCCTCGCGCCGCCGGTCGCGCTCGCGATCGATCACACCGCGGTGGTCTGGCACGATCGCGTCCACGCCGACCCCGGCCACACCTGGCTGCGCGGTCACGTCAAGCGCCTCGTTGCGCCCCGCCGCAAGATGTGAGCGCGGGCGCTCGATCGACCGCCGCGCGGCGCGCATCTCCCGCAGATCCATCGGCAATCGGACACGAGTAGTGGCGATCGCGGGGTGCGCCTAGGTTGATCTCGACGGGGCCGCGCCGCGGCCTCTGCGACCGGCGCGAGGCCGGCCGCGTCCCACTCGCCGAGGATCCGATGCCCACGCCTCCCACCCTCCCTTCTTCGCGCCGCGCGTTGTTCGCCGCCGCGGCGATCGCGCTCGCCCTCGGCGGCTGCGATCTGCTCCACGCCGCCACCGCCGACAAGCTCGACAGCGCGCAGCGCGACGCGCTCGCCGATCTGTTCGCGCAGACCGGCGCGATCGCCGGCGTGATCGCCGACCCCACGACCGCGACCAGCGATGATCTCGCGGACGCGATGGTGCTCGATCAGTTCGTGCGGCTGACCGGCGCCGGGCCGGCCACCACCGCGCGGATCGCCTGGGCCGCCAGCGCGCCCGCGCCCGCGTGCATCGTCGCCGAGGGCAACGCGATCACCGCCACCGACTGCGAGGTCCCGGTCGCCGGCCAGACCTGCCTCGTCAACGGCAGCGCGACCAGCGCCGCCGAGGGCGCCGGCACCCGCTACACCGGCTCGGTCGCGATGACCGGCACCGGCTGCCCGCAGCGCACGGTCACCTTCGACTTCGCGCTGACCGGCCCCACCGACGATCCCACCGCGCTCGACGGCGGCCTCGACTTCGGCGAGAACACGCCCGGCAACGTCTACAGCGGGCACCTCGCGTTCGACGGCATCGGCCTCGCGTCGGGCTGCACGGTCCCGTCGAAGGGCACGCTCGCCGTGACCGTCTCCGGCACGTTCGCGGGCGCGCCGGTCGACGACGCGATCACGATCTCGTTCAACGCGTCGCCCGAGTGCGGCGTGATCCTGGTGGAGAACTGACACGCGCCTCGCCGACGCGGCGCCGATGACAGGATGTCATCGCGCGCAGGCCACCGACGACGCGCTGGCGCGCCGCGAGTCGCGAGAATGCCGGGTGTGTTTGTGAAAGAAAAACTCGTTCCGGATCGGTGAAGCGAGCCGTTCCTCGTCGAGGAAGCCGGGGCATTTTCTCCTGGGCGTTGCGGTGAGCACGCCCGGGTATGCGCCTTGCTCTAGCACCCGGCATCATGAAGATGCCGCTCGTTCGTCCTCGCCGCTTCGCCCCGCTCGCGCTCGCGCTCGTCGCGCTGATCACGATCATCGCCGTGCGCCGCGTGGGCAGCTCCGGCGCGCTGCCTCCCGACACGCGCGCCCGCCTCGACGCACTCTGCCTCGAGGCGCAGCGCCAGCCCGGCAACCAGGACGCCGCGGTATGCCAGCCTGCAACTCGGCACAGCGGCGCCATCGCGCAGGTCACATCGGCGCGGGCGCTCCTCGACGACGCGCGCGCCGCGCTCGCGACGGGAGATCCCACCGGCGCGCGCCGGGCGCTCGAGCGCGCCCTGTCGACCGCGCGCGAGCTGCCGCGCCGCGAGCGGCTGCTCGGCGGGCTGCTCGGCGCCTCGGTCGTGCGCGACGTGCTCGACCTCCTCGATGCCGAGCCCGCGGCGTTCGATCGCGCGACCCGGCGCGAGCTGCTCGCCCAGGCCGAGGTCGCCGACGTCGGCGCGGTGATCGCCGCCGACCACGCGCAGTGGCTGTGGATGTATGCCCAGCCCGACACCGCCGATGCCGACGCGCTGGTCGCCGGCCTCGACGGCGACGGCGTCGTGCTCGCGGGCATGACGCGCGCGCTGACGCAGGGCGATCTCGCGGCGTGCCAGCGCTCCACCGACGCGATCGTGCCGGCCGATCGCCGCGCCGCGATGCGCGTGCAGTGCAAGTCCCTCACGCATCTCGCGCAGACCCGCGCCCGCCTCGAGCGCACGCGCCTCGCCCTGAACTGATCGCGCAGGTCTGTCGATCTCGCGAATCCTCGCGCGCCCGGCCGGACTTCTCCGTTCGAACTCACCAACGCACAGGAGTCGAACGTGAATCCGTCCCGCTGGGCCCGCGCCCTTGTCCTGCTCGTCGTCCTTGGCCTCGTGGCCTCCGTCACATCCTCGGCGCACGCCGACACCAGGCCGACCGTGATCACCGTCGTCAATCGCGCCGACTGGTGCTCGGTCTGCAAGACCCACGGCGAGCGCGCCGGCAAGGCGGTGATGGCCGCCAACACCGACGGCGCGCTGCAGCTCGTGATCAACGATCTCACCAGCGAAGAGACCGCGAAGCACAGCGCCGCCGCGCTCGACGCCGCGGGCGTGAGGCGCGCGATGGCGCCGTACACCGCGACTGGCGTGCTGTATTTCTTCGACGCGAAGACCAAGCGCAGCCTCGGTCAGGTGACGGTCGCCAGCACCGATGCGGAGATCGGCGCCGCGATCACCATGGCGAAGAATGCGGCGGCGGCGCGACAGAAATGACTCGCAGCGCAATCGCTGCTCACAGGTTCTGTTTCTGCGGTCGCGGTATGCGCGATCGCAGCCCGATCGCATGACGCGCCGCGCATCCCGCGGGAGGGCACAGCGACGGTGGAAAGCTGCACCGCGCGGGTGGATCTCGCGACGTCGCGCTTGAGCGATCGCGGCCCCGAGCCCAAGGTAGCCCTGATGCCATCGCGGTCGCTCGACAGTCGAGCAGCGAGTGGTGCCGATCAGGGGGGCCGAATGTCGACGTTGTGGAAGTTGCCAGGCGCGTTCGCCGAGCTCGCGGTGGGGTCGGTGGTCGTGCTGTATCACCTGACGCTGGTGCGCCGCCTCGATCAGGCCGCGCTCACCGCCGGGCGCAAGCGCACCGACGAACCCGCCAGGCGCGAGTAACCGCGTCGCTCGCGCGCCGGATCGCCCGTACGGGCAAGGTTCGGCACCGCGACCGTGGGGGCGAGCTCGCCGCTGGCCCACCTCGCGAGCGCGTGTTACGCCCTGCGGCATGCGCAAGGTCCGCGCTTTCACGGGGGCGTGGCTGGCCGGCGCGCTGACGATTGCCTGCAGCGGTGGCGACCGGCTTGAGGTGCGCGACGATCTCGCGCCGATCGGCCGGCGCATCGAGCTGCCGTGCGCCGCCGCGAGCGCGAGCTGGGTAGCGGTCCCGGTGTTCGAGCAGGATCGCCTGCTCGAGACGCCCGACAAGCCCTACACGCTGTTCGCGGTGCTCGACGCGACCTGCCCGCCCTCCACCGGAGTCGACGCGCTCACGCTGCCCGCATCGGTCGCGGACCTGCTCCTGCCGCTGGCGCTCCGCGCGCGCTGCCTGCCCGAGGCGGACGGCTGTCGCCTGACAGGGCGCGCCCTGCCGGCGCCCGTGGCCGCGCGCAGCGATGACGTCACCGCCCAGGGCATCGCCATCGACGGCCGTGTGGTCGTCGTCATGCATCTGTTCTCGCAGTAGCCGCGCCGCTCGCCGCTCAGCGCGCGAACCGGCGGAGCACTGCGTCGGCCTGCGCGCCGTAGCCGCCGCCGAACAGCACGGCGTGCACCAGCAGCGGGTAGAGCTGCCACAGCGCCAGCCGCTCGCGCCAGCCCGCGGCGAGCGGGTGGAGCTCGGCGTAGGCGTCGGTGATGTCGTCGGTGAGCCCGCCGAAGAGCGCGAGCATCGCGAGGTCGACCTCGCGGTGACCACCGTGGACCGCCGGGTCGACCAGCGCCGGCGCGCCGCCGGTCGCGTGGACGTTGCCGCTCCACAGATCGCCGTGCAATCGCGCCGGCGGCTCGTCGGCGCCCGGCAACTCGCGGACGCGCTCGCGAAGGCCTTCTGCGTCGATGCGCCAGCGCGCCGGCCCGCGCTTCGCCGCGATCGCACGCTCGATCATCGGCGCGATGCGGCGATCGATCCAGAAGTCGGCCCACGTGGCGACCGGCGCGTTGGCCTGCGGCACGATCGCGATGAAGTTGTCGCGGCTGTGCCCGAACGCGGGCGCGCCCGCGCCGTGCAGCGCCGCCAGCCCGCGACCGAGCGCCGCGCCGAAGCCCGCGGGCCGCGCGCCGGGCTCCAGCCACTCGAGGACGAGGAAGTCGTCGGCCACCGCGATCACTGCCGGCACGCGCACGGCGCCCGCGGCCGCCAGCCACGCCAGGCCATCCGCCTCGGCCGCAAACATCCCGACCGGCGCCGCCGCGTTCGCCTTGGCGAAGACCATCCGGCGATCGACGGTCGTGACCGCGTACGCCTCGTTGATGTCGCCGCCGCTCACCGCGCGCACGTCGGCGACCGCCGCGCCGAGGCGCTCACCGATGCGCCGCGCCAGCGCGGGGGTCATGGCGCCGGCGCGGAGTTGGTCTCCTCGCGGTCGGCGAGGATCCGGTTCGCCGCTTCGCGCACGTGCGGATCCTCGTCGGCGCATGCGTGCGCGATCATTTCGGCGCCATCCTCGAACTCGATCAGGTCCGCGAAGAGGAGCTGATCGACGACGCCGATGCCCAGTCCCCGGATCGACGGGTCTGGATCGGCGAGATAGAGCGGGATCCAGGGCAAGACCCGGCGGTCCGCGACGACGCGGAGGAGCTCGACCGCGGATCGTCGTTCATCGACGTCCGCATCGTCGCTCGCGAAGATCTCGTGACAGCGCTGCATCGCCGACCACGGGTGGAGGAGCCACAACACGCTGCGGGCCAGCTCGGAGCCAGGCCGGTGCGTCACGTAGAAGTCGACCGCATCGCGCATCGCGTCGTCGCCGAGCAGCTGCACGATGGCCGCGCGGGCGAGCGTGTCGCTGCCGCGCTCGAACCCGTCGCCAGCGCCGACGGATCGGAGCTGCACCGCCAGCGCCGTCCAGTCGGTCGGCCTCGCTTGCCCGTCCATCGAGGAACGATACCGCACGCCAGTCAGCCGGCGCGCCCCTCGGTCGGCGCGACCGGAGTCAGGTCGACATCCGCCCACAGCTCGCCGAGCGCGAGCTCGATCGCGTCGAAGGGCTCGAGGCGCACGCGGGCGTCGTCGCTCCACGCGCCGAGGATCAGCCAGCGCGCGTCCTGGCGGCGCAGGACCTCGACGGTGTGCTCGAGCGGATCGACCAGCCACGCGTGCTCGACGCCGGCGCGCGCGTAGACGCCGAGCTTGGCGCCGCGATCGAGCTTGCGGGTCGAGGGCGACAGCACCTCGCAGATCCAGTCCGGCGCGAGCGTGAAGTACGCCTGCGCCGGGATCGAGGGCATGCGCGCACGCCGCCATCCGGCGAGATCCGGAACCACGATGTCGTCGCCGAGATGAAGCTCGGGCTCGTCGAGGAGGATCCACCCGCCGGGGCCGCCGCGACCGCGATCGAATGGACCCTCGAGGTCACTGCCGAGTCGCGACGCCGCCCGCGCGTGCGGCGACGCCGGTCGCGGGCTCAAGTGCAGCACGCCATCGACGACCTCCGCGACCTTGTGCTCCGGTGCTGCCAGCACGTCGGCGTAGGTGGCGCGGCGCGGCGGCGAGCCCATGCCCGCAGGATAGCCGCCGACCGCAGCCGGCACCACCTCCGCCATCGCGCGCTACCGCGCCCACCAGCTCGGCGGCGGGTTCCGGCCGCAGTCATCGAAGAGCCCGAGGCGCCGCAGCTCCTGGAAGCCGTCGACGTCGATCGGCTCGGCGGGCGTGCACGCATCGAGCGCGAGCACGACGTGGCGGCGCGGGCCGCTGCGCGCCGAGCGCACCGGCCGGGCGACGCCGATCGGATCGGGATCGAGGTCGACATCGTCCCCGCCGATCGGGTCGTCGATGCGCGCCGCGCCGTGGCGGGCATACGTGTGACCGGGCAGGCCCGCGTCGCGCGCCGGGGACTCGGAGCCTGTCAGTCGGAACGCCTCACGCCGCTGCATGGTTCGCTCCCGTCACCGCGGTCGCGGCCAGCTTGCCCTGCTTGATCAGCGCGTCGCGCAGCTGCTGCTGCAGCGCCGGGCGCTCGTCGAGGTGGGCCAGCATCTTGTCGCGGCCCTGGCCGATCTTGGTCCCGTCCATCGAGTACCAGGTCCCCGACTTCTCGACGAGGCCGTGCTTCTCGGCGGTGTCGACCAGCTCGCCGAGCCGGTTCACGCCCTGTCCGAACAGGATCTCGAACTCGGCCTCGCGGAACGGCGGCGCCAGCTTGTTCTTCACGACCTTCACCTTCACCTCCGAGCCGATCATCTCCTCGCCGCGCTTGATCGGCTTCTTCTTGCGGATGTCGAGCCGCACCGAGCAGTAGAACTTGAGCGCGTTGCCGCCGGTGGTGGTCTCGGGGTTGCCGTAGACCACGCCGATTTTTTGCCGAAGCTGATTGATGAAGATGACCACCGTGCGCGTGCGCGAGATGACCGCGGTGAGCTTGCGGAGCGCCTGGCTCATGAGCCGGGCCTGCAGGCCCATGTGCGCGTCGCCCATCTCGCCCTCGATCTCGGCGCGCGGGGTGAGCGCGGCGACCGAGTCGACGACGATCAGATCGATCGCGCCGGTGCGGACGAGGGTATCGACGATCTCGAGGGCCTGCTCGCCGCAATCGGGCTGGCTGACGAGCAGATCGTCGAGAGCGACGCCGAGGCGGCGGGCATAGCCGGTGTCGAGCGCGTGCTCGGCATCGACGAAGGCGCAGACGCCGCCGGCCTTCTGGGCCTCGGCGATGGCGTGGAGCGTGAGCGTGGTCTTGCCCGACGACTCGGGCCCGAAGATCTCGACGATGCGCCCGCGGGGCAGGCCGCCGATGCCGAGCGCGACGTCGAGCGCGACCGAGCCGGTGGGTACGACCTCGACCTGCTGCACCTCGCTGCCATCGAGCCGCATGATCGAGCCCGAACCGAACTGCTTGTGGATCGCGCGAATGGCCTCGCCGATCGCCTTGTTCTTCTTGTCTTGGGACATGGATTACCTCCGTGTCCCGCCCGAAGAGCAACGGTCGTGCCGCGGGCAACTCCGCGATCGCGCACGAGCGCGTGTCCGGGAGTGTCCCGTCGACGAGCGCGCGTCCGGCGCGCGGCCGGACACGCCGCGCGATCAGGTGCTGGGCTCGCCGTTGATCGTCATGTTCGAGAGCGTCGGCTTGGGATCCGCGTCGCACTTCTCCGCGTTCTGGATCTTGTCCGGCGGGATCGTGTAATGGACGGTCCCGCCGTCCTTCACCTTGGTGCAGCTGCGCGGTGGCGCGATCTCCGTGCCGTTCTTGCAGACCACCTTGAAGTCCCAGCAGACCTCGACCTCGGACTTGCCCTGGGTCTGCGAGATGTCGCATTGCACCGTCGGGCCCGCGGCGGTGACGCAGTCGACGTGCACGTTGACCTTCTCGCCGCAGGCGCCCAGCGCGAGCGCGGCGATCGACAGACCGATCATCAGTGGCTTCATGCGATGACGGTAGGCGCGCCGCCGATCGCGGTCAACGCGCCCTCCCCGCCATGGCAGCGCGACCGCAACGCGTGGTCACCGCGCGTGGTCGCGTTGCCTCGGGGGGACCGTTACCTCCGAGGTGCGAGCTGTCCTCACCAGCCAAAATCAACCCCGGTCATTTTCGGGCGAATGATCGCGATAGCTTGCGCCGTCGCGCGGCTGGCGCGCGGCGTGCAGAAGGGCGTTCGGTCGCCGCCGATGCAGGTCCGGCCGGCGGACAACCGATGCTCTGACCGCGCTCGAGGGAGCGCCGCGCCGCGCCTGCCGAGGGAGTCTCCGAGTGGCCCGAATTCTCGCCGTCGCCACGCTCGCGCTCGCGGCCTGCGAGCTGGGCGATCAGGGCCCGCCGCCGCTGTCCGCCGATCCCGGCGTGATCTTCAGCTACCCGCACGACGGCCAGCTCGACGTGCCGCTGGGCGCGCGGGTGGTCGTGAGCTTCACCGATCCGATCGATCCGGCGGCGCTCGCGGTCGGCTGCTCGCTCGACAGCGCCGGCCACGTCACCGGCGGGTTCTGCGTGGTCGGCCCGGATGGCCCGGTGGTCGACGCGGCGATCGTGATCGGCCCCAAGGACAACGTCGTCCAGCTCGAGGCGACCTGGGCCGCCGACGCGACCTACGCGGTCTACGCCAGCCCGGATCTCCTGTGGGGCGCCGCCGCCAACCTGCGCGCGGGCGAGCCGCTGCTGCACTTCACCACCACGCAGCCCGACGCGGTCCCCGGCGCGCCGGTCGTGCGCGCGATCAACGGCGATCCACCGGCCGCGTATCAGGGCAGCGGCGCGCCGCGCTTCCCGTTCGTCGACTTCGATCCGATCCGCGTCTCGATGAGCGAGCCGATCGATCCTGCGACCGCGACCTACGGCGACGCGATCGCGCTGGTCGACGAAGCCGACAACAAGACCGTGCCCGCCGCGCTGCTGGCCTCGGGCACGCACCTCACGATCGATCCGATCGACGATCTCACCGCCGGTCACCAGTATCGCCTGACCCTCAGCGGCCTGCGCGATCTCCGGGGCGAGGCGATCGCCACCACGTCCTACACCTTCGCGCCCGCGGCCTCGCGCGTGAATGGCCAGGAGCTGGCCCAGGTGCTGTCGTGCGTGCCCGGCGGCGAGAAGTCGTACGCCGCCGGCGGCGTGGTCAACCGGGTCTCGGTCGCCTCGCCGCTGATCGGCGACAGCGAGATCGCGATGCAGGACAGCACCGTGAGCGCGGTGATGGCGAACCCGTCGGCGTTCGGGCCGCTGATCCCGCTGACCCTGCGCAAGGGCCAGACCCTCACGATGCAGGCGCTGCCGGTGAAGCTCGGCGGCGAGATCGCGACGCCGCTCACGACCGGCGCGATCCGCGTGCAGATGGCCTCCGACGCCACGATCTATCTCGCGCGCAACCCGTTCCGCGACCCGGCGCGGCTGCCCGACGACGAGCTCGCCCCGGTCGAGGCCTACCTGGCGTTCGACGTGATCCTCACCGCCGACGATCCGCGCGGCAACGCGGCGCTCAACCAGCAGGTGCTCGGCATCCAGGCGACCGGCCTGGCGAGCGTCTACAACGGCGGCCTGGCGATCGAGAGCATCGGCGCGCTCGATCTCGATCTGCTCGGGCTCGATCACGCGTCGTCGAACATGCTGCTGCGGCTGCGCACGATCGCCGGCGACAGCGGCCCGGTCGACACCACACCGCCGGCGCTCTCGGTCGCCTCGCCGGCCGATGGCGCGACCGGCGTCGCCGTCGACGCGCCGCTGCGCATCACCTTCGCCGAGGGCATCGATCCCGCGACCGCCGCCGACGCGGTCACGCTGTCCGGCGCGCCGATCCGCGTGCGCGTCGACGGCAGCACGCTCGTGGTCACGCCGCTCGCGCCGCTGACCTACGGCACCGACTACACGCTCGCGCTCACCGGCGTCCACGATCTCGCGGGCGTCGTCGCGCCTCCATCGAGCCTGCATTTCCGCACCCAGGACCTCACGACCTCGGCGCCGATGCCGCTCGCGCTCGCGGCGGTGCGCCCGGGCGTGCCGTGCGCGCTCGAGGGCGCGACCACGACCAGCCCCGGGCGCTGCCGGTCCGGCGATGGCAGCGATGATCTCTACGCGCCGTTCACGCTGCCCGCCGATCAGCCGGTCGAGCTCGACTTCGATCAGCCGCTCGATCGCACGACGATCGCGCTCGGCGCCGCGTGCGGCGCCGGCAGCGTGCGCATCGAGCGCCTGAACGGCGACGCCTGCGCGAGCGTGGTCCCCGGCCAGCTCGTCGTCGGCGAGCGCACGCTGCGGTTCGTGCCCGATGCGGGCTGGGAGCCCGGCGCGCGCTACCGCGTGGTGCTGCACGGCGGCAACGATCGCGACTGCGACGCGGGCGAGCTGTGCGCGCGCACCCGGGCGCCGCTCAACAGCGACGTGCTCGACGGCATCGCCGACGACGGCAACGCCGGCGGCCCCGATGTCGCGCTGCCGTTCACCGGCGCCGCCGCCGAGCCCGGCCGCTACGCGATGATCACGCGGACCGCGCCAGTCGCCGACACCAACGGCAACGGCTACGTCGACGCCGGCGAGCACGCGACCGCGACCAACCGCGCGGCGATGGTGATCACCGGGACCAGCGGCATGATCCGCAGCGCGAGCCTGCGCGGCCCCGACTGCGATCCGTCGACGCCAGCAACCGAGGCGTGCATGTACCTGTCGGGCGCGCTGCCGGCGGTGATGGGCTCGCTGCAGCACGACTGCGAGGTCGGCGGCGCGCACGTCGCCGCGTGCATCCCGATCGAGCTGTCGCCGCAGCTGATGTACGGCACCTCGCTCAGCCTCGACGCCGACGTCGCGGTGGTCGGCTCGCTCTCGAACCAGAAGACCGAGCAGCTGGTGCTGCGGCTGCGCGCGCCCGGCGGCGCGCCGATCACCGGCTACGTCGTCACCGGCGCCGACGGCAAGGCCGAGCTGCGCGCCCGCCTCGACCTCTACCTCGACGCGCCGAGCATGCGGCTGCTCGCCGGCATCGCGGGTCACGATCTGCACTCCAAGCCGCTCGCGATCGACGTCGCCGGGCCGGTGAGCTTCGGCGACGACGGCCGGATCACGATCGCGGTCGCCAACACCGCCGCGGTGCCGCTGTCGGTCGGCGTGTCGGCCATCGGCATCGGCATCGGCAAGATCTCGATGGAGATCCCGGCGGGCCAGATGAAGCTGCAGCTGGTCGGCGAGCCGGCGAAGGGAGCGCGCTGATGCGGACCGCGCTCGCGCTCGCGCTGGTGCTCGCAGTTGCGCCCGCCGCGGCGGCGAAGGGCCGCCACAAGCCGCCGGTCGTCGCGCACGAGATCGAGATGGATCCGGTCGAGGCGGCGCCCGACACCACCGCGCCCATCGAGGACACGCCGGTCGCACCGCTCGACGAGCCCGCCGCGCCGGATCGCGTCGACGTCCACGCC
Source organism: Deltaproteobacteria bacterium (assembly GCA_021413675.1). GTDB lineage: Bacteria > Myxococcota_A > Polyangia > Haliangiales > Haliangiaceae > JAIOQA01. Next base: position 12,165 of record JAIOQA010000540.1, on the reverse strand, counting down.
GCGCCGCGCGCCCGGCCCTGGTATCGCCGCGGCATGATCTACGTCCGCGCCGGCGTGCTGCACGTGTCGCCGCGCGCGCGCAGCGGCGAGATGGTGCTGTCCGGCGTCGGTGGGCCCGCCAGCCTCGCGGTCGAGAACGGCCCGATCGCCGGCTCGCGCGCCGAGATGGGCGACGCGACCTCGGCCGCGATGATCGTCGGCATCGCGCGCCCGATGTGGGGCGGCGAGGTCGCGCTCGAGACCGTGCTCGCGCCGCCGGTGACCTTCGAGCTGCGCGGCGCTGGCACCGTCGCGGATCAGTCGCTCGCGCCGACCGTGCTCGGCACGGTGCCGACCGGCATCCCCGCGCTCGGCCCCTTACTCGGCCGCACCAAGGCGCTGCCGCCGGTCGTGACCGCGGTCTATCGCGCGCTCCGCGGCGCGCGCGTGCGGCCGTACCTCGGCCTCGGCGTCAGCTACCTGCACACCTACGATCGGCAGATCACCAACCCGATCATGACCGAGGTCGCGCAGCCGCGGCTCCTGATCGGCGACGCGGTCAGCGCCGTCGGCCAGCTCGGCGTCGACGTCCATGTCTTCGGCCGCATCTACGCCACCGCCGACGTCAAGGCGATGTCGGGCTTCGCGACCACCGCGCGGGTCGAGAACATCCACATGAAGACGCCCGCGTTCCCGCTCTACGAGTCGGTCTACGTCGGCGACGTCTCGGTCGATGTCGTGGTGCGGCCGGTGATCGTCACGATCGGCGCCGGCACCAGCTTCTGACGCGTATGCTCCGGGTCACGCGGCCCGCCGCCGGGGAACACCGGCGTCACGCCGCGCGTCTATACCGGAAGCGATATGTACACTCCCTGGCTTCGTCGCGTCTTCCTCCTGGCGGCCCTCGCCGCTGCGCCCCTCGCCGCCTGCGGTGGCGGCACGAAACCGGGCACGACCCTGCAGAACGGCGGGGCGCCCGCCGGCTCGCTGGCCGCGGCGCTCACCACCGAGCTCGGCACGCCGGTCGCGATCCTGCCCAACAAGACCGGCCTGCTCGCGGTGTCCGCCGACGGCGCGCGCCAGCACCTGCTGGTGCCGGCGCCAGTCGACTGGGCGCTCGTCGACAACCGCGCCGGCGTGGTGTGGTTCGGGACGCGCGACTCCATCCGGCTGCTCGATCTGACGCTCGCGGCGCCCGCGCCCGAGGTCATCGTCGACGCGCTGCCGACCGACGTCATCGAGGGCGCGCCCGGCATCGTCATCGACTACGGCGAGGACGGCGATCTCAGCATCGGCCACCCGGCGTATCACCGCATCACCCTCGGCCTCGGCGCCACGCCCGGGCTCACCGGCGACTCCGGCGCGTGGACCGACGACGAGGAGTTCCCGAAGGCGGTCGCCGCCCGGGCGCTCGCGCCGGCGGTGCGCACGCGGCTCGTCGAGCTGTGGCATCGCGGTGCCGGCAAGGCGCTCGCGTCGCCCGCGCCCACGGATCCGGCCACGCAGGTCGCGGGCGTGGATCCCGCCAACTGCCCCGACGACGAGAGCATGTGCGGCGCCGCCAGCGCCATCCCCGGCACGAAGCTGTGGCGCGTGACCGTCAGCTTCTCGTGCGGCGACGGCTGCCACCCCGAGTACCGGGCCTACGATCCCGCCACCAAGCAGTTCATCGACGATCCATGGGCCGGACATCTCCAGATGACGTGGATCTCCGGCGATGGCCACGCGCTCGTGCAGGACGGCGGCATCACGCGCCTCGACGGCCACGGCGCCGGGTTCGCCGCCAGCGAGGGCGTCGAGGGCGGCGGCTGGCTGGGCCCGAGCTGGTACGTCCCGTTCTGATCCGCGGGACCGCACGGATCGATGACGATCGTGATCGCCGGCGCGCGTCGGTGATCTCCGCGCCGCGTCGCTAGCCCGGCGACTGCCCACGCGCCCCTGTACGCGTGAGCGCTTCGGTCGAAGCGCTCCAGGTGCGGCAAAAGATCCGTCGGCGGAGAGTCTGTCTCGGGTTCGTCGCGCTCGCGCTGATCGCGGGCTGCGGCGACAACATCAACCAGGGGCGCGAGGATGGAGGCGTCGGGACCGATGCGTCGGTGGCGCACAGCGCCTCGACGATCGGCGGCGCCGTCCACGCGTCGAGCGCCCATTACCGGCTGTATGGCAGGACCGGCGGCGGCGACGTCGCCAGCGCCTCTGCCAGCTATCAGCGCGTCGGTGCCGTGACCGGGGGCGGTCGATGACACGCGCGCGAGGGGGGAGATCCATGCGTCCATTCCGTTCCGTTCTCATCGCAGGGTTGCTGTGGGCCGCGCTCGCCGCGCCCGAGGCGCGCGCGTCGCAGGACGACGTGCCGCCGCTGTTCACGCAGAGCGGTCGACTGTTCGACGAGCACGACCAGCCCGTGACCCATCCGGTCACGATGGTCTACGCGCTCTACGATGTGCCGACGGGCGGCACGCCGGTGTGGACCGAGTCCCACACGGTGACGCCCGACGGTGGGTACTTCGCGCTGACGCTCGGGAGCTCGACGCCGCTGCCGGAGTTCGACGGTAACCCGCGCTATCTCGGCGTCCGGATCGACGCCGACGACGAGATGTCGCCGCGCGAGGAGCTGCTCAGCGTGCCGTACGCGCTGCAGGCCGGCGACGTGCGCGGCGATGTCCACCCGCGCTCGGTCAGCATCGGCGGGCGCCTGGTCATCGACGAGAACGGCGCCTGGGTCGGCGATCACAGCGGGCTCGTCGGGCCGGCGGGGCCCGCGGGTGATCCGGGACCGGTGGGGCCGGCGGGCGCGCAGGGCGAAGCCGGGCCGCAGGGCGCGACGGGCCCGATCGGCCCGATGGGCGACATCGGGCCGCAAGGCGAGATCGGGCCGGTGGGGCCGACGGGTCTGGCCGGGCCGCAGGGCGACGTCGGGCCGATGGGTCCGCAGGGTGACGTCGGGCCGATGGGCCTGATGGGCCCGATGGGCTTCATGGGGCCCGCGGGGCCGCAGGGCGAGGTCGGGCCGATGGGACCGCAGGGCGACGTCGGCCCGGGTGGACCGCAAGGTGCGCCCGGCGAGGCCGGCGCGATGGGCCCGCAAGGACCGATGGGGCCCGCGGGCTTGATGGGGCTGATGGGCCCGATGGGGCCGATGGGCGCGACGGGCGCGATGGGCCCGCAGGGGCCGATGGGCCCCGCGGGTCAGCAGGGCGTGATGGGCGCGATGGGGCTCATGGGCCCGCCGGGGCCGCAGGGCGTCGACGGTGCCGCGGGCCCGCAAGGCGCGAAGGGCGATACCGGCGCGACGGGCGCGACGGGACCGACGGGACCGATGGGGCCGATGGGGCCGATGGGGCTCATGGGCCTGATGGGGCCGCAGGGTCCCAAGGGCGACACCGGCGCCAGCGGCGCGGTCGGCGCGACGGGCGATACCGGCGCAACCGGCCCGATGGGCGTCATGGGCCCGATGGGCGTCATTGGCCCGATGGGCGTCATGGGCCCGCAGGGCCTCAAGGGCGACACCGGCGACACCGGGCCGATGGGACCGACCGGCGCGACCGGACCCACGGGCGCAACCGGCTCGATGGGACCGATGGGCCTGATGGGCCTGATGGGACCGATGGGCGTCATGGGCCCGCCAGGACCGATGGGGCCGGCCGGCGCCACCGGGTCGATGGGACCGACCGGCGCGACCGGCGCGACCGGGCCGAAGGGCGACACCGGTGACACCGGCCCGATGGGGCCGACCGGCGCGACCGGACCGCAAGGCGACCCCGGACCCGCCGGCGCGACCGGCGACACCGGCCCCGCGGGCCCCTCCGGCACCTCGAACGCGACCAACGGACAGGTCGCGTGGAGCTCGCCGAACCCGACCGGCGCGTTCATCTTCTCGACGAACGCGAACTGGCAGTCAGCGTTCGGCACCTCGGTGAGCTTCTCGAGCAACGCCGTCGTCGCGTTCTCGCTGAGCGGCCAGTTCCAGCTCTACACGCCGTCGAGCTCGGCCTCGACCTGCTACGTCGGCGTGCTGATCGACGGCGTGCCCGCGGGCGGCGCGTGCGACTCGACCAACCACATCTGCCCGTTCGCGCAGGGCACGAGCAACTCGACCGCGATGACCTCGCACGCGCTGACGCAGTACGCGTCGGTCACCGCCGGTAGCCACGTGATCTCGCTCGGCGTCACCAACGCCGGCAGCGGCGGCCTGTGTGGGCTCTACCAGTCGCGGATCCAGTACATGGTGATCCCGCGCTGAGCGTGGCCGGCTGGACGCCGGCCGTCCGTCCTCGACGGTGAGGATCGAACGCGGCTGCCATCCCGAGGGATGACAGCCGCGACGTCGTTCCGCGATCAGCGCGGCGCCACGACGTCGCGCGCGATGCGATCGAGCGGCAGCACGCGGTCCACGCCGCCGCGCTTGATCGCCTCCGCCGGCATGCCGAACACCACGCAGCTGGCCTCGTCCTGCGCGATCGTGCGCGCGCCGGCCTGGTGCAGCTCGAGCATGCCGCGCGCGCCGTCGTCGCCCATGCCGGTGAGGATCACGCCGATCGCGTTGGCGCCGGCGTAGCGCGCGGTCGAGCGGAACAGCACGTCCACCGACGGGCGGTGGCGGCAGACCAGCGGCCCGTCCGCGACCTCGACGTAGTAGCGCGCGCCGCTGCGCTTGAGCAGCAGGTGGCGGTTGCCGGGCGCGAGCAGCGCGCGGCCGCGCATCACGGTGTCGCCGGTCACCGCCTCCTTCACCGCGATCGCGCACTGCGCGTCGAGCCGCGCCGCGAACTGGGTCGTGAAGTTCTCGGGCATGTGCTGCACGATGATCACGCCGGGCGCGTCCGCGGGCAGCCCGCGCAGGAGCGTCAGGAGCGCCTCGGTGCCGCCGGTCGAGGCCCCGATCGCGACGACCTGCTCGGTGGTCTGGATCAGCGCGTCCTTGCGCGGCGGCGGCATCATCGCGTCGGCGGTCAGCTTGGGCGCGGGCCCGGTCTCGCGCAGCGCCGGCGGGGTCGTCGGGCGGCGCGGCGCGTCGGTGCGGCGGCGCACGCGCACGCGCGCGGCGGCGCGGACCGCGTCGCAGATGTTGATCGACGAGTCCTTCCACGCCCGCGGCGTGACCCCGCGCGGCTTCTCGATCACCTCGACCGCGCCGCGCTCGAGCCCGCTGAGCGCGGTCGCGGAGCCCGCGCCGGTGAGGCTCGAGCAGATCACCACCGGGATCGGGTGCTGGCGCATCAACCGATCGAGGAACGTGAGGCCGTCCATGCGCGGCATCTCGACGTCGAGCGTGATCACGTCCGGCACCTGCTCGCGCAGCCGCTCGGCCGCGACCCACGGATCGCTCGCGGTCGCGATCACCTCGATCTCGGGATCGTCGTTGAGGATCGCGGACAGGGCCTGCCGCACCGCCGCCGAGTCGTCGACGACCAGCACGCGGATCTTGGCCCCGCGGGTCATGGCACGCGCCGCAGCACCGACGTCGCCTCGTGCGCGAGCGGTACGTCCATCCCGAGCACGCTCTCGCTGTGGCCGACGAACAGGTAGCCGCCCGGTCGCAGCACCTCGCACTGCCGCGCGATCACCTGGGCCTGGGTCGCGCGATCGAAGTAGATCATCACGTTGCGGAAGAAGATCACGTCGAACGGGCCGGGCACCGCGTAGCGCGGCGCCATGAAGTTCAGCCGTCCGAACCGGACCTTCGCGCGCAGCGCCGGGACCACCCGCACGAAGCCCGCGCGCGGGCCGGTGCCGCGGCGCAGGTAGCGCGTGCGCAGCGCCTCCGGGATCGGCTCGGCCGCCGCCTCGGGATAGGTCGCGCGCACCGCCTGGCGCAACACGCGGGTCGAGATGTCGGTCGCGACCAGCTCGAAGGCGAAGCCCGGGTGCCGCTGCGCGTAGTCGTCGAGGACCATCGCCAGCGTGTAGACCTCCTCGCCGGTCGAGCAGCCGGCGCACCACACGCGGCAGGTCCAGCGGTCGCGCTCGCTGAGCGCGGGCAGCGCGTGCTCGACCAGGTACGCGAAGTGCTGTGGCTCGCGAAAGAAGTCGGTCTTGTTGGTCGTGGCGAGATCGATGAGCGCGACCCGCTCCGCGGGATCCTGCAGGCGGGCCTCGTAGTCGTCGAGCGACGCGAGCCCGAGCTGGTTCAGGCGGCGCTGCAGCCAGCCGTGGAGCATGCGCAGCTTGGCGTCGGGCATCATGATGCCGAGGTCGCGCGTGATCACGGCCGCGAACCGCCGCAGCCGGTCCGGCTCGAACGCGAGCACGTGCGCCCCGCTCATGACGCCCTCGGGGAAGCGATGCTGGACGAAGGGACCTGGCTCATGACGCTCTCCTCGCGCGATCAGAACTCCTCGAACCGCTCGACCGCGGTGGGCACGCCCCGGGGCGCGCCCGCCCGCGGCGCCGCAACCTCGCGCGACGCCGACCGCGGCAGCATCGCGACCGCGCGCTGCGGCGCGCGCGCCGGGCCCACCGAGGGCGTCGCCCGATCGATCTTGAAGAACGACACCGCGGCTTGCAGCTGCTGGGCCTGGCTCGACAGCTCGGTCGCCGTCGACGCCAGCTCCTCCGAGGCCGCGGAGTTCTGCTGCGTCACGCGGTCGAGCTCCTGCAGCGCCTTGTTGGTCTGCGCGATGCCCGCGCTCTGCTCGCGGCTCGCCACCGAGACCTCCTGCACCAGCTCCGCGGTCTTGCGGATGTCGGGCACCAGCCGGGTCAGCATCGCGCCCGCGCCTTCCGCCAGCCCCACCCCACCCCGCGACAGCGCGCGGATCTCGGCCGCCGCCACCGAGCTCCGTTCCGCCAGCTTGCGCACCTCGCTCGCGACCACCGCGAAGCCCTTGCCGTGCTCGCCGGCGCGCGCCGCCTCGACCGCCGCGTTCAGCGCCAGGAGATCGGTCTTGCGCGCGATCTCCTCGATGATCGCGATCCGGTCGGCGATGTTCTTCATCGCCGCCACCGTCTTCACCACCGCCTCGCCGCTGGCCTGCGCGTCCGCCGAGGCCTTCGACGCCAGCTTGTCGGTCTGCTGCGCGTTGTCGGCGTTCTGCTGCACCGACGACGCCATCTGCTCCATCGCCGAGGTGCTCTCCTCGGTCGCCGCGCCCTGCTGGCTCGCGCCATCGGCGATCGTGTTCGCGGTCGTGCTCATCTCCTCGGAGCCGGTCGCGACGTTGGTCGCCGCGGCGATCACCTCGCTGGCGACGCCGCGCAGGTTCTCGACCATCGTGTTGAGCGTCGCGACCAGCTGGCCGACCTCGTCGTGGTTCGTGACGGCGATCGTCCGGGTCAGGTCACCACCCGCCACCGCCTCGGCGAGCGCGCTCGCCCCCCGGAGCGCGCCACTGATGTAGCGCACGAGCCAGCGCCCGAGCAGCAGGCTCACCGCGATCGCCAGCACCAGCGCGCCGATCAGCAGCGCGCGCGCGGCGGCGTAGGCCTCGGTCGACTCCACGTGCTCGGCGTCGAGGGCCGCGACCTCGGCCTTGAGGACCGCGTCGAGCGCCTTGTTGCTGCGGACGACGACCGGCTGGTAGGTCGACACCCGCATCGCGTAGGCCGCCGCCGAGGTGTTCTCGCGCGCCAGGGTGCGGATCTGCTCGTGGCGCGCGGTCCAGGCCGAGACCGCGGCGCCCAGCCCGTCGGCGGCACCGCGTTCGCCAGGCGAGGCGGCGCCGCGCTGCAGCGACGCGACCGCGTCGGCGAGCAGCTGCGCGTCGGCGGTCAGCCGGGCGACCTCGGCCTCGTCATCCCGGGCGTCGTCGAGGGTCACCATCAGGGCCTCGGCGCGCTCGACCGCGTTGAGCGCGCGGCCGGCCCGCTCGATCGTCGCCCGCGCCTCGCCGCCGGTCGGGCGCAGCGCCAGCGCCGCGGCCAGCTGATCGAGCGCGTGCGCCACCGCGGCGCTGGTCTCGGCGCCGGGGCCGCGCAGGAGCGCGATGGCGTGCTCGGACGAGGCCCGCATCGCCAGCGCGCGGATCTCCTTCTCGATGCGGAGGATGTCGCGGAAGGTGTCGTCGAACTCGGCGAGATCGGCGCGGGTGGCCTCGCTGGCCACCGCCCCGAGCTGGCGCCGCAGCTCCGCGGTCTCCTGGAAGTAGCCGTCGAGCGCGGTCGCCGAGGCGGTGCGCTCGGCGTCGCTGCGCGCGAGCATGAACTCGCGCTGCGCGCGACCGGCGCGGGCCAGCGAGGTCTGCAGCTGCGCGGCCAGCCGCACCGCGACCGCGGTGTCGCTGACCATGCGCTCGAGGCGTCCATCGACCGTCGCGAGCGAGCTGACGCCGATGGCGGTGGTGACGCCCATCAGCACGAGCAGCGTGCCGATGACCGCGAGGAGCTTGGTGCGGATCGTGAGGTTCATGGCATCTCCCGACAGTGGCGATTGAACGGCGCGGCGAAGGGGCCAGCGCTCACGACGCGGCGGCGACCGTGGGCTCGGCGAGCAGCGCCTGGTCGCTCGCGAACACCTTGGCGATGTCGAGGACGATCACGAACTGCTCGCCCTTCTTGCCCAGGCCCGCGACCATCTCGGCGCGCCAGCGCATCGCGATGCGCGGCGGCTCGCGGATCTGCGCCTGCTCGAGCTCGAGCACCTCGTGGACGCTGTCGGCGAGCCCGCCGACCACGGTCAGCTCGCCGTCGAGCTCGAGCTCCAGCACGACGATCCGCGTGTTCACCGTGTCAGCCGTCGCCGGCAACCCGAACTTGAGCCGCAGATCGACGACCGGCACCGCGCTGCCGCGGACGTTGACGACCCCGCGCATGTACGGCGGCGCGGTCGGCACGCGCGTGATCTCGGAGAGATCGAGGACCTCGCGCACGCGCGCCACGTCGATGGCGAACAGCTCGTCGCCGAGCTTGAACGTGATGAAGGATGTGACGGTGCTCATGACGCGCTCCTCGGCGATGCGGGGTCAGTAGGATTCGAACAGCTCGTCGTCGGCGGCCGGCGACGCGTCGAGGTCGAGGTCGATGCCGCGCGCCGAGGCCTTGCCGTCGGCGTTGGTGCCGTGCGCGACCCGGGCCGCGCGCGCCCGCGGCGCCGCCTTCACCGGCCGGGGGGCCGAGCGCGGCAGCATCGCGACCGCGCGCTGCGGGGCGCGCGCGCTCGCCCCGGCGGGCAGGTCGACCTTGAAGAACGCGACCGCGGTCTGCAGCTGCTGGGCCTGGCTCGACAGTTCGGTCGCGGTCGAGGCCATCTCCTCCGACGCCGCGGCGTTCTGCTGCGTCACCCGGTCGAGCTCCTGCAGCGCCTTGTTGGTCTGATCGATGCCCGCGCTCTGCTCGCGGCTCGCCACCGAGACCTCCTGCACCAGCTCCGCGGTCTTGCGGATGTCGGGCACCAGCCGGGTCAGCATCTCGCCAGCGCCCTCGGCCAGCCCCACGCCACCCCGCGACAGCGCGCTGATCTCCGCCGCCGCCACCGAGCTGCGCTCGGCCAGCTTGCGCACCTCGCTCGCCACCACCGCGAAGCCCTTGCCGTGCTCGCCCGCGCGCGCCGCCTCGACCGCGGCGTTGAGCGCCAGCAGATCGGTCTTGCGCGCGATCTCCTCGATGATCGCGATCTTGTCGGCGATGTTCTTCATCGCGACCACGGTCTTGGCCACGGCCTCGCCGCTCGCCTGCGCGTCCGCCGAGGCCTTCGACGCCAGCTTGTCGGTCTGCTGCGCGTTGTCGGCGTTCTGCTGGACCGACGACGCCATCTGCTCCATCGCCGAGGTGCTCTCCTCGGTCGCGGCGCCCTGCTTGCTGGCGCCATCGGCGATCTGGTTCGCGGTCGTGCTCATCTCCTCCGAGCCGGTCGCCACGTTGCCGGCGGCCGAGACGACCTCGCCGGCGACCCGGCGCAGGTTCTCGACCATCGTGTTGAGCGTGCCGACCATCTGGCCGACCTCGTCGTGGTTGGTCACCGCGACCGTCCGCGTGAGATCTCCATCGGCGACCGCGCTCGCGAGCTCGCCGGCCTCGCGCAGCGCGCGGCCGATGTAGCGCACGATGACCATCGTCATCACGAGCCCCAGCGCGAACGCGACGATCAGCGTGCCGATCAAGATCGTCCGCGATGCGCCGTACGCGCGCTCCGAGTCCTCGCGGGCGACCTCGAGGCTGCGGGTCTCCTCGGTGAGCACCGTGTCGACCGCCTTGTTGCCGCGAACCACGGTCGGCTGGTAGCGGGTTCGACTCTGGGTGGCCGCCTCGGCGTCGGCGTTCTCGCGGCTGAGCGCGCGGATCTCGGTGTGGACCTTCGACCACCCGGCGATGGCCGCGCGCAGCGTCTCGAGGGCGCGCTGCTCGGCGGGAGTGATCGCGATCCGCGCGATCGCCTCGACACCCTCGCGGACCGACTTCTCCTCGTCGAGCGCCGCGCTGATCTCGCTCTCGATCTGCGCGGGCTCGGTGACCAGGGTGACCATGGTGTCGTGTGACTCGGTCGCGACCACGGCGCGGCGGATCTCGCCGAACATCCCGGCCAGGCGCGCCGCGTCGGGACCGGACGCGCCCAGGCGCGTCGCGCTCACGATCGCGGCGTCGACCTCGGCGGTGGTCTTGCGCCCGTCGCCGAACAGGAGCGCGATCCCGCGCTCGGTGGTGGCCTTCAGCTTGAGTGCGCGGACGTCCTTCTCGACCGCGAGCGTCTCGCGCCAGGCGGCGTCGAACTCGACGAGGTCGTCCGCGCCCTGCTTGTCGGCGACCTTGCCGAGCTCGACGCGCAGGTCGGCGACCTGCTGCTGGAAGCCCTCGAGCGCCGCGATCGCGTCCCGGCGCTCGGCCTCGTTCGACGCCAGCATCAGCTCGCGCTGCGCCCGGCCGGCGCGAGCGATCGCGGTCTGGAGCTGCGCCGCGAGCCGCGCGGACGCCGCCGGTCGGGTCACGATGTCCTCGAGTCGCCCGTTGCTGGTCGACAGCGCGTCGATGCCGAGCGCGGTGGTGACGCCCATCAGTGCCAGCAGCACTCCGCAGACCGCGAGCAACTTGCTTCGGATCGTGAGCTTCATAGCGAACCTCGTGCGCCGGCGTGGGAGGGTGGATCGACGCGGTCCATGCGATGGACCGTGCTGGCGAGGTCCAGGATCATGGCGACCCGGCCGTCGCCCATGATGGTGGTCCCGGAGAACAGTTCGACGCCGCGGTAGAACCTACCGAGCGGCTGGATCACGGTCTGGTGCGGCCCGACGACGCGGTCGACGACGAGGCCGACGCGCGTGCCATCGACGCCGACGACGACGATGCGCTCGATCGGCTCGGTGGTGTCGGGCATCGCGAACAGCTCGCGCAGGCGGACGTAGGGCACGAGCTCGCCGCGCACCGCGACCGCGTTGCGGCCGTTCTTGCTGTCGCGCTCGGCGCGCGTCAGCTCGAGGTTCTCCATCACCGCCGCCATCGGCATGATGAAGCGGCCGCCGTCGACCTCGACCAGCAGGCCGTCGATGATCGCGAGCGTGAGCGGGAGGGTCAGGCGCAGCGTCGTGCCCTGGCCCTGGGTGCTGTCGATCGTCAGCGTGCCGCGCAGGCTCTCGACCGTGCGCTTGACGACGTCCATGCCGACGCCGCGGCCCGAGACCTGCGTGACCGCCTGCGAGGTCGAGAAGCCCGGGCGCATGATGAGCGCGAGGCACTCCTGCTCTGACAGCGACGCGTCGGCGTCGATCAGCCCCTGCGCGATGGCCTTGCGGCGGACCGCGGCCAGATCGACGCCGCGGCCGTCGTCGGTGATCGTGATGACGACGTGCGCGCCTTCGTGCGCGGCGGCGACCCGCAGCGTGCCCTGCGGCGGCTTGCCGGCGGCGACGCGCGCGTCGGGCGCCTCGAGGCCGTGATCCATGCTGTTTCGCAGGATGTGGACCAGCGCGTCGCCGAGCAGATCGATGACGGTCTTGTCGAGCTCGGTCTCGTCACCGGCGGTGACCAGCCGGACGTCCTTCGCGAGGTCGGCGGACAGGTCGTGCACGAGGCGGTGGAAGCGCGCGAACATCGTGCCGATGGGCACCATGCGCAGGCCGAGCACGCCGTCGCGCAGGTCGGCGATCAGGCGCTCGAAGGCCTCGACCGGGCCGGCGAGGTCGGGGATCAGATGCTGCGAGTGGACCTGCTGCAGCCGCGACTGCGTGATGACGAGCTCGCCGATGAGCTTGACGAGGCCGTCGAGGCGCTCGGACGAGACGCGGACGGTGGACCGGGCGGCCGGCTTCGCGCCGCGCG
>JAIOQA010000043.1 GCA_021413675.1 Deltaproteobacteria bacterium | reverse complement strand
TGGCCGCCGAGCTCGCCGGCCGCTACGTCCTCGGTCCGGGCGCGATCGCCGAGGTCGCGACCGAGGCCGCGCGCCAGGCCCGGTCGCGCGGCGGCGCGCTCGATCGCGCCGCGCTCGAGGGCGCGGTCGGCAGCCGGCTGTCGATCCGCCTCGGCGCGTTCGGCTCGCTCATCACGCGCAAGGCGCGGTTCGAGGAGATGGTCCTGCCCGACGAGGTCGTCGAGTCGATCCAGCACATGATCGCGATGGTCCGCGAGCGCTCGCAGATCCTCGAGCGCTGGGGCTACGCGCGCCACCTCGGGCTGTCGCGCGGCGTGTCGGCCCTGTTCTCGGGCGAGCCCGGCACCGGCAAGACCATGGCGGCCTCGGTCGTCGCGTCGGCGCTCGGGCTCGAGCTCATGCGCATCGATCTGTCGGCGGTGATCTCGAAGTGGGTCGGCGAGACCGAGAAGAACCTGGCGAAGGTCTTCGATCAGGCCCAGGACGCCCACGCGATGCTCCTGTTCGACGAGGCCGACTCGCTGTTCGCCAAGCGCACCGAGGTCAAGAGCGCGCAGGATCGCTACGCCAACCTCGAGGTCAACTACCTCCTGCAGCGCATGGAGACGTTCGATGGCGTCAGCGTGCTGACCACCAACTTCGAGGGCTCGATCGATCAGGCGCTCCTGCGCCGCCTCAACTTCCGGGTGCGGTTCCCGCCGCCCGAGCCCGAGGAGCGGCTGCTCTTGTGGCAGCGGCTCTTGCCCCCGGAGACCGGGCTGCACGACGGCATCGACTTCCGCGAGCTCGCGGACAAGTTCGTGATGACCGGCGGCTACATCAAGAACGCGATCGTGCGCGCGGCGGTGATCGCGGCGCGCGCCGGTCGTTCGATGCTCGCCGAGGACCTCTGGGCCGGCGCTCACAACGAGTACGCCGAGATGGGGAAGGTCATGCACGCCGAGAGGTCCCGATGAGCTTCGCCGAGCTGAAGACCAAGCCGATCCGCGCCGCGGCCATCGCCGCCGCCTCGGTGTCGGCGTGCCTCCTGGTCTACGCGAGCATGTCGCTCGACTGGCTCGTGTACTTCGATCCCGACGACCACAGCTCGTTCGGGCTGCGCACGGTGCGCCAGTGCTTTGGCGACACCTGCACGACCCAGGGGCTCGCGGCGATGCTCGACGATGCCGAGAAGTCGGGCACGCTCGCGTCGGTCGGGTGGGTCGTGTCGATCGCGCAGTGGGTCGCCGCCGCCGCGCTCTTGCTCGCGGGCGGGCTCGCGGTGGTCGGCAAGTTCGTGCTGCGCCCGGTGCCGCCGACCTCGGTCGCGGCGCTGGCCTCGATCGTCGCCTTGATCTCGACCTGCCTGTTCATCGCGGTGAACCCTGCTCGCCCCGAGTTCCAGGCCGGCAACGGCTTCTGGTTCGGCGGCGTCGGCGCGATCGGCGGGCTCCTGGCCTCGATCTTCATCGCGCGGCAGCGCACGCCCGACTGGGACGAGACCCCGCCGGTCGACGAAGACAACTGGTAGCGCACGGCCATCTCGGCCTGATAGCTTCCGCGCATGTCGACGCTCCAAGGCAAGACCCTCTTCATCACCGGCGCGAGCCGTGGCATCGGCAAGGCGATCGCGCTGCGCGCCGCGGCCGATGGCGCGAACATCGCGATCATCGCCAAGACCACCGAGCCGCACCCCAAGCTGCCCGGCACGATCTACACCGCGGCCGAGGAGATCGTCGCCGCCGGTGGCAAGGCGCTGCCGCTGCCCGTCGACATCCGCGACGAGGCCGCGGTCGCGGCCGCGGTCGCGAAGACCGTCGAGACCTTCGGCGGCATCGACATCCTCGTCAACAACGCCTCGGCGATCAGCCTGACCGGCACCGAGGCGACGCCGATGAAGCGCTACGACCTCATGCACGGCATCAACACCCGCGGCACGTTCGTGTGCTCGCAGGCCTGTATCCCGCACCTGCGGAAGGCCGCGAACCCGCACGTGCTGATGCTGTCGCCGCCGCTCAACATGGAGACCCGCTGGTTCGCGCCGCACGTCGCCTACACGATGGCGAAGTTCGGGATGAGCCTGTGCGTGCTCGGCATGGCCGGCGAGTTCAAGAAGGACGGCATCGCGTTCAACGCGCTGTGGCCGCGCTCGACGATCGCGACCGCCGCGGTCCAGAACCTGCTCGGCGGCGACAACATCGTGCGCGGCTCGCGCAAGCCCGAGATCATGGCCGACGCGGCGCACATCATCCTCACGCGGCCGTCGCGCGAGCACACCGGCAACTTCTACATCGACGACGAGGTGATGGCGTCGGCGGGTGTCACCGACCTGTCGAAGTACGCGGTCGATCCGACCGCGACGCTCATCCCCGACTTCTTCGTCTGATCAGCTGGCAGGCTTCGGGGCCGCAGGCTTCGGGGCCGCGGGCTTCGCGACCTTGGCGATCGGCGCGACCTTCGCCGGCTTCGGCGCCTTCACGCGCTTGACGCCGGTGCCGCGCACGAACATCCACGCGCCCGCGCCGAGCGCGGCCGCCGAGACCGCGGCGCAGATCGCGCCCCAGAACCAGTACGCGCCGCCGAGCTGGTTGGCCATCGCCTGGGTGTCCGACGGGATCGTGCCGCCGCCGGTGACCGCTTCCTGCATGAACAGGTAATTGCCGCCGATGTAGACCGAGAGCGCGAGCTGGGTCGCGATGAACACGAGCGCGAGCTGCGAGGTCTGGGCCGAGGTCCAGACCGCGACCGCGAGGAAGATCGCCGCGTAGCCGCCGAGCACGACGACCGCGAGGCCGTTGCGCGCCCACAAGAGCACCGCCAGCGCGAGGAACCCGCCGAGCGCCGCGAGCCCGCGCCGCGCCCACTTCGGATCGCGACCGATCGCGAACAGCGCCGCGCCCGCGACCGCTGGCCCGCACAGGCCGCCAGCGAGCACGAAGCCCGCGGCCATGCCGCCGTCGGTCGAGGTCGAGGCCACGCCCGACAGGCCGCCGCCGCCGCTCCACATCCGGAAGTCGTGGAAGTCGCCGCCCATGAGCAAGGCGCCGATGCCGTGGCCGAGCTCGTGGACCGAGACCGCGAACGCCATCATCGGGTAGACGAAGTACTGGGCGATCGGCAGCTTGAACAGCGCGATCGTGATCGCGACCGAGCCCAGCAGGACCCAGCGCGCGCGGCGCGCGAGCGCCTCCGGCGACATCGGAACCGAGGGAGCGGTTGTAGCCATGGCTACACTGTAGACCGCCGGGGGCGACGCGGCCATTCCCGGTGCGGGAGCGGTCACGCGGGGCCTTGCGCGCGCGCGGATCGTGCGCAGCGATCGCGCGCTACAGCAGGCGCTGCTGCCGTTGCGCCGGCGCGTGGGTCGCGAGGTAGCCCTTCACCTTGAACTTGCGCGCGGTGTTCTCCGACGACATGTAACGGATCGTCCCGAAGATCGGGCGCTCCGGCCCCCACGCGCGATCGAACCGGCCGAGGGTCCAGAAGATGCCGCTGTACGAGTTCGGATCGCGCCCGTCGAGGGCGTAGCGGTTGTTGAGCTCGATCAGCGCGGCGAGCGCGGCGCGCGGCGAGGCCGACCACTCGAGGATCTTCTTGCCCCACAGCATGCGCAGGTAGTTGTGGATGCGGCCGTGGCGCACGAGCTGGGTCTGCGCCGCGTTCCACAGCGGATCGTGGGTCTCGGCGGCGGCGAGCTGGGCGAGCGTGTAGAGGTGCGGTCGCGGATCGGTCGCGTGCTCGTCGAGCGTGGCGCGCGCCCAGTCCGGCAGCGACTCGTAGCGATCGTGATCGGGCCGGTGGAACGCGAAGCCGAAGCCGAGCTCGCGCCAGGTCAAGAGCTCGTCGACGAACGCGTTGTGCGGCCCGGGCAGGCCCCACCAGCCGTCCCGCGAGCCGGTCGCCGCGCGCGCGACCCGACCCGGATCCCAGCCGGCGTCGCGCCACACGCGATCGAAGATCTCGTGCGCGCTGATGTGCCCGAAGTGCAGCCACGGCGACAAGCCGCTCGACGCGTCGCTCTCGGGCTGGCTGCGCTCGTCGGCGTAGCGGGCGAGGCCGTGATCGATGAAGCGATCGAGCGCGTGGCCGGCGGTGATCGGGCCGCCGCGCTCGCCGACCGGCGCGACAGCGTGATCGATCGGCAGCGCGGCCAGCGCGGCGCGATCGCCGGCGAGGAGCGCGGCGCTGGCGGCGGGCCACTGCTTCGCGAAGCCGCGGGGCAGCGGCGCGCCGGTGAGCGCCTTCGGCAGGCGCGCGAACGGCTCGGCGGCCGGGCGGCTCGCGAGGTGCGGCCCGAGGACTTTCTGCCAGTGCCAGCGAAACGACGCCGCCGTCGCGAACGCGCGACCGTGCGCGCGCAGCGGCAGGAGGCCGTTGCCATCGACCTGCTCGAACCGCACGGCGCTCTTCGCCGCGGTGGCGGCGACCATGCGCGGCAGGAACAGGCCGGGCCACTCGTCGGTGATCACGCACGCGGCCTTCGCGGTCAGCGCCGCGATCATCCCCGCGCCGGCCCCCGCGGTCGGCTCGACGTACGGGTGGTACGTGACCTGCGCGGCCGCGCACGCGGCCGCGTTGTCGGCCATGCCATCGATCACCCAGCGGTGCAGCCGATCGCTGGCCCACGGGTAGTCGGCGCGCAGCGGCTCGACGATGATCAGCGGCCGGTCGAGCTCGCGGGCGCGGGCGATCGCGTGGTCGAGGGCGAAGTTCCAGCGCGTGCGGCGCGCCGCGATCATCCAGTAGACGACGTGGTCGCCGTGGGGCGCGATCGGGGCCTGGTTGAGGGGCGAGACACGCACGGCGTGACTGATGTGACGTGGTGCGGTGCGCGGCGGTTACGGACCTGGCGTTCAAGGTAGACTGGGCGTGTCATGGGGATCACTCGAGCGATGCAGTGCGCGTCGTGGGGGCTCGTCGTCGCGCTGGGCGGATGCAACGCGCTCTTCGGGCTCGATCCGACGACGCGCGCCGATCGCGATGCCGCGATGGTCGATGCGGCGGTCGTCGACGCGACCGTGATCGACGCCGCCAGCGACGCGCCGATCGACGCGATCCCGCCGGGCTGCGTGCCGATCGGCCACGACGACGACGCCGATGGCGTCGATGACGGCTGCGACAACTGCCCGGGCCTGCCCAACCCGCAGCAGGGCGACAGCGACAGCGACACCGTCGGCGATGCGTGCGATCCGTCGTTCGCGCCCGACGACGACATCATCGGGTTCGACAGCTTCGCGGTGCCGACCTCGTGGGCCAGCGTCCGCGGCAGCTGGGCGCGCTCGGACGAGACCTACGACCAGTTCGATCTCGCCGCGGCCACGTCCTTGGCCCGGCGCCCGCTCGTCGATCTGGGCGCCCCGGAGCTGACGGTCGACATCACGTTCTCGATCACCGGCACGCTGCCGCTCGCGGTCGGCGAGAACCCGGGCCTCCGCGGCCTCGGGGTCTGGTTCGTGGCGACCGGCGGCTCGGCTGGCACCGATCCCGACGGCTACCTCTGCGAGATCACCGCGGACCTGGCCTCGCCCTCGGCGTTCCTGCGCACCGACCTGACGGAGCGGCAGCAGTCCAACCTCAAGACGATCGCGTCGGGCACGATCATCGCCGGGCTCCCCGATGGCCAGACCGGGCGCATCCGGATCGCGCGCTCGGCCACCGACAACGCCCGCACCTGCCAGATCTGGATCGGCACCAGCATGGTGCTCTTGCCCGCCGCGTCGACCACGTTCACGACCGGCTCGCTCGGGCTGCGCACGCTCAACACCGCGGTCTCGATCCAGTCGGTGACGATCTACGGCAAGAAGCCGTAGCGCTACTTCGGCGGCGCGAGCGCGGTGATCGCGGCCTCGGCGGCGCCCTTGAGGCAGTAGTTGCTGTTCTTCTCGCCGATGCCGAGCACGCCGCCGCGCATGCGGAAGCGCGCCTTCTTGAGCGCCGGGATCGCGCGCGCATCGCCGAGCTCGCGCAGGGTCGCGACCGCCTGCTTGCGGGCCGCGCAGGTCGCGCCGGTCTCGAGATCCTGGACCGCGACCTTCAGCTTGAGATCGGCGACGGTGGTGCCGGTGCTGGCGGGCGCGTCGGGCGGGGCGTCGCTGATCGCGGGAGGTGGCGGCACGACCGGGGCCGGCGGTAGGGCGACCGGCGCGGCCTGCGGGCGCGTGCTGCCGGTCGCCGCGCGACGCGGCGGCGGCGCATCCGGCGCCGGGGCGACCAGCGGCGCGGGCTGGCCGTTCGCGCCGCCGCTGCCGCTGCTCGCGATCGCGGCGATCGCGCCGATGGCGAGGATCGCGCCGGCGCCGTAGGCGATCCAGCGCCGACGCGGGACGATCGTGGTGATCGCCGTCGCGGTCGGCGCGGCCCCGACCGCCGCGAGCTGCGCGACCGGCGTCATCGCCGGAAACGGCGTGCGCGCCGCGGCGATCGCCACGGGCTCGGACTCGACGCGGACGTGATCGATCGCCGCGACGTAGGCCTCGGCGCCGCTGTAGCGATCGGCGGCCCGCTTGGCGAGGCCGCGGCGCACCAGCGCCTCGACCGCGGCCGGGACCTCGACCTGCGGCGCGACCTCGCTGATGGCGGGCACCGCGCGGGTCGCGTGGGCGGTCAGCAGCGCGACCGGATCGTCCTCGTCGACGAACGGCGGCCGTCCGGCCAGCATCTCGTAGAGCACGATCGACAGCGAGTACAGATCCGAGGCTGGCCCGATCACGCCGCCGAGCGCCTGCTCCGGCGACAGGTAGCTGGGCGTGCCGACGGTCATTCCGGCCTGGGTGACGGTCGCGTCCGCGCCCGCGCCGCCGAGCAGCTTCGCGATCCCGAAGTCGAGGATCTTCGCGAACTCGCGATCGTCGTCGTGCGCGCAGATGAAGATGTTGTCGGGCTTGATGTCGCGATGGACCACGCCCTGGGCGTGCGCGTAGGCCAGGCCGCGCAGCACGTGGCGCGCGAGGTGGAGCGCGAGGCGCCACGGCAGCGGCCCGACGCGATCGAGGCGATCGCGGAGCGACTCGCCGACCAGGAGCTCCATGACCAGGTAGCTCGAGCCATCGGCGCGCTCGCCGAAATCGGAGACCGCGACGCAGTTGGGATGATCGATGCGACCGCCGGCGAACGCCTCGCGCTGGAAGCGCGCGCCCGCGTCGCGCCGCGCGCTGACGTGAGCGTGCAGCAGCTTGATCGCGACCTGCTTGCCGATGCCGAGGTGCTCGGCCTGATAGACCGTGCCCATGCCGCCGGTGCCGAGCGGCGCGATGATCTTGTACCGCCCGTCGATGACCTGCCCGATCTCGGGATCGGGGTCGCCGTCCGTGAGGGCGGGCTCGGGGAGCGGGGTTCCGGACATACAGCGCCGTCGAGGATAGCGCAGTTCGCCGGACACGCGCCGCGCGAGTGCTACGCTGCGGCGCTCCCTTGCACGCGACCGCACGAGAACCGGCTTCGACGTCCGCGCGAGCGCGTGCAGTCCACTGGGTGCTGATCGGGGCGCAGGTGTGCTTCGGGTCGCTGCCGGTCGCCGGGCGCATGGCGCTCGGGCGTATCCCACCCAACGCGATCGTCATCACGCGTCTCACGGCCGGCGCGATCGGCTTCTGGATCTGGGCGCGGATGCTGGGCACGACCCGCATCGCGCGGCGCGACTGGCCGGCGATCGCGGGGCTCGCGATGCTCGGCGTCGTGGGCAACCAGGTGCTGTTCATGAACGGCCTGGCGCGCTCGACCGCGACCAACGCGGCGGTGCTCGGCTCGACCATCCCGGTGTTCACCGCGCTGTTCGCGATCGCCTTGCGCAAGGAGGTCGTGCGCGGCGCCCGGCTCGCGGGCATCGCGACCGCGCTGGTCGGCGCGCTGATCCTGGCCGGGGCCGATGGCCTCTCGACCTCGCCCGAGCACCTCGGCGGCAGCGCGATGATCCTGGCGAACGCGGCGTGTTACGGCCTCTACCTCGTGCTCGCGCGGCCGCTCGCGCAGCGCTACTCGCCGATCCTGCTCACCGCGGCGATCTTCACGGTCGGCACGATCGTCGTCGCGCCGCTCGGCGTGATCGGCTGGGCCGACGCGCCGCCGCTCGAGCTCGGCGACGTCGCGTTCCTCGCGTTCCTGATCGCCGTGCCCACGCTCGGCGCGTACTCGCTCACGCAGATCGGGCTGCGCCGCGCCGAGGCCTCGCTCGTGGCCTCGTACATCTACCTGCAGCCGCTCGTCACCGCGATCGGCGCGGTGATCTTGCTCGGCGAGCGCCCCGGCATCGACACCGCGATCGCCGCGGCGTTCATCTTCGGCGGCGTGTTGCTGTCGACGCGCGCGCGGTAGCTCGGCCAGGCGCGCGTCAGGCGCGGGTCCAGTCCTCGCTGCGCTTCCACAGCTCGGCGGCGAGCGCGAGGTCATCGGCCTGCTTGCTCGGCCGCTTCTCCTTCACGTCGTCGTAGTACTTGCCGGTCTCGTTCGCGACGGCCGGCGAGGTCGCGCAGTAGATCGTGGTCTTCGCGCCGTCCTCCGCCGACTTCATGAACAGCTTGGCGAGGCCGCGCAGGCCGACCGGCACGCGCCGCCACACGTCGGTCGCGACCACGCCGGGGTGGAGCGCGTAGGTCGTGACCTTGGTGCCCGCGAGGCGGCGGGCCAGCTCCTTGGTGAACAGCACGTTGGCCAGCTTCGACACCGCGTACTCGTCGAGCGCGGTGAGGGTCTTGGTCGGCTTGCGGACCGCGTCCCAGTCGATGCCCTTCGCGTTGTAGTGGGCGGTGCTGGCGACGTTCACGATCCGCGCCGGCGCGCTGGCCTTGAGCTTGTCGAGCAGGAGCTCGGTGAACAGGAAGTGACCGACGTGGTTGGTCCCGAAGGCGAGCTCGAAGCCGCTGCGGGTATGACCGCGCTGGCCGGCGAGGCCGGCGTTGGTGACCAGCACGTGCAGCGGCAGGTTCCTGGCCAGGAACGTGGCCGCGGCGGTTCGCACCGAGGACAGATCGCCGAGGTCGAGCGCGAGGAACTCGACCTTGTCGTTGCCCGTGGCGCGCTTGATCTCGTCGATGACCGGCTGGGTCTTGTCGGCGGACCGACACGCGAGGAACACGTGGGCGCCGCGCCGCGCGAAGTCCGTGGCGGCGACCTTGCCGATGCCCGTGTTTGCGCCGGTGACGATGAAGACGTTTCCAGACAGGTCGGTCATGTCGGCCAAACCTAGGGATGGTTGCAGGGTGGCGCAACCGACGCCGAGCGACCACACGCGCCAAACCCGCTGACACCGGGTGCCAGGCCCGTTGCACGCGACATTCGGCAGGGACCGGCATCTACCGGTCGTATGAGAGTTGACGGCGATCGAACCAACGCAGTATCCGGAATGAACATGAGGGGCAAGGCCACAGGTCTATTCGCAATCATATTGGTGGGCTGGCTGGCCGGAGGCCGCGCGGTGGCGCAGCCGGACGACCACCACGCTGACCCAGCGGCGGACCACGACGCGGGGCCCGACGATCATGCCGCGGCCGGCTCCGATCATGCGGCTCCCGGTGACCACGCCGCGGCCGGCTCGGACGAGCACGGCGCTCCCGCGGCCGGCTCGGACGAGCACGCGGGCTCGGGATCGGGCACCGATGCCGACCACGACGCGGGCGTCGCCGAGGAGCACGACGGCGACGCGGGCGTGGGCTCGGACGAGCATCACGATGGCGACGCGGGCGTGGGCTCGGGCTCGGACGAGCACGCGGCGGGCGCGGGCTCGGGTTCGGACGAGCACGCGGCGGGCACAGGCTCGGGCTCGGACGAGCACGCCGCCACCGCCGAGCATCCGATGGATCTGCCGGACCTCAACCCCGACGGCACCGAGGTCGACACCGATCCGACCGGCACGCTCGACGAGGACACCGGCCACTACAAGGAGCTGCCGCTCGAGGAGGGCGGCGAGGTCGGCACCGACAGCGACGGCGAGCCGTACATGGAGTACGACGAGGACGGCGACGGCAAGATGGAGCCGGACGAGCTCGCCGCGGCCAAGGAGTACGAGGCCGAGTTCAAGGACATCCCCGACGACGTCGACGAGAAGGCGCTCGACGCGCGCTCGCTGATGGATCAGCTGAAGCCGTCGCTGACGATCGAGAACTTCCGCAAGCTGGTCCGCCTCGCCAAGGGCAAGGTCCTCGAGCGGATGAAGGCGAAGATGATCGCCAAGAACGACAAGAAGATGGAGAAGTTCAGCTTCATCGTCATGGGCTTCTCGCTGCTCGGCGTGCTCCTGCTCCTGACGCCGTTGTTCCTGCGCAAGAAGTACCCGGGCCAGGGCGCCACGCTCTTCAAGTTCTCGGGCCTCGCCGCGCTGGTGTTCTTCGTCACCGTGAACCTGTTCGGCGCGGTCATGTACGGCATGAAGATCGGGCAGAGCAAGGTGGCGGCGACCGCGCCCAACATCGCGCTCGCCAGCGGCTTCTTCGACACGCTCGACGACAACGCCGAGCAGTACATCGTCATGGGCAAGGAGCTGTTCGCGCCCACGCTCGAGCAGCTCACCGGCAAGAGCGACGATCAGCCGTCGGTCGCGCTCATCGCCAACGGTCAGAAGGTCATCAAGGACGCGATGGTCTTCGTGCGGGTGGCGAAGCTGCTCAAGAAGATCGACTTCATCATCGCGGCGATCCCGATGATCCTCTTGTTCGTCACGATCATCCTCTTCGCCCTGGCGATCAAACCGACGCTGGTCGAGATCATCAAGCTGCCCGCGGCGGCCGCGTCCGGCAAGGACGGCGCCAGCAAGGAGGTCGTGGGCAAGGCGATGAAGCGGGTCAAGGGCGAGCTGCTCGCGTCCTTGTGCGCGCTCGGCGTGCTGTTCGTGCTGTCGCTGATCTCGAGCTTCATCCTCGGCAGGGTCGCGCAGCCGGCGCTGACCGCGATCATCGACTACTTCTGCCTCGCGGTGACCTACCTGCAGTACGCCAAGGACGCGTCGTCGGGGATGGTCTTCCTGATGCTGTTCAGCGTGATCATCTTCCTGGTCCTGAACATCGGCATGCTGATCGTCTCGGTGGCGTTCTTCATGGGCAAGACCCAGAAGATCTTCCAGCGTCGCTTCAACGACGACGTGGCGCTCGGCAAGCATGCGCGGTTCTGGAAGTGGGGCACGATCTCGGTGGTGATCGTCCAGGTCATCCCGCTGGTGTTCGTCATGCTCGGCCAGCTCGGCCTCGAGGCGATCAACAAGGGCGTGATGACCCACGGTGGCTCGGCCGCCGACGTCAACTGGACGATGGCGATGCTCGCGGGCCCGCTGTTCCTGGTCTTCGGCTTCCTGATCTTTTTCTGGGCGGCACGCGGCTTCAAGGCCATCGCGTTCCTGTTCAAGTACAAGCCGCAGCTGATCAACTGATCGACGCCGCGGCGGATCGTCATCGATCGCGATGACGCGGCGGGGCCGGCTCGGAAGAGTCGGCCTCGCGCCGTTTCGGCGGACGCCGATCGCGCTCACTTCCTCGTCAGGGTCGCCTCGAGCCACTCGATCACCGCCCGCACCGCGGGCATCGCGCGCTTGCGGCGGTGGACGACGAGCCACAGCGCGCGCGTCGGCACCGGTCCGAGATCGCGGGCACCGATCTGCGCGGGGCGCACCTCCTCCACCCCCGCGAGCCGCGCGGCGAAGGCGTGCGGGAGGACGCCGACTCCGATCCCGGCGTGGATGGCGAGCCCGAGCGACTCGACGTCCTCGACCAGCAGCCGCGGCGGCCGCGACGCGAACGCGCGCGCGGCGTGGCGCTGCTCGGAGATCTGCGCGAGCGAGCCAGTGAGGCCGAGCCAGGGCACCTCGGCGGACGTCGGCCCGCGCGCCAGCAGCGACGATGCCGCGAAGAAGCCGAAGGTCTCGCTGCGGAGCTTGCGCGCGTAGAGCTCGCCGCGCGCCGGGCGCGCGAGGCGGAGCGCCACGTCGGCCTCGTCGGCGGCCAGGCTGCGCACCTGGTTGTCGGCGAGGATGCGCAGCCTCAGGTGGGGGTACGCGCGATAGAACCCGGGCAGCGCCGGCGTCAGCGCCCAGCGCAGGATCTCGCCGACGGTGGTGATCGTGATCTGACCGCGGAGCTCGGGCGTGCTCGCCAGCGCGGCGCGCGCGACCGTCGCCGCATCGACCATCGGCTGCACCGCCGCGAGCAGCGCCGCGCCTCGCTCGGTCAGGTGCACCGGCGTCGTGCGGACGAGCAGCGGCGCACCCGCATCCTCTTCGAGCCGCGCGAGGTGGCGACTGATGGTCGACTGGCTGAGGCCGAGCGCCTTGGCCGCGGCGGTGAAGCTGCCCCGACGGACGACCGCCTCGAACGTGCGGAACAGATCCCACTGCGCTTCCGAGGTCATCCGTAAATGGATATCAGACATCCACGCGAGGGCATGGTCATCCGTTGGTGCGAGCGCCAGGTTGGGCTCATGCAGCTCCAGCATCTCCGCAACGCCACCGTCATCCTCGGCCTCGGCGCGCACCGCGTCCTCGTCGACCCGATGCTCGCCGACGTCGGCGCGATGCCCGGGTTCAAGCTCCTCGGCGGCGGCCGTCGCCGCAATCCGCTGGTGCCACTCCCCGCGGCGGCGACCGAGGCCCTGGCCGCGACGACCGCCGCGATCGTCACGCACGAGCACCCCGATCACGTCGACGCCGCCGGCCGGCGCTTCCTCCGCGAGCGCGGGCTCCCGGTGTGGACCAACGGCGTCGATGGCCCGAGCCTGCGCAAGAAGGGCCTCGATGTCCACGAGCTGCGCGATGGCGCGCTCGGCATGCGGATCGAGGTCGTGCGATCGCGCCACGCGCGCGGCGCGCTGGGCTGGCTGCTGGGTCCGGTGTGCGGCTACTACCTCGCGCACGACGGCGAGCCGAGCATCTACCTGATCGGCGACTCGATCCTCACCGACAGCGTCCTCGAGGCGGTCGACCGGCTCCAGCCCGACGTGATCCTCGCGCCGGCTGGCGCCGCGAACATGGGGATCGGCGGCGACATCCTCTTCTCGGTCGACGACCTGGTCCGCCTCACCAGGCTCGCGCGGGGGCAGGTCGTGTTCAATCACCTCGAAGCGCTCGACCACTGCCCGACGACGCGGACGGGGCTCCTGGCGCGCCTGGAGGCGGAGGGGCTCGGTGACCGCGTGCACGTGCCGGCAGACGGCGAGGTTCTGACGTTCGAACGCCCGCGCGCGGCGGCGGTGGTGACGCCGCGGCCAGGCACGCCGGAGCGACCCGGGCTGCAGAAGTGGGTGAGCGCGCGATTCGCCGGCGCCTGAGGCTCACGAAGTGAGCCGGTTCAGGTCCGGAGGAGATCGGGACCGTCGTCCTCGACGGGGCCGATCGATCGAGAAAGAGCCTGGAAGCGGACGCTTCACAGGCTCTGCTCCGCGGCGAATGCGCCGCCTTTCGCGCCCGCCGGCCACGGCCCCACCGTAGAGTGTGGGCGATCCGGTCGGGGTGGGCGCTCGTACCTGGAGCGCCTGGCCACGTCGGCCAAGGAGGCTCCAGATGGTTTCGCGCATGAAGTGGGCCGCGCTCGCGGCGTCGTTGATTCTCGCCGTGACCGCGTGCAAGTCGAAGCAGGCGGCGACCGGTCCGACCGGCGGCTCGGACATGGCGGCCGGTGACGGTTCGGGCGCGGCGATGGAAGGCAAGAAGAAGCCGCTCTTCGACCGCCTCGGCGGCCTGGAAGCGATCACCGCGGTGGTCGAGGACTTCGTCGGCAACGTCGCCGCGGACGAGCGCATCAACGCGTTCTTCGCCAACGCCGACATCCCGCACCTCAAGCAGATGCTGGTCGATCAGATCTGCGAGGCCTCCGGCGGCCCGTGCAAGTACGCCGGCAAGAACATGGTCGAGACCCACACGGGCATGAACATCAAGGACGCCGACTTCGGCGCTCTCGTCGAGGACCTCGTGAAGTCCCTCGACAAGTTCAAGGTGCCCGAGGCCGAGAAGAACGAGCTGCTCGGCGCTCTCGGCGGCATGAAGCCCGACATCGTCGGGCACTGACTCGGGCTTCCGCCCTGCGGGCGGGCCCGAGTCAGTATCGATCCAAGGGAACGTGCCGTTACGTGCCGTTCCCCTCGCCGGGGGCAAGCCCCGGCGAGCCTCCCCTTCGCTGCGGCCGGACTCCCGGCCGGGCGCGACGGTGTCGCGCCGTGCTCGGCCCTGCGGGCCTGCGCTCGGGCTTCGCGCGGCGAGTACTCAGGCCCCGACCCAGCCGCAGACCGAGTCGCTCGCGGCCAGGCCCGCGACGTCGGCCTCGGCGAGGCCGCAGACGTGGCCGAGGGAGCACCACGGGCCCGGCGTGGGGCACGCGACCTCGCAGCGGCGCGCGCCGCCGGGCGCGGCGGGCTCGACGCAGCGGAGCGGGGCGGCGCAGTCGGCGTCGCACGCGCAGCCGACGCGCGTGGCGCTGGACAGCGCGGTGTCGCTCGCGCACGCGCCCGCGGTGCAGGTGTAGCCGGTGCCGCACGGATGA
>JAIOQA010000042.1 GCA_021413675.1 Deltaproteobacteria bacterium | reverse complement strand
TCGAGCAGATCAAGAAGTTCACCATCCTGCCGCGGCAGTTCGGCATCGACACCGGCGAGCTCACGCCCACCCTCAAGATCAAGCGCAAGGTCGTGAATCAGAACTTCTCGCGCGAGATCGAAGCGATGTACGCGGAGTAGGCAACTCGTCGGCGTGTGCCCGAGTCCGGGCCACAAGCGGTCATGAACGCACGCCGGCTTACATGTTTCCTCGCAATCAAGTGAGGAATCTGTCGTCGTCGGCGAGGCCCGCTACATCGCTTTCACGCGGACGCATGGCAGAGTGCGTCACGGAGGTCCTGGAAGATGCTTCGTACGTCACTCATCGCTTCGGTGTTCGCAATGGCCGCGTGCGGCGGCGCCAACTCGCAGATCGAGGTCAAGGGCGGCGATCCCGAGATCGCGCAGGTCGCTGGTAACTGGGAGGGCGACTACCACGGCGAGGAGTCGGGTCGCTCGGGCACGGTGAAGTTCGCGCTCGAGCTCGGGCGCCACACCGCCGATGGGCAGGTGTTCATGGGCGGCTCGAACACGCCGCTCGCGATCAGCTTCGTCTCGGTCCAGAAGGGCCAGATCAGCGGCAAGATCCAGCCGTACACGGATCCGTCGTGCACCTGCCAGGTCGAGACCGAGTTCCTCGGCAACTTCTCCGGCAACGAGATCGACGGCACGTTCACCACCAAGGTGGTCGCGAACGGCGCCGTGCAGCACGGCACGTGGAAGGTCGCCCGCGCCGCTGCCTCGGAGTGACGAGCGCGCCGGGCGCGGCTTGACAGCACCGGCGCTGCCGTCGACGCTGTCGACGTGCACCTGTTCCTCGTGCGGCATGCGGAGGCGGTCGATGAGACCCGGACGCTCGCCGATCCCGATCGGCACCTGACCGCGGCGGGGCGGGCCGCGGCGCGCGCGCTCGGCGAGCGCATGCGCTGGTACGACTGCGAGCCGACCGCGGTCTGGTCGAGTCCGCTCATGCGCGCGGTCCAGACCGCCGAGCTGGTGATCCCGGGGCTCGGGTACACCGGGCTCATCGAGTGCGCGCCGGCGCTGGCGCCGGGCGGATCGGTGCGCGATCTGTGCGCGGCGCTCGCGAAGATCACCGGCCAGGTCCTCGTCGTCGGCCACGAACCGGGGCTCTCGGCGATCGGCGCGGTCCTCACCGGCCGCGGCGACTTCCCGGCGCTCAAGAAGGCCCAGGCCGCGCGCATCGACGACGGTCGCCTGCGCTGGCTGTTCGCGACCACCGACGAGGCGCCGGTGCCGGTGCCGGCCTGACGAGGCGCGCACCGATCGCGATCGCTGCGGCGACAGAGCTGCGGCGCGCGCCGCCACCTGTCGCGATCCGTATCCCGAGGTGACACATCGGTACTTCCGGGGCTTTCCCGCGTTCGCCGACCTCGCGCGCTGCGCCGCGATGAGCGTCGCGTTACCACGCGGTAGCGCGATCACCTTCGCGCGGAAAGCGAGAGCCCCATGAAGAAGCACAAGACCGAGAAGAAGCTCAGCCTGGCCCAGCACACCGTCGCCGTGCTGGCGGACACGCGCCTCGAGACCGTCGTCGGCGCCCGTCCGAATCTGAGCAACCTGACGCTCTGCAAGACCTGCGTGCTGTCCGACTTCTGTTGAGTCGCAGTCCACGGTCGAATCCGACGCCGTCGTCCATCCGGGCGGCGGCGTCGTCGTTCGTGTCGCGTGCGCTGGCTCAGAGTCCGAGCAGCGCGCCGTAGCCGAGCGCGCGCTCGATCTCGAGCACGCCGAACGCGAGCGCGAGGCTGACGATCGTGAGCAGCGCGCCGTAGCGCAGGAACCGCAGGAAGCCGATCTCGCCGCGCGGACCGGCGCTCTCGAAGACGATCACGTTGGCGACCGAGCCGAACAGGGTCAGGTTGCCGGCGAGCGTCGAGGCCACCGCGAGCATGACCCAGCCCCACTGCGGGTCGCGCATGTGCGGCACCCACTCGACCGCGATCAGCACCAGCGGCACGTTCGACACGAGGTTCGAGCCGACCACGACCAGCCCGACGAAGGCGATCAGGCCGAGGGCGTCGCCGCGATCGATCGCCGGCGCGAGCACCTGGTAGATCTCGTCGATCGCGCCGGTGCGGGCCAGGCCGCGCACGACCACGAACAGCGCCGCGAAGAACACCAGCAGTGGCCAGTCGACGGTCGCGAGCGTGCGGCGGGGCGGGACCCGCGCGGTCACGACCAGCAGCGCCGCCGCGGTCATCGCGGCGCCAGCGAGCGCGACGCCGGCGATCGCCAGGCCCGCGAACAGCGCCAGCGCGGCGAGCGCCTTGGCGGTGAGCACGCGATCGATCGCCGGCTTCGGCGGGGCGCGCTCGACCAGCGGCCCGTGGGGCAGCTGGTGCCGGAACAGCGCGACCAGCAGCGCCGCGTTCCCGACCAGGCACACGATGCCCACCGGCAGGGTCAGCGCGAGGTACTGCGCGAACCCGGGGTGGCCCGCGGCGGCCTGGCCGACGAGCATGTTCTGCGGGTTGCCGCTGAAGCTGACCACGCCGCCGATGTTCGATGCGGCGCTGAGCGCGAGCAGATAGGGGAGGGCGGGCAACCGCGCTTCGACCACGACCGCGACCACCAGCGGTGTGAGCACCACGCACACCGTGTCGTTGACCAGGAGCGCCGAGAGCCCGCCGGCCAGGAACGTCAGGCCCCACAGCAGGCTGCGCGCGGAGCGGGTCCGGGTCAGCACGTGGTAGGCGGCGAGCCGGAAGAACTGCGCCTCGATGAGGTACGCGGCGATCAGCAGCACCCCGAGTAACAGCGTGATGACATGGAGGTCGATCGCGGCGAGCGCACCGTCGAGGCCGAGCCCGCCGAACGCTGCCATCGCGACCGCGCCGACCAGCGCCGCGGCCGGCCGGTCGAGGCCCAGGGTGGCCAGCAGCGGCGTGGCCAGGACCAGGTAGGTCACCACGAAGACGACGAGCGCAGCGGTCATGCAGGGACGCCGGCCGACTGTCGCACACGAGGCCCCGGGTTCGCAGCGCGCGCCGAGCTGTGATCGCCCGATCTCGACTCCGTAGACCCGCGGGCGCCGCGCCGCGTTGGCAGAGGAGGAGGCCCCGTCCATGTTCGATTCGTTTGCGCAGAAGCCCAGCCGCCGTCGCCGCATCTTCTTTGCCGTCTCCGGCAGCCTGCACGTCGCCGCGATCGGCGCGCTCGCGGTCGCCACGATGTGGCGGGTCGACAAGCTCACGCCCGAGGCGCATCACAACGCGATCGCGGTGCTGCCCGCGCTTCCCGGCAACTCGGGCGGTGGCAAGAAGATGGCCGACGAGAAGAAACCGACGGCGCGCAAGCCGAAGGTGCAGGGTGCCATCCAGCCGGTGCCGCACCAGCCGATCTCGCAGGAGGCGATCGCGCTCGCGGACCCGGGCACCGGCGATCCGGGGACCGGCGGCGGTGGCGACGGCAAGGGCTTCGGCGAGCCGACCTCGGGTAGCGGCTGCACCGTCGAGCCGTGCGGCATCGGCGATCCGCCGGTGATCGTGCCGCTCATCAAGCCGTGCAGCGAGCGGCCGACCGACGCCGACTGCTTGCCGCCGCCGGTGATGAAGGTCGAGCGGGTGCCCGAGGTCGCGCTCGGCGCGCGGATCAGCGGCGATGCGCAGATCCATCCGCCCGACAGCGTGACGACGATGATGGGGCGCGACGGCAAGTCCCAGACCCGCGGCACCTTCAAGATGTGCCTCGACACCGAGGGCAGCGTGACCTCGGTGAGCGCGCTGCGGTCGACCGGCTACGACGCCTACGATGATCGGCTGGTCGCGGGCATGCGGACGTGGCGCTACGCGCCGTACAAGGTGAATGGCACCAAGGTCGCGGTGTGCACGGTGGTGACGTTCGTGTACGCGGTGCGCTGAACGATCGTGGTCGCGGCGCGCTGAACGATCGTGCGGCGCGGCACCGCACACTGTTCGCGCTTCACGCTCGCATCCGCGCTCGCGATCGCGTGAAATCGATCGCATGCGTCGCGCATGGATGTCGTTGTTCCTCGTCGCCGCGTGCGGCGGCTCCTCCGCCTCCACGATCGATGGCGGTGACACCGCCGACTCCGCCCCTGGTGGCGTCGACAGCGCGCCGGGCGCGGTCGATGCCGCGTGCGGCACCGGCGGTTGCGCGCTGCCGTGGCTACCGGGCGTCAACCTCGCGGGCGCCGAGTTCGGCAACAACATCCCCGGCACGCCCGGCACCGACTACGGCTATCCGACCCACGCCGAGATCGATTACTTCGTCGGCAAGGGCCTCACCACCTTCCGCATCCCGTTCCTCTGGGAGCGGCTGCAGCGCTCGCTGAACAGCGCGCTCGACACCGCCGAGCTCGCGCGGCTGCAGGACATCGTCGGCTACGCCACCGGCAAGGGCGCGTACGTCATCGTCGATCCCCACAACTACGCTCGCTACAACGGCAACGTCGTCGGCAGCGGCGGCCTGCCCGATGCCGCGCTCGCCGATCTGTGGACGCGGCTCGCGACCCTGTACGCCGGCAACGACCACGTGATCTTCGGCCTGATGAACGAGCCCAACTCGATGCCGACCGAGCAGTGGCTTTCGGCGGCCAACGCGGCGATCGCGGCGATCCGCGCGGCGGGCGCGCCCAACCTGGTGCTGGTGCCGGGCAACGCGTGGACCGGCGCGCACAGCTGGGAGGAGACCTGGTACGGCAGCGCCAACGCGGTGGTGATGCTCGGCGTCGTGGATCCGATGAACCGCTACGCCTACGAGGCCCACCAGTACCTCGATGGCGATCAGTCCGGGACCTCGCCGACCTGCACGTCGGGGACCGCGGGCTCGGAGCGGCTGGCCGCGTTCACGAACTGGCTGATCGCGAACCACAAGCGCGGCTTCCTCGGCGAGTTCGGCGGCGGCCGCAACGCGACCTGCTACGCCGCGCTCGACGACATGCTCGCGCACCTCGACGCGCACCGCGACGTGTGGCTGGGCTTCACGTACTGGGCGGCCGGCCCGCTGTGGGGCACGTACGACTTCACGCTCGAGCCGACGAATGGTGTCGACGCGCCGCAGCTGGCGTCGATCACGCCGCACGTCCACCTGTGATCACGGCGCGACCGCGTGGCGCTCGCGCCCGCTGCGGGTCGCGATGATGAGCGTCCCGGCCGCGAGCGTCGCGCGACAGCCACCGCGCGCGCAGTCGCCCGACACCGCGGGCGCGCAGGAGGGCGCGGCGGTGAGCGCGCACACCATCACGCTCGCGTGGCGTTGCCACGGATCGCGCGACTTCTCCTCGAGGCCGTCGGGGCCGCGGCCCTCGACGTAGTGCTGCGAGCTCCAGTCGAGGCGGATCACCGCGGCGGCGCCACCACCCGCGAGGGTGCCGGCTGTGATCACGGCCCCGTCGCGGCGCTCGCGGAACCTGTCCGCGCTCATGTGCCCGACCGCCAGCGTGAGGTCGCGGATCAGGAAGTAACGTACGGTGCCGCCGACGTCGACCTGCGCGAAGGTGTTGCCGTCGCTGCCGGAGTCGATGTGCACGACGCTCACGCGCGCGTCGCCGATGCTGGCAGACCCGTCCTCGCCACACCGCTCGCCGTCGAAGCAGCGGGTCAGCGGCTCTGCGTGGAGGTCGATCGCCGGCTCGACGAGGTGAAGGTCGTCGCCCACCGCGATCGGCCGGGCCGCCGCCGCGGAGCCGAGCGCCAGCGCACCGATGATCGCGAGGCCACTCAACCGTCTCCCCATGGCCGCCACAACGCGCGAGCCCCGCGGATTACTCCGCGGGGCCCGAGGCGAGCCAAGTGAGCCGGCGCAGGGCCGGATCACGCGCCAGTGCGAGTCAGATGGGCGTCAGGCCGAACGTCACCACGACGCGCGCCGAGTCGCCGGTGAGCAGCACGTCGATGTCGCGGCGCCAGCCCAGCTCGAACGGCGCGACGACGACCTCGTTGCCGATGTTGTCGTTGGCGCTGATCGGATCGTAGTCGGTCAGGTTCGCGCCGAGGATGATCTGGCCGCCGGGCTGCGGCGAGACGTCGAGCACGCCGTCGCCGAGGAAGCCGTTCTGCGGGAACGACGTGCCCTCGTGGATGCCGACGTAGTGGTCGCTGTCGCGCGAGAACAAGGGCGTGCGGTTGGTGCCATCGGCCCAGATCGAACCGAACAGCTCGAGGTCATCGCCGCTGTCGCCGCCGGCAGACTCGACGCGGATGCTCTTGAGGGTGACGCGGATCTTCTGGCTGACGCGCTCGCAGTCCTTCACGTCGTAGTCGGTGGTGAACGACATGCGACCGGGCGAGTTGTCCTTGAGGTAGCTCAGCTTGTACGCGATGGGCGCGCCCGGCGAGTCCTTCGAGTAGTCGCCGCCGGCCTTGATGAACTCGATCAGCGCGTCGTAGCTGTCGATGGTCTTGGCCGCCATGCCGCCCGAGCCGCCGAGGATGAACGCGGTGATCTTGCTGCTCGAGATGATGTCCTTGTAGGTGACCGACACGTTGCCCGAGACGTCGACGCCACCCGAGTACGCGAACTCGAGCGCGGCGTTGAGCTCCTCCGCCGAGTACTCCGACTCGAACGTGAACACGACCATGCGGCCGTAGGTCACCGACGCGACGTAGAGCGGTGGGTTGGTCTCGTCGATCTGCGCCTTCACGTCCTCGAGCGACACCTGCGGATCGAGGAAGTCGGTCGGGTTGCCGGGCTGATCGACATCGACCGTGTAGTAGGCCTGCGTGTAGCGCACCAGGTAGCGCGACCGGGTGTTCTGCTTCGACCAGTCGAACGACGCCGAGATCGACGCCGCCGAGCCGAGCCACGAGACATCGGCGCCGAGCGCCAGCGCCAGCTGCTTCTCGCTGTGGACCTGTTCGATCTCCGAGTAGATGTTGGCCGGGGTCGCGCCGGTGATCGTGCTCGCCAGGATGTTGCTCACCGCCTCGCGGAACGACGCGAGCGACGGATCGGGCAGCACCGCCGACTTGGCGCCGGCGAGGTTATCGAGGCTCACCGAGATCGTGAGCGGCTTGCGCGGGAACACGATCTGCGAGAACAGGCCGGTGTAGACCGACTCGCCCCCGACCATCGCGCCCGGCCACAGCGACTCCGAGTTCGCGGCGTAGGCCACGATCTTGTCGTACTGCCGGGTCTCCTGCAGGTTCTGCGAGGTGCACTGGTAGTCGCCCTCGCGGGTCGGCGCCGAACGCTGGCCCTCGACCACCGCCGGCGGGTCGGCCGGGAGGTACGGTAGCGCGCGGATGTACGAATCGATGTCACCCGAGGTGTCGATCGTCGGGCCGACTTCAGCGGCGCATCCGATGACGAAGATGGGGATGGCCGAGAGCAGTGCGGAGAGAGCAGTTCGCGGCATGGCGGGGCGTGTGTGCAACGGCTACGCCATGTGCGACCTCCAGTGGTTCAGCCTGTTTGACCACTTTCAGGGCGGCGGTGAGGACTGTCGTCCCCGGTTCTGTCCGCCCCGCGGCTGGGGTCGGATGACATGAGGATCGGCTTCCTCCACGGATTCGCTGGGGATCCGGACGCCCTTGCTGAGGTGGTTTCGGTTCTTTGTGCCGAGCTGGATCGGCGGGGGCACACGCTCGAGCCGGTCATCCCGCGGTTGCCGGGGCACGATGTCCCCATCGCGGACGGCTGGGACGCGAACCTCGCGGAGGTGAGCGCGGCGCTCGCCGGCGCAGAGATCGTGGTGGGCTACTCGCTCGGCGCGCGGGTCGCCCTCGGCCTGCTCGCCACCGATCGCATCGCGCGCGCGGTGCTCGTCAGCCTGAACCCGGGGCTTGCCTCGGCGAGCGAGCGCGAGGTGCGCGCCGCGGGCGATCGCGCCTGGGCCGCGATGCTGCGGGATCGCGGGATCGCGGCGTTCGTCGACGCGTGGCAGGCCCAGCCGCTGTTCGCGAGCCAGGCGCGCGTCGATCCGGAGCGGCTCGCGGCGCGGCGCGCGCGGCGGCTGGCGCTACCCGCGGAGGGGCTCGCGCGCAGCCTCGAGACCATGGGGCTGGCGGCGATGCCCGACTATCGCGCGGCGCTTCACGCGCGCGCCGACCGCGCACATCTGATCGTGGGTGAGGAGGACGCGAAGTTCGTGGCGATCGCGCGGGCGC